>DAONZY010000013.1:0-44490 GCA_035407085.1 Deltaproteobacteria bacterium | reverse complement strand
GTGACGGAAAACCCTCGTTTCTGAAGTTCATGGGCAAGGATGCTTTCATATACTGATTCCAGCAGACCTGGTCCCAGGTCGGTATGAACTTTAAAACAGGCATCGATGATGCTTTCTGCAATATCATTTTCGTGCATATAGCAGTTTACCCTTAAGGAAAACCATGTTTCTCGCCCGTTCGCTCTGTTCACTCAAGACGCGGAGGGCGCCAAGGGAACCGTATAAGAAACAGCTTCTTTTGTTGTTTAAGGCCGTTGTTGTATTTATAGCTGTAACACCCAGTAAGAAGGAATTTTATCGGGTCAAAGCATCTGCTTTTGGGTTTTCTTCGCGTCCTTTGCGGCTTCGCGAGAGACAAAAGCCTGGGTTTCTCGCCCGTTCGCTGTGCTCACTCAAGACGCGGAGAGCGCCAAGAAAGTCGCAAAAGAATCATTTCAGGGGTTAACCCAGCAAAAGGTTTGAAGCATTACTTTGCGTTCTTTGCGGCTTCGCGTGAGACAAATGCCTTGTTTCTCGCCCGTTCACTCTGTTCACTCAAGACGCGGAGCGCGCTAAGGAAATCATAAAACAAGAGCCTCTTGCAATAGTCTCGTAAAATGTCATTCCGGCAGGTTTCTAGCCGGAATCCAGCTTTTAAGATGTTGAAAAGAATGGATCCCCGACAGAACCATTCGGGGATGACAATCTTTTTGCAAGAGCCTCATAATGTCAAGTTATTGCTTGCCTGTGAAATTATGGCCGTCCCATGTATTGCGCTGAGGACCTGACTGGCATCTTTCAAATGAGGGATGCCAGTCCGTATTTTTCCCTTAATTATTCAGCAATACCTGCGTTGACTCTATTTCTCCAATACCCCGGCTTCCGATTCAGATTGGAAACAGCAATTATGCGAAGCACTGAGCCTTTAACTTGAAATATGATACCAAAGGGAAACCGGTGTACCAGACAACGTCTCGTATGCTTTGAGAGTCGCGTATAAGCCTTCGGATAAGCAATGATACGGGCGATGGCTGCGTACACTTCTTCAGCAAACTCTAAACCCAGTCCGGAACATTGATCTTCGTAATAGTGCACAGCCTTGTCAAGTTCCTGCTCAGCGCGGGGGTGAAAACTGAACGTCATTTCCCGTACTTTCGACGAATGTTATCAAAAACCTGATCACCGGGAATAAGCCTGGTTTCTCCACGATCAATTTCAGCAATACGGCGTTCTGACTCTTCGGCCCATAAATGGTCAATATCTGCCCGAGTTGGAAGATTAAGACTTATAAGCAGGCGCTCAACGAGACCAATACGCGCATCTGCCGGGAGAATCAACGCCTCTTTGCAGATTTTCTCAACTGTAGTTGCCATATTTAAACTCCTTAGGCGTCCCATCTTCATCAAGCAAAGAACAGTGGCATGTCGAATTGTTTGGTAACAGGGCGCATTTTTCGTGAGGCAAAAGCTGGTTTCTCGCCCGTTCGCCGTGCTCACTTAATACGCGGATCTCGCAAGAAAACCGTAACAGAAATCATTTCAGGGGTGAACCCATCAAAAGAATTGAGGCCTTTCTTTGCGTCCTTTGCGGCTTCGCGAGAGATAAAAGCCTGGTTTCTCGTCCGTTCACTTCTGTTCACTCAAGACGCGGAGGGCGCTAAGAAAATCGTAAAAACAACCATCATATTAAAAGCAGATCACACAGAGGCGCAGAGCCATATCTATCTGAAATAGCGTCAAAAATTGTTTGAATCACAATAGGTCTGCTCCCAGTAGTATTCCTCAAGTTCGCGCCAGGTGCGTTTGAGGAAATGGTGCCATGGCAGGGTGTTGTCGCCCTTGAGCAGGATGCCTTCTTCGGCAACGGCGGCTCGCATGGCAAGCCCGGCTGTGGGTAGATCAATCAAATCCACCTTGTTTTCTCCAACTCCCAGCAGATGGGCCAGCGCGCGCCGCAACACTTCCGTGTCTGCCAGCTGTGTAAGAAAGTCAGTGTCACGCCCCCACTGGATGGCGATATCCCAGTCGCTGTCGGAAGTGGTCTTGCCGGTAGCCTGGCTGCCGATCAACACAGCCAGCTCAAGTCCGGGTACCTCGGTCAGGGCTTGTTGAAGTGCGTCCAGGTTTGAGTTCACGTCCAACTCCATGGGTGGATCTCAGAAAATTAATTTTATATCACAAGCCCGGGTGTGTCGCCAGCACAAATTGGCCTGTCTGCAGGGCTCTAATGGCGGTAATACCCATTGTACCATTCAACAAAACGGGCCAGTCCGGTTTCCAGTGGCGTTGAGGGGGCAAAGCCGGTTGCCTGCTCAAGCCGGCTGATATCCGCGCAGGTGGAGGGCACGTCTCCCGGCTGCATGGGCAGCAGGTTCTTATGGGCCTGTCTGCCAAGCAGCCTTTCCAGCAGCCGGATCATTGTGTCCAGCTCCACCGGGCTGTTGTTGCCGATGTTGTATATGCGGCAGGGGACAGGGGCTGCGCCATCACATGCGGGATCGGCTACCGGCATGATCGGCATGATCCTGATGATGCCTTCGATGATATCGTCTATATAGGTGAAATCACGCAGCATCCTGCCATGGTTGTAAACATCGATGGCTGTTCCTTCCAGTATGGCCTTGGTGAATTTGAAATAGGCCATATCCGGTCTGCCCCAGGGGCCATAGACGGTAAAGAACCGTAGGCCGGTGCAGGGCAGTCCGTAGAGATGGGCATAGGTGTGGGCCATCAGTTCGTTGGATCGTTTGGTGGCCGCATATAGTGAGACCGGTTGATCAGCCGGGTCGTTTTCGCTGAATGGCGCCTTGCTGCTGACGCCGTAGACCGAACTGGATGAAGCGAAGATCAGGTGTTTGATGCCGTGGCCGCGGCAGCCTTCCAGGATGTTCAGGAATCCGTTGATGTTGCTGGCAATATAGGCGTGCGGATTGGTGAGGGAGTAACGTACACCAGCCTGGGCCGCCAGGTTGAAAACCGTGTGAAAGGATTGATCAGCAAACAGCCTTGCCATGGCAGCGTTGTCTTCCAGTGCAGCCCTGACAAATCTGAAGCCCGGCTGCTGCAGCAGTATTTCAAGCCGGCTCTGTTTCAGCCCGGCGTCATAGTAGTCATTCAGGTCATCCAGTCCCACTACCTGGCAGCCCCGTTCAAGCAGGCGGCGGGAGAGGTGAAAGCCGATGAAGCCGGCCGCGCCGGTGACAAGGATGCGGGTGTTGGCGTCTGGCATGATGGTGTCTGTGCAGGGCATGGGGGCTCTTTATACCTGAGTCTTGGCTTGTGTATGACTATTCTGCATTTCTGGAAACCCTGTCTGCCCGTTGGCGGGCAGGGCTTAATGACGGACTGGAATATATCAGTGCTGCTGATAGCGGTCAAGGCCGATGGCTGTGCTGATCTGCTGTTTTCGGGTTGATTGTTGGATGGTATCTGGCTAAACTCGAAAAAATCAAATGAGTTGCTTGTGGAGGTGTTTGTGGGCCGTGTGAAAATATATGACACAACCCTGCGTGACGGTACCCAGGCCGAGGATATTTCCTTTCTGCTGGAGGACAAGATTCGCATCGCGCTTAGGCTGGATGAGTTGGGGATAGATTACATTGAAGGCGGCTGGCCGGGCAGTAACCCCAAGGATGTGGCTTTTTTCAGGGATATCAGAAAGGAAAAGCTGCATACGGCCAGAATTGCTGCCTTTGGCTCCACCCGACGGTCAGGGGTATTGCCGGAAAAGGATGCCAATCTCAAAACCCTGCTGTCGGCTGAGCCGGATGTGGTTACCATTTTCGGCAAGAGTTGGGATTTTCATGTGCGCGAGGCGCTGCGCATTTCCCTGGAAGAGAATCTGGACCTGATTCATGACTCACTTGTTTTTCTTAAAAAACATATGGCCGAGGTTTTCTACGATGCTGAGCATTTCTTTGATGCCTACAAGGTCAATCCGGGATATGCGCTTGATACCCTGAAGGCGGCGGAATTGGCCGGCGTGGATTGTATCGTGCTGTGCGATACCAATGGCGGCACGCTGCCTTTTGAGGTGGCGCGTATCATTGCTGATGTGCGCCAGCATGTCTCCACCCCTTTGGGAATCCACACCCATAATGATTCCGAGTGTGCTGTGGCCAATGCGCTGTCGGCAGTGGAGGCAGGTGTGGTTCAGGTGCAGGGCACCTTCAACGGCTTTGGCGAGCGCTGCGGCAATGCCAACCTCTGTTCAATTATTCCGGCCCTGAAACTCAAGATGTCTCTGGATTGTATTTCTGATGAGCAGCTGCGCAATCTGCAGCAGGTGTCCAATTATATCTACGAGCTGGCCAATCTGTCTCCCGGCAAACAGCAGGCCTATGTGGGCAAGTCGGCCTTTGCCCACAAGGGTGGGGTGCATGTCAGTGCCATTCAACGCCATCCCGAGACATACGAGCATATCCGGCCGGAGCTGGTCGGCAACTGCACCCGGGTGCTGGTCTCCGATCTTTCCGGTCGTTCCAATATCCTGGCCAAGGCGGCCCAGTTCAATATTGATCTGGATAGCAAGGATCCGATTACCCTGGAGATACTGGATAGTATCAAGGAGATGGAAAACCGCGGTTATCAGTTTGAAGGTGCTGAGGCATCCTTTGAGCTATTGATGAAGAAAGCCCTTGGAACACACCGAAAGTACTTTCAAATCCTTGGCTTCAGAGTGTTGGATGAAAAGGGTAGCGGTGACGACAAGCCCAAGGCCGAGGCGACCATCAAGGTCAAGGTCGGCGGGCAGATTGCCCACACCGCTGCGGAGGGGAGTGGTCCGGTGAATGCCCTGGATAATGCCATCAGAAAGGCGCTGGAAAAATTCTATCCAAAATTGAAAGAAGTGAAGCTGCTGGATTACAAGGTGCGTGTGCTTTCTGCCGGACATGGCACCGCCTCGCTGACCAGGGTACTGATCGAGTCGGGTGACAGGAGCAGCCGCTGGGGTACGGTTGGCGTTTCGGATAACATCATCGATGCCTCCTATCAGGCGCTGATCGACAGTATCGACTACAAACTGCACAAGGCTGAGGAGTAATGATTGGTCAAGATCTGTTGTGTCCGACATCTGTTTGGAGAGCATCAGGAGCTGGGTTTCAGGCTGATTTTTGCGCTTGTGGCGCTGGTGGTTGTAATTGCGGCAGCTTTGGGCGGATATGGTTATGATCCGGAGCCAGCTCCTGGCCAGGGTGTGCTTCCTCAGGCCGGGATGATCAGGGTTGCGGTTTCCGGGGATGTGTCCCATCCCGGTGTATATCTACTACCCGCCAATAACGTGGCGGCTGGCGTCATTAAAATGGCGGGTGTTGCTGTGGATCGGGATAATGCTGTATTCAAATATCTCAATACAGCTGTGCCAGGGGACGGGGATCATATTCGTCTGAAATCTGACGGTGCGGGGGGATTGAGCATATCGGTTGGCCGTATGGATACACAGTCGCGACTGATTATGGGAATACCTTTGGATATCAACAGGATAACTGAAACAGAGCTGGTGCTGCTGCCTGGTGTCGGGCCGGCGTTGGCCAGTAATATTGTTGCGCACCGCCAAAATATTGGCGGTTTGATGCGCGTTGATCAGCTGCATGATGTGGAGGGGATCGGCAAGGCGAAATATGATCGGCTGATTAAATATTTCAAGTAGCTGAAAAATAAGCTTGTTTAATTTTTATTGTAAAATTATTTTTTGCGGAACAGCATTTGGTATGAATGGTGAATAACCCACTCCATGATTTGATGAGATTACATTGGAGGAGGGTTATATTATGCAATGTCCACGGTGCAAAGGTCGCATGTTCGCTGAAAAGTACTATGATTTTGTACGCTCCTTTGAAGCATGGAAGTGCACCTGCTGCGGAGAGTTGCTGGATTCGACCATCCTCGCCAACAGGGCCAGAAATGGGAATGCCCATTTAGGCTAAGTATTCAAAGACATAGTATTTTCAAAAGGGAAACCTGAGTTGCAGGTTTCCCTTTTTTGTTTGACAGTGGTGGTAGTAAAGGCTATTCAAGGAAGCCTGGACCGGGGATCGGGGACCGGGAGTGGATACAAATCAATACCATTTAGCGGGAGAAAATAGCGATGCAGAGATGTGATGGAAGGGCTTGTGATCAGTTGCGGCCGGTCAGGATTACCCGGCATTTTACGAAACATGCGGAAGGTTCTGTTCTGGTGGAGTTCGGTGATACCAAGGTGATCTGTACGGCATCCGTGGAAGAGTCGGTGCCTTCTTTTCTGCGTGGCAAGGGCACCGGTTGGGTGACTGCCGAATACTCCATGCTGCCCCGTGCCACCCATACCCGCTCACCCCGTGAGGCGGCCAAGGGCAAGCAGGGCGGCAGAACTCTGGAGATTCAAAGGCTGATCGGCAGGTCGCTGCGTGCTGTAACAGATATGGACGCCCTTGGAGAACGCAGCATATATATTGACTGTGATGTGATTCAGGCCGATGGCGGGACCAGGACCGCATCGATTACCGGCGCCTATGTGGCACTTTGTGACGCACTGACAAATCTGAAGCAGCGGGGACTGCTGAATACGATTCCGATCAGGGAAGCGGTCGCCGCGGTCAGCGTGGGGATTGTGGACGGTCTGGCTGTGCTGGATCTGAACTATCAGGAGGATTCGGCTGCCGAGGTGGACATGAACTTTGTGATGACATCCAGCGGCCGTTTTGTGGAGGTGCAGGGCACTGCCGAGGCGGAACCGTTTACTGTCGCACAGATGGATGACATGCGTGACCTGGCTGTGTCGGGTATCAGTAGCCTGTTCGAAATTCAGCGCGGGGTCTAAGGATAATGAAAAAGCTGTTTGTGGCCACGCAAAATCGCGGCAAGCAGAAAGAGATCGAGAACTGCCTGAAAGGCGTGTTCGAGCTGGTGCTTTGTGCTGCTGATTATGAGGATTATCCGGAGATTGATGAGGACGGGGAAACTTTCGAGGCCAATGCCCTGAAAAAGGCCAGAATTGCTGCCGGTTTCACCGGGCTGCCGTCGCTGGCGGATGATTCCGGGCTGGTTGTGGATGCGTTGGGGGGAAGGCCAGGTGTTCTGTCAGCCCGTTATGCCGGGCCCGGGTGTGATGATGACGCCAACAACAGTAAACTGCTGGCAGAACTTTCCGGTATCCGGGCCGAGGAAAGGCGGGCCGCCTTTGTGTGCGCCATGGCATTTGTGACGCAGCAAGGCGAGGAGCATGTCTTTAGCGGTCGGATCGAGGGGCGTATTCTGGAAGCGGGTCGCGGCAATGACGGTTTCGGTTATGATCCGCTCTTCCTGGTGGACCGTTTTGGGAAAACCATGGCGGAGCTGACGCTCGAGCAGAAAAACAGTATCAGTCATCGTGGACAGGCCTTGCGCTTGTTTCGCGCATGCCTGCTGAACAGCCATGCTGATAGCATTGCAGGAGAGGGTAGATGAATAAAGACAGCAAGGGCAGGGGGATGGCCCCGAAACAACGTGAATCCGAAAAACAGCAACTGTCCAAGGCAGCAGTGCCGGCCAGGTTGACCACAAAATCCGTGCTTGAAGTGGAGATATTCGCCCTGGACGAGGATGGCTATGGTATTTCCAGCAGCGGTCATGATGCGCTCAGGGTGGCGGGAGGGCTTCCTGGTGAAAAGGTTCGTATCGGTATCGAACATGTGGCTCGGCATAAGGCATATGGATATGTGAAGAATATATTAACCCCGTCTCCTTTGCGCAGCAAAAGGCCGGCCTGCAGGGTTAGCGTGCGCTGTCAGGGGTGCCCGCTGATCGCCATGAAATATCGCGATCAGGCCGAATGGAAACAGCAGTTTGTGCAGAATGCTCTTTGTCAGTACAGCGAGTTGTCCGGGATTGATGTGCGCCCCTTGCTGTCACCACCCCAGCAGTTACATTACCGTACCACGGCCAGGCTTGCAGTCAGTGGCAAATTTTCAGCACCGCAGATCGGTATTTTCAGGCGTGCCAGCCATGATGTCTTTGATCTGAATGACTGTCCGCTGCACCATGAGCTGGTCAACAGGGTGATTGAGGTTGTCCGGCGCGGCATCGCCAAATTGAAGGTGCCGGTCTATAACCCGCGCAGCCGGATGGGGTTAATGCGCTATCTGATGGTCAGGGTGTCGGAGCATGAACAGAAGGCCATGGTGGTATTTGTCACCGCCCGACGTTCATATAATGAGATACACCACCTTTCAAAATATGTGCGTGAGCAGTTGCCGGAGGTTGAGGTGATTGCCCAGAATGTTAACAGTTCAGAAGGTAATGTTATCATGGGGCCAACGGATCACTTTCAGACACAGCGGCATCATTTAACCGAACGTATCGGCGATATCAGCCTGATGATCTCCCCACGCTCCTTTTTTCAGGTCAACCGCGGTGGCGCTGCCTTGATCTACAATCAGGTCAGGGAATGGGCCGGCTTGACAGGCCAGGAAACCGTGCTGGACCTGTATTGCGGCATCGGCGGTATCGCTTTGACCCTGGCATCCGGAGCGGCCAGCGTGATCGGTTTTGAGGTGGTTGAAGCTGCCGTGGCTGATGCGCGTAACAATGCACGCCTTAACGGCATCTCCAATTGCCGTTTCGAGGCTGGGGACGCGGCCGAGCTGGTTGATGAGCTGGTGGATGATCATGAACGCGTCGATGTCGTGGTTCTAAATCCTCCCCGCAAGGGATGTGATGAGAAGGTGCTGCGCAGCGTGGCGGCCCTGTCGCCTCGCCGGATGCTCTATGTCTCCTGTTCACCGGCCACTCTGGCTCGTGATCTGAAACTGCTCGAAATGCTTGGATATTCCTGTCGCACTGTTCAGCCGGTGGATATGTTTCCGCAGACGATGCACATCGAGAACGTTGCCCTGCTTGAAAAAACTGATAAATCTGCTTGACAATCCGGCAATGATTAGGATATTACTCCTTTGCTTTACTGCAGGCGCGTAGCTCAGGGGGAGAGCGCTACCTTGACACGGTAGAGGTCGGCGGTTCGAGACCGCCCGCGCCTACCATTTAAAGCTTCAGTGTCTGGGCATCGAACGTTCGATGCCTTTTCTGTTTGCATGATCTGGCCTGCGCCAGAATAACTGAGGCTGGTGTTGCATGCTTGTTCGCACACCGTCTTTAAGGGAACGGTTTACATGCCAAACATAAATATCTTGCTTCCTGATGGATCAAACAGGGAAATTGCTGCCGGCTCTACGATTGCAGAGCTGGCTGCATCCATTGGCACTGGTCTGGCCAAGGCCGCCATTGCCGGAAAGATTGATGGCCGTCCGGTGGATCTCTCCACTGTACTGACTGATGGCTGCAAAGCAGAGATCATTACCGAAAAGAGCCCGGAAGCGCTGGAGATCATTCGCCACTCGGCATCGCATTTGATGGCCCATGCCGTCAAGGAGCTGTTTCCCCAGGCAAAAGTTACGATTGGCCCGGCTATTGAGACCGGTTTTTACTATGATTTTGATGTGGCAGCCCCTTTCAGTCCTGAAGATCTGGAGCGCATCGAAAAGAAAATGGCTGAACTTGCCGCTGCTGATATGAAAATCGAGCGGCAGGAAATGAGCAGCGCCGAGGCAGTTGCAAAATTCGAAGCCATGGGCGAGAGCTATAAGGTTGAGTTGATTCGCGACCTGGGGGCAGAAACAGTTTCGGTTTATAATCAGGGCGGTTTTTCTGATCTCTGCCGCGGCCCGCATCTGCCTTCTACCTCCCGCATCAAGGCCTTCAAGCTTCTGTCGATTGCTGGCGCATACTGGCGCGGCGATGAAAAAAACCGTATGCTGCAGCGCATCTACGGCACCGCCTTTGTCGACAAGAAGGAACTGGATGCCTATCTGCACCGTCTGGAAGAGGCCAAACGCCGTGATCACCGCAAGCTGGGCCGGGAGCTGGATCTTTTCTCTTTCTCTGACGAAGTTGGTGCGGGTCTGGTGATCTGGCACCCAAAAGGTGCCATGCTGCGCACCATCCTTGAGGATTTCGAACGCCGTGAGCATCTCAAGCGGGGTTATGATATTGTGCAGGGGCCGCAAATACTGAAGACGGAGTTGTGGCAGCGTTCCGGGCACTATGAAAATTATCGCGAGAACATGTATTTCACCGAGGTAGATGAGCAGAGCTACGGTGTCAAGCCGATGAACTGTCTCTCCCACATGATGATCTACAAAACACATCTGCGCAGCTATCGCGACCTGCCTTTGCGTTACTTTGAACTTGGTACGGTGCATCGTCATGAACGTGCCGGCGTTCTGCACGGTTTGTTGCGTGTGCGCGGCTTTACCCAGGATGACGCCCATATCCTCTGTACCCCGGAGCAGCTTGATGCCGAGATCAAGGGCGTACTCAAGTTCGTCAGCGATGTGATGGCGATCTTCGGATTTGACTATGAGATGGAGCTGTCCACCCGTCCGGAAAAGTCGATTGGTGACGACAGCGCCTGGGAACTGGCCACCAATGCACTGCTTTCGGCCTTGAAGGATTCCGGGCGTGCCTTTGATATCAATGAAGGTGATGGCGCATTCTACGGCCCCAAAATAGACATCAAGCTGAAAGACGCCCTTGACAGGCGTTGGCAGTGTGCTACTATTCAGTGCGATTTTACACTGCCGGAGCGCTTTGACCTGCATTATGTCGCAGCGGACGGCGAGAAAAAGCGCCCCGTAATGGTTCATCGCGTGATTCTGGGCGCCATCGAACGCTTCATCGGCGTGCTGATTGAACACTACGCCGGCAATTTCCCGCTTTGGCTCTCTCCAGAACAGGCTGTTATCCTGACTGTTACCGACAGCCATATTCCTTATGCCCAGCAGGTGTTGGAACAGCTCCGCGAATCTGGTGTCAGGGCCCGGTCTGATTTCAGAAACGAGAAGCTTGGCTTCAAGATACGCGAAGCACAGTTACAGAAAGTGCCGTACATGCTGGTGATCGGCGACAAGGAAGTCGAGACATCCACTGTTGCGCCGCGTTTCCGTGATGGCAAGAACCTCGACGCAATGACTGCAGCAGATTTTGCCGGTTTTGTGCTTTCAGAAGCCAAAGCCTTTAAATAATTTATCAGCAACTATCAGGAGGTGCTGTCATAGCGAAACCGACCGTAAACATCAACAATGCCATTCGTGCAGCAGAAGTCAGGGTGATTGGAGCTGGCGGAGAGCCGCTTGGCATCATGCCGGCATCAAAAGCGCTTGAGTTGGCGGAACAACAGCAATTGGATCTGGTGGAGGTGTCACCCACCGCCGCTCCTCCTGTCTGCCGGATCATGGATTACGGCAAGTTCAAGTATCAGCAGAGTAAAAAGCAGCAAGAAGCAAAAAAGAAGCAGGTTCATGTTGAGGTCAAGGAAATCAAGCTGCGTCCAAAAACCGACGATCATGATCTCATGTTCAAGGTCAAGCATGTCAGACGTTTCCTGGAAGAGGGCAACAAGGCAAAAATTACTCTGGTTTTCAGGGGTCGTGAAATTACCCACATGGATCTGGGGCGGGCTGTTATCCAGCGTTTTGCCGCCGAGTTGGAAGATGTGGCTGTGATTGAGTCTCAGCCGCGTGTAGACGGCCGTAACATGTTTATGATCGTAGCGCCTAAAGTTAAGAAATAACCGAACTATAGATAATTTACACCTGATAAGGAGAACAGCAATGCCCAAGATCAAGACCAACCGCGGCGCAGCCAAGCGGTTCAAAAAGAGTGCTTCCGGCCGCATCAAACGCGGTAGCGCCTTTACCAGTCACATCCTGACCCCGATGAGCAAGAAGCGCAAACGTAACCTGCGTGGCGGCTCGATGGTTTCCGATGTTGACCAGAAGAATATTGCAAGATTAATCCCGTACAAATAGCGGGCCATGCCAAGAACCACGAGGAAATGTCTCCCCTTGTGGATCGGGCGAAATTCATGATCAAGGAGTAGAAACATGTCAAGAGTAAGAAGAGGTTTTAAAGCGAGACGCAGACGTAACAAGGTTCTCAAGCTTGCCAAAGGCTACCGCGGAGCACGCAGCAAACTTTTCCGCAGTGCGACCGAGGCCGTTGATCGCGCCCTTAACTACGCATTCCGTGATCGTCGTGTGAAAAAGCGCGATTTCCGCAGTCTGTGGATTACACGTATCAATGCTGCATCGCGCTTGAACGGACTGTCCTACAGCAAGTTCATCTTCGGTCTTAAAAAGGCCAATGTGGATATCGACCGCAAGGTGCTTGCCGACATCGCTGTTTCTGACCCCAAAGGGTTCAGTGAGATAGCCGGCATGGCAAAAAGCAGTATCTGATACGGATATCTTGCGATGTAACAGTAGAAGAAGGAATGGGAAATTGATCCCATTCCTTTTTTTCTACCGAATTTGCAACTAATTCAAACGATAAGGGTCAATTTATGCGGGAACAGCTTGAGCGATTGAAAACCGAATCTCTTTGCGCGATCGCTGCTGCGGTTACAGAAGGGGAGATACAGGATATCAGGGTCCGGGTCTTTGGCCGTAAGGGCGAATTGACTGCCCTGATGAAGGGACTGGGGACTCTTGCGCCGGAAGAACGGCCGCAGGTCGGGCAGTTGGTGAATGCTACCCGGGACGGGATTGATTCCGCGCTGGAAAGCAGACTGGCTGATGTGCGCGAGAAGGTGCGGATGGAAAAGCTCCGCTCCGAGCGGATAGATGTGACCTTGCCAGGCCGGAAACCGGTCTGCGGCAGCAAACATCCGATTACACTTGTGATCGAAGAAGTCTGCGATATTTTTGCCGGCCTGGGCTTTGCTGTGGCAGAAGGGCCAGAGATCGAGCATGACTGGTATAACTTCGAGGCGCTCAACTTCCCCCCCGAACACCCGGCCAGGGATATGCAGGATACGTTTTTCACGGAAAACAGCCTGCTGCTGCGCACCCACACATCTCCAGTGCAGATCCGCACAATGCTGAAGCAGAAACCTCCCTTGCGTATCATTGCACCGGGAACGGTCTATCGCTGTGATTCGGATGCCACCCATTCGCCGATGTTTCACCAGATCGAAGGTTTAATGGTTGACAAGCAGATCTCTTTTGCCGATCTGAAGGGCATCCTGACGATTTTTACCAATCAGCTCTTTGGACAGAAGACCGGTGTGCGTCTGCGTCCCAGTTTTTTCCCCTTTACCGAGCCTTCGGCAGAGGTTGATATCGCCTGTGTGATCTGCGGCGGCAAGGGCTGCCGGGTCTGCAAAAACAGTGGCTGGCTCGAGATCCTCGGTGCCGGCATGGTTGATCCGGAAGTGTTTCGGCATGTTAACTACAATAGCGAAGAGTTGTCGGGTTTTGCCTTTGGCATGGGCATCGAGCGAATTGCCATGCTGAAATACGGCATCAGCGATATGCGTCTATTGTTTGAGAATGACGTGCGTTTCCTGCGTCAGTTCTGAAAGACGGGAACCGGGAACCGGGAACAAGGGACTGGTAAATTCAAATAATGATTAACCTTAAAAAGGTATTTAGTTATGAAAGTTACATATAACTGGCTGAAGGAATATGTGGATTTTGATCTTGATGACGCGCGGCTTAGTGACTTGCTGACCATGCTCGGTCTTGAGGTGGAGGGAATCGATCGCCTCGGCTCCGGTATGGATGATGTGGTTGTGGCCCGGGTTGAGGAACGGCGCCAACATCCCAATGCGGACAAGCTTTCGCTATGCAAGGTTAATAACGGCAGGGAAATCCTGGATGTTGTCTGCGGCGCACAGAACTTCAAAAGTGGTGACACGGTTGCCCTGGCTCAGATTGGCGCTGTTCTGCCTGGTGAGTTCAAGATAAAGCGCTCCAAAATCCGCGGCGAGGAGTCTTGCGGCATGCTCTGTTCTTTAAAGGAACTGGGTTTGGCGGAGGAGAGTGATGGCATCATGATCCTGCCGGATGGTCTCGAGCTTGGTCAGCCTCTGTTTCAGGCGCTGGGTCTCAAGGATACCATTCTTGAAATCGGACTGACACCCAACCGGGCTGATTGTCTGAGTGTTGTCGGCATTGCCCGTGAGATTGCCGCAAAAACCGGCAGCCCCCTCAAATTTCCTGAAATACGGCTGGACGACTCCGGTGCTGCGGTGGGTGACAGTATCTCCGTTTCTGTTGAGGACGCCGAACGTTGTCCCAGATATGCAGCACGTTATATCTCCGGCTGCAGGATTATGCCTTCGCCCGATTGGCTGGTAAAACGCCTGAATGCTGTCGGTGTCAGATCGATCAACAATGTGGTTGATGTTACCAACCTGGTTATGATGGAACTGGGACAGCCGCTGCATGCCTTTGACTGTGACCGTCTGGCCGGTCAACGGATTGTGGTCCGCAGGGCGGCAGAAGGAGAACCGTTCGTCACTCTGGACAATCAGCAGCGCATGCTGAAGTCCACAGATCTGGTTATCTGCGATGGTGAGCGACCGGTTGCTCTGGCAGGTGTCATGGGTGGTCTCAATTCCGAAATATCGACTGATACCACAAATGTGCTGCTTGAGAGTGCCTGGTTCAAGCCGGAGGCTATCCGCGCAACCAGCAAGCGGCTGGGGCTGCATACCGAATCATCCCACCGGTTTGAACGGGGTGTGGATATTGACGGCGTTATCCGGGCCTTGGACCGTGCAGCGGCATTGATAGCTGAACTTTCGGAAGGCACGGTTGCCAGGGGTGTGCTGGATGCTTATCCGCAACCCTTCACCAAGGCCCCGATCGTGTTGCGGCCGGAAAGGGCTAACAGCCTGATTGGTATCGAGCTGTCGTCCGGGGAAATGGCTCGTATCCTCCGCAACCTGGAGTGCGAAGTAAAGGAACTGGCTGACGGTAAACTGGAAGTGGTAGCCCCTTCCTACCGCATGGATATAGAACGTGAAATTGACCTGGTTGAGGAAATTGCCAGGCTGAACGGTTTCGACAAAATCCCTGCTACCATGCCGATTGCGGCTGTTTTGTCCGACCGGCCCACGCTGTGCCAGTCGGTGGAACGGCTTGTGCGTGATTTCATGGCGGCCAGCGGATTGAACGAGGTGATCAACTTTAGCTTCACCAACCCGGATGCTGCTGACAAGCTGCTTTTGCCGCCTGATGATCTGCGCCGATCGGTTATCCGGCTGGCAAATCCTCTGGCTGAGGAACAGTCGGTCATGCGCACGACCCTGATACCGGGACTGCTTGAAACCGTAGCCAGAAATATCAGCTACCGTTCAATGGATCTGAAGCTGTTCGAAATGCGCCGGATCTATATGTCTGGTGGAGATACTGAAATGCCTGTTGAATCGCTCAGTCTTGTTGCTGCTTTTACCGGCAGCCGTGAGCGGGTGGGTTGGGATCGTCCGGAAACCCCGGTGGATTTTTTTGACATGAAGGGTGTTCTGGAAAACCTGTTTGACCTGCTGAAGTTGGGGGGTGTCAGGTGGGTTGCCGAAAACACGGAAACCTACTATCACCCGGGCAAGTCATGTGCAATCCTGGTCGGCCGGGATCGTATCGGCACTGCGGGTGAGATCCATCCGGCTGTAATGGACAGATTTGGACTGGAAAAACCGGTTTACTGTTTTGAACTCAACTTTGAAAAACTGGTTAAGCTCAGCCGCCAGAAATCCAGTATTGCGGTTCCTTCCCGTTTTCCGGACAGCAGCAGGGATGTTGCGTTTTTGGCTCCGGAAGAGCTGCCGGCCGAAAGTGTTTTTGACTGCATCCATGCTGTCAAGGCATCTGAAGTTGAACATGTCGAGATTTTTGATGTTTATCGTGGCAAGGGCATCCCGGAAGGGCTAAAGAGTATCGCTGTAAGGCTGCGTTACAGATCCTTTAAAAAGACATTGATTGATGACGAAATCACGGCAGTCCATAAGAAGGTGCTGGACGCTCTGGTCAATAAGTTAAAGGTATCAATAAGATAAAAACCTGTTGCGTAAACGTTTACCCCGTGTTATAAAACATTCCTTCACTTTCTGTTGAAGAATTTGCCAAGTATGGAGGTAGTTATGACCAAGGCTGACATCGTCGAACGAATTCACCAGAAGATTGGTTTCTCCAAAAAAGAATCCGCTGAAATGGTAGAAACGGTTTTCAGCATAATCAAGAATACCCTTGAATCAGGCGAGAAGATTAAAATTGCCGGCTTTGGTAACTTTGTCGTTAAACAGAAGGCCGACCGTCGTGGCCGCAATCCGCAGACCGGTGAAACCATCACGATCGGTGCTCGTCGTATCCTGACGTTCAAACCAAGTCAGGTACTGAAAAGTGCAATTAACGCAGAGGCTGGTGAGTCAGCCTGAGAACGGTCTCCATGAGTACCGCCCTGCCAGACAAATTGTTTTACAAGATCGGTGAAGTTGCCCAATTGGCAGGTGTCAGGACATCAGTACTTCGTTTTTGGGAAACCGAATTTGAATTTCTCAAACCCGAAAAGAGCAGTACGGGGCAGAGGCTCTACACGAACAGGGAAGTTGAGCTGATTCTTGAAGTAAGGCGTCTGCTTTACGATCAGAAGTTTACAATTGAAGGTGTCAAGCAACGTATTACACCGCGCGGCAGAATCAAGGCAGCTGATCCGGAACAACCGGTAGCACCTTCAGACCTGGCTGACCTGTTGAAGGAAATCAGAACCGAGCTTGTAACAATAAGAAACAGTTTGTGATTATCGGTGCGTAGCGCAGCCTGGTAGCGCACTAGACTGGGGGTCTAGTGGTCGCTGGTTCGAATCCAGTCGCACCGACCATAAATAAAGGGGCTTCACGAGAAATCGTGAAGCCCCTTTTGCTTTTCTTTGGTGAAACATGAGTGGCGGTACAGATCAGCAACAATCCATCATGCGACCGTAATTCCTAGCTTGTTGTCAATCATGTCTACCTTGATTGTGCCGTTATCACCGATATCTCCCGCGATGATGGCCCGCGCCACCCGCGTTTCCAGTTCTCGCTGAAGATAGCGTTTGAGTGGCCGGGCGCCGTAGACCGGGTCGTAGCCGTTTTCAGCGATGAAGTGTCTGGCGCTGTCGGAGATTTCAAGGGTAATGCGTCGTTCTTTGAGCCTCTGTCTCAGATTGTCAGCCAGCAGATCGGTGATGAGCATGATTTCGTTCATGTGCAGCGGTTTGAACAGGACAATATCATCAACCCGATTCAGAAATTCCGGTCTGAAGCTGCCTTTCAGTTCCCGCATGACAGACAGCCGCGCCTCTTCCCGAATATCCCCGTTGGCAGTGATGCCTTCAATCAGGTGGGGCGCTCCGATATTGCTGGTCATGATGATGACCGTGTTCTTGAAGCTGACGGTGCGGCCATGACTGTCGGTTACGCGACCATCGTCCAGTATCTGCAACAGGATGTTGAATACGTCCTGATGGGCTTTTTCGATTTCGTCAAACAGCAGGACGCAGTAAGGTCTCCGTCTGACCGCCTCAGTCAGTTGTCCCCCCTCTTCGTAACCCACATATCCCGGAGGGGCTCCGATCAGTCGTGACACGGCAAATCTTTCCATGTATTCGGACATGTCGATGCGAACCATGTTTTCTTCAGAGTCGAACAGCGCCTCTGCCAGTGTGCGAGCCAGTTCTGTTTTGCCGACACCGGTTGGTCCCAGGAAGATGAAGGAACCGATGGGCCGGCGGGGATCCTTGATGCCGGAACGTGCCCGCAGCACCGCATCGCTGACCAGTTGCACGGCCTCGTTCTGGCCGATAACCCGCTGGTGAAGGATATCTTCCAGTCGCAGCAGTTTTTCCCGTTCACCCTCCACCAGTCTGGTCACCGGTATGCCGGTCCAGCGGGCGACAATCTCTGCAATCTCGTCCTCGGTGACCTCTTCTCGCAGCAGCTTCTGGCCTCCCTGTTTGCTTGTCAGGGCAGCCTCTTCGTTTTTCAGTGCTGTTTCCAGTCCTGGCAATTCAGAATATTTCAAGCGGGAGGCCTGTTCCAGATTATAGGCCCGCTCAGCCTGCTCGATTTCGCGTCGGGTTTTCTCAATTTGTTCGCGCAACCCCTGCACCCGCTGGATGGCGCATTTTTCGGCTTCATACTGGGCCCGCATGCTGTCGGCCTTTTCTCTGTCGCTGGCCAGTTCACGTCTTAGTGTGTCTAAACGTTCCTGACTGAAACGGTCTTTTTCCTTTTTCAGAGCTGTTTCCTCAATCTCCAGCTGCATAACCCGTCGGCTGATGCTGTCCAGCTCGGCCGGCAGCGAATCGATTTCGGTGCGCAGCATGGCACAGGCCTCATCCACCAGATCGATGGCCTTGTCCGGCAGAAAGCGCTCGGTTATATAACGGTTGGAAAGGGTAGCGGCAGCAACCAGCGCGTTGTCCTGGATCTTGATGCCGTGATGGACCTCAAACCGATCCCGAAGGCCGCGCAGTATGGAGACGGTGTCTTCGACACTGGGCTGTTCTACCAGCACTGGCTGGAAGCGGCGCTCAAGCGCAGCATCCTTTTCGATATGCTGGCGGTACTCATCCAGGGTGGTGGCACCGATGCAGTGCAGTTCTCCTCTGGCGAGCATCGGTTTCAGCATGTTGCCGGCATCCATGGCGCCTTCGGCCTTGCCGGCTCCCACGATGGTATGCAGCTCATCGATAAAGAGGATGATCCGTCCCTCAGCCTCTTTGACTTCGTTGAGCACGGCCTTTAAGCGCTCCTCGAATTCACCGCGATATTTAGCCCCGGCCACCAGCGAGCCCATGTCCAGCGCAAAGACGGTTTTATCCTTCAGGCCTTCCGGCACATCTCCGCGCACGATCCGTTGGGCCAATCCCTCGACAATGGCGGTTTTGCCCACGCCCGGCTCGCCGATCAGTACCGGGTTGTTTTTGGTTTTCCTCGACAGAATGCGGATCACCCGGCGGATATCCTCATCACGTCCGATTACCGGATCCAGTTTGTCGCTACGCGCCATCCTGACCAGATCCCGCCCATACTTGTCCAGCGCTTCGTAACTGGCTTCCGGGTTGTTGCTCTGTACGCGTTGGTTGCCGCGTATGTCTGTCAGCGCCTTGAGCAGCTTTTCCCGCTCCAGTCCAGCCTGTTTCAGGATTCTGCCCGACGCGGTCTGGTCACCTTCCTCCAGCAGTGCCATCAGCAGGTGTTCGACCGATACATATTCGTCTTTCAGTCGCTTTGCCTCATTTTCCGCAGCCACCAGTATGCGTGAAAGTCGTTGCGAGACATGGATCCTGCCAGGTTCGACGCCCGGTCCGGACACATGCGGCCGCCTGTCCAGTTCTGCTTCAACATTTTTCTGGATCTGCTGAGGCTGCAGATCGATCTTGTGCAGAACCCTCGGAACCAGTCCGTCGGCCTGATCCAGCAGTGCCCACAAAAGATGCTCTCCGTCAACTTCCATATGGCCGAGTGAGATGGCCTGTTTCTGGGCTTCTCCCAAGGCCTCCTGTGATTTTTGGGTAAGTCTGTTGATGTCCATGATTGTTTGCCTTCCGGTTGTAATAGTTCGATTTATCGCTACTGTGCTTGTAATTACTTAATCATGGCAATGGGCAAAGTCAAGCAGGGGAGGGGAAGATAGTGGCGGCTTTATATGCTTAATGCGGCAGTCTTGTCAGTTTTCGGCATAGTTTGAAATGATGTTGAGCAGGTTCTTGACCAGTATGGGGTGCAGGTGAGTGCCCATCATGTCCAGCATGATCTGGGCTACATGTGGAAAATCCAGGGGCGGACGATAGGTGCGCCTGGTTCTCAATGCGTCGAAGACATCAGAAACGGCTGTTATCTGACTGCAGAGGCTTTGTCGCCAGTTGTCAGGCACCTGAGGATAACCGGAAAGGTCATGTCTAAGATGGTGCTCATAGGCATTGATGACAGCAATGCGCGGTACACCCGGGGCATCCAGCAGATACCTGGCACCTTTGACCGGATGTGATTTCATGATTTCCATTTCGCTGTCTGTCAAGGCATCATCCTTGTTGAGGATTTCTTCCGGTATGAACAGCTTGCCGATGTCATGAAGCATGCCCGCCACACCGATGTCATTGAGTAGCTGCCCCTGAATCCCGAGTGCGCTGGCCTGGGCGATGTTGAGGATGCTGACGTTGGTAGTATGGGTGAAGGTGTACTCATCCTTGTTGCGCAGTACGGCCAATGCCAGCAGGGAGCGGGACTCCTGCCGGTAAACATCGACTACGGAAGAAACGATTTCATTAATGCCATTGATCTTCAGCTTGTTATGATGTCTGGCATGTTCGTAAATATCCTTGAAGCGTTCCATTTCAGCTTTTGGAATCTCCTGGATAGTGAGCTGTTTCTGCTGATCCGGGTGTGTTGCAGTGCCCGAACACTCTTGTTTGTCATCTTGCCCAGCAACCTCCAATTGTCCCAGTCTGATGTGAGCGCTGGAGCTGATTGAAGCAGCAGTGTCCAGACGTCTGCGCGACAGGGCCTTGATCAGATCTGCAATCTCCTGCTTTTCAATACCTGCCTGGAGTTTGATGTGTCTGAGACCCAGGGATTCCAGCAACTGCGAGAAGCGGTTGAGGATGATGCTGTGTTCCTGCGCCTGTCCATCAATGATAAGCTCGCTGTTTATTACCATCAGGGAACAATGCGGCTGGTTATGCAATGAGCGGTTGATGCTTTCGCAGGCCAGTTCGGTCAGTCGTGTGACCTGGGGGTGATCGCTACTGTACATGGCGGTATTGGTGATGGCGGACATGATGTGTCGCACAAAACCGATGATGTCTGAAATCTGCTCTGTCATGAGGGTTTGCCCTGTATCAGTTTGAGTACTGTTGAAGCCAGTTCGGGCAATTCTCCGTTGCCCCGGGCGTATTTCTGCAGCAAGGGCAGGGCCTGTTCCCGCGGATAGAGCTGCAGCGAGCGGATCACATCCAGCTTGAGCCTGGTAAGCTGTCGGCTGTTCAAAAAACTGGAAGATGAAAGTATTGCGGATAATTCCGGGATGGTCTCCGCCCTGCCTATTTCAGCCAGTGCCTTGATGGCAGCGCATTTCAAGTCAAGATCTGTGCTGCCTAGCCCGGGTTTTGAGGTGATGGAGATCAGACGCTTGTAGATATCGACGGAACGGCTTTTGCCTGCCAGTGCAATGGCTGCCTGTTGGATTTCATGATCCTGGCTGCCCATGTCGTAAAGCAGCTGTCTTTCGGCAACCGGGTCCTGGAAATGCAGGCAGGTGCGCAGCGCCTCCTGCCGCACCTTGCTGTTGGGGTTATTGATCAGCGGCCTGATATGCTCCAGCACGGAGCTGTCATTGAGGGCATGACAGATGGCAATCAAATTTCTAAGTACGAACCAGCGCTTGTCGGAAAGTCTTGCAATCACGGCATCCCGTGCATCAGTACCGAACTCCTGTATGCGGTCGATCAGGAAACGGCGCAGTGAAAGACTATCTTCCACAGCTAAACGATCCAGCAATACTTCTATGAACGGGTGGCCAACCACCTTGATCAGGCTGGCAATGATTTCGTATTTGGCCTTGCCCCAGATGTGCAGGCCGACAAGCATCTCTTCCAGGTATTCATAGCTGGTGTAACGAGAACGCAATTCCTGTCTGATAGTTTCAGACAATGGCATTGTGTCGCATAGATTGAAAAGTCTGAGCAACTGCTGATAGTCCCCGGTCTGAAGGATATAACCGAAAACCTCGGACAGGTTGTTGACCAGCAGGTCCAGTTGCTCCTGATCATCCGCATTATGCAGCATGCACATGATGATATCAGAGATATGTGCTTCGACGGCCTCATTTTCCATGGTGGCCATCAACTCAGCCAGAACACCCTGTTCAATGCGCAGGGTATTGTCGGTGGTGACAATCCTGTCCAGAATCGTCTGGTAGGATTGGGGCGTGAAATTTTCAGCATCGTGTTCCAGAAAGATATGCCGGATCCGGTCGTTAACCTGTTCTTCCTCCTGTGTCCGGGCAGCTGAAGCCGCAGTATTCTCCCGGGCTTGCAGATCCAGTTTCCTGACCAGTGCCAGGATCGTGGGAGGAGCCTGTAATTTTTTAACCCGGATGTCTTCAAGGGTTTCACTGGCTGCCTGATCAGTCAGCCTAGGAATGATATCTTCACCAAGTGATTGTCCGGAAATACTGCTGATGTCAAAACTGTTTTCAAGTAATTGTCTGCGCAGTTCGGGATGCAGGTTGCTGACAAAACGTGACAGCTTGTCAATTGGCATGTCTGTATTGGGGCTGGATGTGGCGGGTTGGTATGGTTCAAAAGCTCGAATGGAACGTGAAAAATCGGGCAGATGTGAGTTGTTTTTACGGGCAAAGATCTGGTTGACGATTTTTGCCAGCAGTTCCGGATCGCTGTTTTCGTCAGACAACCCATTGGGGCCCCATGTTTCAGTCGTCTCACTGATCAGTTTGCGGATGAAGCTCTGCCAGATCTCCTGTCCGCTTTGCCTGGTCGTATCGCCGTCGATCCGGTCTACTTCGGTTGTTTTTATGCCGTCATATCGGATCGGTGTGATGCTGATGGTTGAAATGGCAGCTTTTTCCCAGAGTGCCTTGATGCCGCCCTGGCGCAGGATATCTTCACGTTTCAGGTTAAGAATGATTGCAAAGTTGTTGAGTTCGTGAGGTTTTACGCCATGATTCAGATGCAGGGCCAGGATGCCGCGGTCATAAAGTTGCCTGGCAAATTCACCCAGTACCATGTTTCTTTTATCCAGCACGGAGTCGTTTACGGAGAGTGCATCTCTTGAGACCGTAATCGTAAGTTTCTGGCAGCGTGCCAGCAGGTTTTCATAGGTATCTGCAGCCTTGCGGATGGCTGACTGAATGACAGGATGGCCTTTGGGATAGGATCGTACGTTGCGGCAGGCAATACTGATGTCCTTGACCAGCTCGGACAGTTGTTGGCTGTCAATGGCGTTGGTGCCGGTTATGTTGGTCTGGTCGCTCAATGTGGCTGATCCCATTTTTTTAAAAACACTATCAAATACTTCATAAACATTCAAATTATTTGACTGCTCCGGGGAGCTGTTGACAGTTTAGTCCAACGGCTTGAGCTTGGGTCGTCAGGTACATTTCGTTTGCAAGCGTTATGAAGATGTGATTATGTGAACCGGCTGCCAGTTAAAGTCATGTTGATGGGAGGGATACATGTTCAATGCCAGGTCCTGTGGTATACTGCTGCACCCCACATCACTGCCGGGGCCGGGTGGTATTGGCTCTTTTGGTTCTGATGCCAGGCGTTTTGTGGATCTTCTTGCACAAGGCGGAATCACTCTCTGGCAGATGCTGCCCCTGACCCCCCCGGCCTGTGGCGATTCTCCCTATTCTTCGTTATCTGTGTTTGCCGGCAATCCCCTGTTGATTGATCTTGACCGGTTGGCGGAGGAGGGGGATCTGGCTCCGGAGCCCTATGGCTACTCTGCTGGTACGGTTTCTGGAGATCCTGTTGATTATGCCACGGTTGCACGACACAAGCTGGATGTACTTGGCAGGGCCGCCAAACGTTTTATGTCCAGCGGCAGAAACGTGCGTATGGAGAGTTTCTGGCATTTTTGCGATACAAGTCCCTGGCTGCACGACTATGCTCTTTTCATGTCCCTCAAAAATAAGTTCCAAGGTGTCAGCTGGCACAAGTGGCCCGCTTCTGCAGCCCGGCTTGACCATGCAGCCTACGAAAGGTTTTCGGTGGAACTGGGCGAAGAGATTGGTGTTCAGAAGTACATTCAGTGGCAGTTTTATGTCCAGTGGCAGGAGTTGCGGGGCTATGCCAACTCCCGCGGGGTGCGCATTATTGGTGATATTCCCATTTTTGTGGCCTATGATTCCGTAGATGTGTGGCGTAACCGGCATCTGTTCCTGTTGGACGCCAAGGGCAAGCCGACTGTGGTGGCTGGCGTGCCGCCTGATTATTTCAGTTCCAACGGTCAGTTGTGGGGTAATCCATTATATGACTGGAAGCGGCTTGAACAGGAAGGGTACAGCTGGTGGGTCGATCGCATTCGTCACTCCCTGTCTCTGTTTGATGGCATCAGGATCGACCATTTCCGTGGTTTTGAATCAGCCTGGCATGTGCCGGCCTCGCACAAGACGGCCCGTAACGGCATGTGGTTCAAGGGGCCGGGACGGCAACTCTTTGATGTGCTGAGGCATTATTTGGGGGCATTGCCGATTATTGCCGAGGATCTGGGTGTGATTACGCCTGAAGTTATTGAACTGAAACAGCAATGCGGTTTTCCCGGGATGAAGATTCTGCAGTTTGCCTTTGATTCCGGGGTTGATAACCCCTATTTGCCCCATAATTATGACAGAAATTGTGTTGTTTATACCGGTACGCATGACAACGATACTACCTGCGGGTGGTTTGAGTCTTTGACGACCGATCAACGAAGACAGGTCTGTGAGTATCTTGGTTGTGGTGAGGGTGCGGTTGTTGAGGGTATGTTCCGCCAGGCGATGATTTCGGTTGCGGACACGGCGATTTTTCCCATGCAGGATATCCTGGGACTGGGATCCTGCGGTCGCATGAATACGCCGGGTGTTGCCTTCGGAAACTGGTCCTGGCGTTTTGACTGGCAGATGATCAACAGGCAGGCATGGATGCAATTTACCTCCATGATCAAGCTTTACGGGCGTGTCGGACAATTGGTGCCTAAATCCTCTTGACAAAGATGGTGTATTGAATATACTTGCGTACTTTGATTTTATTATTTCTGTAACATAATGTTTTATTTCGGGTTGAAATATTGTTAATCCCCTTGGACCACATTCAGGAAAAGCCGCTTGAACTGAATGGCAAAGAAACTGTAGAATGCTTTCCTGTGCTGGAGGAAATCCAGGCTGCCGGTGAGTGCATATTTATTGCCCCGATCACATATGCTTTGGTGGCGGCAAGGGAATACGATCACATCAGGGTGACCGGTACGCTTTCAACCACGGTCAGGTTGCAATGCTCCCGCTGCCTGACCGATTATGAGGCGCCGCTGGTTTCTTCCTTCACCATCATCTATCGTCGATCGGATGAGGCTAAGGCCGCGTGTGAAGAGGAAACCGAGCTAAGTTCTGACGATCTGGTGTCATCAACATTTAAAGGTGATGAAATAGACATGACCCATGAGATTGAAGAGCAGGTGGCCATGTCGGTTCCGTTAAAACCGTTGTGCAATGAAGGGTGTAGAGGCCTGTGTCCTGATTGCGGTGCTGATTTGAATAAAGTTGCATGCAGATGTTCCGAACGGGCGTTTAATTTCAAGTTTAGTGCTCTGAAGGATTTCAAGGTAAACAGATAAAAGCAATGGTGGGGCGCAAGCCTGAACACCAAATAAAAGGAGAATCAAGATGGCAGTACCCAAGAAAAAAACATCCAAGTCGCGTAAAAACATGAGAAGGGCACACGATTTTCTGACTGCCCAGTCGGTATCGACCTGTCCGCAGTGTAATTCTCCCAAGCTTCCTCACCGTGTCTGCCCCTCATGCGGCATGTACAAAGGAAAAGAAGTCGTCGCCAGTTCAAAAACAATTTAAAGAGAGCTAGTAAAATCGTGTCATTACCACAATCGATGAGAGTAGCAGTTGACGCAATGGGTGGTGACAATGCCCCCGAGATTGAGGTCAGCGGTGCTATAGCGGCGTGTAGTGAGTTTGGTATCCCAGTGACGCTGGTTGGTGATCAGGTAAGACTTGAACAGGAGTTGTCAAAACACTCTGTCAAGGGACTCGATATTGATATCTTCCATGCCAGCGAAGTGGTTGGCATGCATGATTCGGCATCTGATGCCGTTCGCAAGAAGAAGAATTCTTCGGTCCGCCTGGCATTCGAACTCGTCAAGGAAGGGAAGGCATGCGCTGCTGTAAGCGCCGGCAATTCGGGCGCTACCATGGCCGCCGGAATGTTCGTGCTCAAGCGTATTCCCGGTATTGAACGACCGGCGATCGCTTCAATTTTCCCCACTCTCAAGGGAAGTACCCTGGTTCTTGACGTAGGCGGAAACGTTGATTGCAAGCCGATCCATCTTGTTCAGTTTGCAATCATGGGAGAAGTATATTCCCGCTATGTAATGGGTATCCCCAATCCTGCAGTAGGTTTGCTTTCCAATGGAGAGGAAGACTCCAAAGGCAACGACCTGACCCGCGAAACCAATTCAATCCTTCGTGAAACATCCCTCAATTACGCTGGCTATGTTGAAGGCCGCGATATCTTCAAAGGTACCGTGCAGGTTGCAGTCTGTGACGGTTTTGTTGGAAATGTCGTGCTCAAGCTTTCTGAAGGTCTTGCGGATGCGGCCGGTAAGATGCTCAAGGAAGAGATACTAAAAAGCTGGGTTTCCAAACTTGGTTATCTTTTTGTGCGCGGGGCCTTCAAACGTTTCAAGAAGATTGTTGATTATGCGGAATACGGTGGTGCACCGCTGTTGGGTATAAATGGTGTCGGTATGATCTGCCATGGTGGTTCCAACGTGAAAGCGATCAAGAACGCCATCAGATTTGCCCATGAATATGCCCAGAGCGGGGTTACTGAGCACGTGGTTGAAATGCTTACCCAAAATCATGCTGTTTCCACACAGCGAGACAATCCCAAATATGAGGCGGCTGCGTAATGAGCAATGAACTAGTGAGAGCCAGAATTACCGGTACAGGGTCGTGCCTGCCGGAAAAAGTGTTGTCAAACGCGGATCTTGAAAAAATGGTCGATACCACCGATGAGTGGATTACAGTGAGAACCGGTATCAAGGAAAGAAGAATCGCGGCTGAAAATGAACATACCTCCACGCTGGCAACCGAAGCTTCCAGGCGGGCTTTGGAGATGGCAGGAGTGGCTCCCGAAGATGTGGATATGATCATTCTGGGAACTGTTACTCCTGATTTCCCCTTTCCGGCCACAGCCTGCATTGTCCAGCACGAACTGGGCGCCAAAAATGCAGTGGCATTTGACATATCGGCCGCATGTTCCGGGTTCATATACGGTTTGTCAATTGCCGAGAAATACATCCGTTGCAATGCGGCAAAAAGAGTGCTTGTTATCGGTGCAGAGGTGTTCTCACGCATTATTGACTGGAGTGACCGTAATACCTGCATTATCTTTGGTGATGGCGCCGGCGCTGCTCTGGTCGAGGCGACAGATCAGGATAACGGTATACTTTCAACCCACATGTTTACGGATGGCGAGTATTGGGAGACGTTATACTCACCCGGATGCGGTGTCAGAAATCCGGCCTCCAACCCGAAAACGATAGAAGAAAAGCTCTATTACATGAAGATGGACGGCAATGAGGTGTACAAGCATGCCGTACGCTCCATGTACGAAGCTGCCAAAGTGGCGCTAGAATCCAACCAACTCACCACTTCCGACATCTCTTTGCTAATTACCCATCAAGCTAATATCAGAATCATCGAAGGTCTTGGCAAGAGGATGAAAATGCCTGCCGATAAGGTCTTTGTCAATATTGACAAGGTGGGAAATACATCAGCCGCATCGATTCCGATTGCGCTTGATGAAGTCAACCGTAACGGCCTGATCAAACAGGGTGACACCCTGCTTCTTGATGCTTTCGGTGGCGGTTATACCTATGGCTCTGCGCTGATTCGCTGGTAGCAGAATGCCGCTTGCAGTAAATATTCTATCCAAGTGTATTAGTGAGGTGAACTATGAGTAAAACAGCATTTATATTTCCGGGGCAGGGATCGCAATATCCCGGAATGGGCAAAGAACTGGCAGATGCGTTCCCGGTTGCACGTGCCGTTTTTGAAGAGGCCGATGATGCTCTGGGCATGAAGCTTTCTGCCATGTGTTTTGGTGGTACCGAAGAAGAGCTCAAGTTGACGGCCAATACCCAACCTGCAATATTGACTACCAGCATTGCTGTGCTGCGCGTGGTGGCCCAGGAAACCGGTTTTGCGGCTGACTATCTGGCCGGTCATTCGCTGGGTGAGTATTCCGCTCTGGTCTGCTCCGGCACAATGGCCTTTGCCGATGCCGTTCGCACCGTGCGCGCACGCGGTACATACATGCAAGAGGCAGTTCCGGTTGGAACTGGTGCTATGGCAGCCATTCTCAGCGCTGACAAGGAGTCACTGGAGTCTATCTGCCGTGATGCAGCCCAGGGAGAGATCGTTTCTCCGGCCAATTTTAATTCGCCTGGTCAGATTGCCATTGCTGGCCATGTGGGGGCGGTTAATCGGGCTATTGAAATTGCCAAGGAGCGCGGGTTCAAAAAGGCCATGATCCTTCCGGTAAGTGCTCCCTTCCACTGTGCGTTGATGCAACCAGCGGCCGACAGGCTGTCAGCGGTGCTGGATACAATTACATTCTCTGATGTAAAGGTACCCTATGTTGCCAATGTGGATGCCTCGCCCAACGGTGATAAGGGGCGCGTAAGGCCTCTGCTTGTTGAGCAGGTCTGTGCGCCGGTCTTGTGGGAGCAGTCAGTGCAGAAGATGGTGCAGCTTGGTGTTGACAGGTTCATCGAGATTGGCCCCGGCAAGGTGCTTTCGGGACTGGTTAAACGTATCGACAAGAATGTGGCTATCAACAATATTGAGGACGCATCCGGATTGAATGCTCTGAAGGGCTAAACCGGGTCAGGGAAGGATTGATCTTATGGTAAAAGACAGGGTTGCAGTTATAACCGGCGCATCACGAGGCATTGGTCGCAGTATTGCAATAGCTTTAGCTTCGGCCGGTGCCAGGGTTGTGGCAGCAGCTACCACTCTGGAAGGGTGTCAGAAACTTGTTGACGAGCTGACCGCACAGGGCGTAGAAGCTATTGCCGTCAAGTGTAATGTGGCCCTGTCGGAAGATGTGGATAGACTGATTGAAGCCGCGGTGGAAAAATTCGGACGTGTTGATATACTTGTCAACAATGCCGGCATCACCAGGGATGGGCTGCTGATGCGCATGAAGGACGAAGATTGGGACACGGTCATGTCCGTCAATCTGAAGGGTGCCTTCCTTTGCACCCGCGCAGCTTCCAAAGTGATGAGCAAACAGCGCTATGGCAGGATCATCAATATCACCTCTATCGTTGGGCAGATGGGTAATCCGGGACAGGCCAACTATTGTGCCAGCAAGGCGGGCATGATCGGGCTGACCATGTCCAACGCCAGGGAGATGGCCAAGCGCAACATCACGGTCAATGCAATTGCCCCTGGTTTTATCGTTACGGATATGACTGAGTCACTGCCCGAAAAGGTTCGTGCGGAACTGTCGTCCCAGATTCCGATGGAGCGCCTGGGAACTGGCGATGATATCGCCAATGCCGTGCTTTTTCTGGCTTCAGACAACACATCCTATATCACCGGACAGGTGCTGGCAGTTAATGGCGGCATGTATATGTAGTAACAAAATAAAGTTTTGACTTTTGAATAATTCGTTGCTAAGAAAACGGTGCCAATACGTTGGACCTAAATATGAACCTGAACAGGGTTTACATCACACGGAGGTGAAAGATGTCAGATATCGCAAAAAGGGTTAAGGAAATCGTAGCCGAGCAGCTGGGTGTGGAAGAGTCTCTTGTAGTTCCGGAAGCTTCATTCATGGATGATCTGGGAGCAGACTCTCTGGACACCGTCGAGCTCGTTATGGCTCTTGAAGAAGAGTTCGATCTCGAAATCCCTGACGAAGCTGCTGAAAAGATCCAGACCGTCAACGATGCTATTGAGTACATTGTAGAACATAGCTAGGACAGTGTCTGGTTATTAGTTGAAAGAGGGGATTGATTCCCCTCTTTTATTTAGTGACCTTAGTGAATTGTCATTCTAATTTGGGAGTAACATAACATGAGAAGAGTCGTAATTACGGGAATCGGCGCAGTTTCTCCTCTTGGCACCGGTAATGATAAAAACTGGGATGCACTGGTCAACGGCAGGTCCGGGGTTGGGTTGATCACCCGTTTTGATGCCACGGACATGCCGGTCAAGATTGCCGGTGAGGTTAGTGATTTCAATGCCGAGCAGTTCATCGACAAAAAAGAGATCAAGAAGATGGATCTCTTTATTCAGTATGCACTGGCCGCGTCACATTTTGCGATGGAAGACTCGGGATTGCAGATTACCGATGCGAATGCCGAGCGTGTAGGTGTGCTTGTCGGTGCCGGTCTTGGCGGACTTCCCACGATAGAGAAATACCATGTTGCCATGCAGGAGGGCGGCTATAAGAAGATTTCTCCCTTCTTCATCCCCATGTTGATCATCAATCTGGCTCCAGGTCAGATATCCATTAAATATGGTGCAAAAGGGCCGAACGTCTCTACCGTTTCTGCCTGTGCCACAGCTACGCACTCCATCGGCGATGCTTATCACATCATCAAGCGCGGTGATGCAGATGCAATGATTGCTGGCGGTACCGAAGCAACAGTTACTCCTCTTGGAATCGGCGGTTTTGCTGTTATGAAGGCCCTCTCTGCGCGTAATGAGACCCCGGAGACGGCTTCCCGCCCGTTCGAGAAGAACCGTGATGGTTTTATCCTTAGTGAAGGGGCTGGTATTGTTATTCTCGAAGAATATGAATCCGCCAAAAAACGTGGTGCAAAGATTTATGCCGAAATAGTAGGGTACGGCATGTCCGGTGATGCCTATCACATGACCGCCCCCACACCAAACGGCGAAGGCGCTGCCCGCTGCATGAAGATGGCTCTTGACAACGCCGGAGTGAACCCGGAGCAGGTTAATTACATTAACGCCCATGGCACATCTACTCCTTACAATGATTTGTACGAGACCATGGCCATCAAGTCGGTTTTCGGCAACCATGCCAGCAAGCTGATGATATCCTCCACCAAATCCATGACCGGACACTTGTTGGGAGCGGCCGGTGGCGTCGAGGCGGTTTATACATGCCAGACCATGGAAAAGGGCGTTGTACCGCCAACTATCAATATGTTTGAAGCGGATCCGGATTGTGATCTGGATTATGTGCCTAATACAGCGCGTGATGCCAATGTTGAATATGCCATGAGCAACTCCTTTGGTTTTGGTGGCACCAACGCAGCCCTTCTGTTCAGGAAAATCTGAGATGATACTGATCGGCAGCGACCATGGCGGTCTGAATCTGAAGACCGTATTGAAACATTATTTGGCAGAACGCAAGATTGGCGTTCAGGATGTCGGCACAGACAGCGAACAGTCGGTGGATTATCCTGTTTATGGACTAAAGGTTGCCGAAATGGTTGCCTCGGGTCAAGCAGAACTGGGCATCCTGGTCTGCGGCACCGGAATCGGCATGTCAATTGCTGCCAACAAGGTGCCGGGCATCCGCGCCGCCCTGGTGACGGATCCTTTTATGGCTCGCATGTCCAAAGAACACAATAATGCCAACATCCTTGTGCTGGGTGGCCGTATACTTGATGAATCGAAAGCATGTGAACTGGTTGGTGCTTGGCTCGATGCATCCTTCGAGGGCGGGCGGCATCAGGGGCGGCTTGATCTGATTGCGGAGATAGAAAAAAAGTATTGCAAGTAATCTGGTTATATCAGAAGATACCGGGCGGGACTTTAACAGAGTCCCGCTTCGTTTTTTTGTGCAGTTGATTATCAAACAGCTATCAAGGAGTTGTCATGTCTATTCTTTCCCGGTTTGACACAGAAGTTGCTGAAGCTATTCAACATGAAACAGAGCGTCAGGAATACAACCTTGAACTGATCGCTTCGGAAAACTTTGTTTCCGAGGCCGTCATGGAGGCCCAAGGTAGTGTTATGACGAACAAATACGCCGAAGGTTATCCCGGGAAGCGCTATTATGGTGGTTGCCAGCATGTGGATGCGGTCGAAGTGTTGGCAATTGAACGCGCAAAGCAACTTTTTGGTGCCGAGCATGCCAATGTACAACCCCATTCGGGATCCCAAGCCAATATGGCCGTATATTTTTCAGCACTGAAGCCAGGCGACACGGTGTTGGGCATGAACCTGTCCCATGGGGGGCATCTCACCCATGGCAGCCCGGTAAATTTCTCCGGCCGTTTTTTCAATATCGTGCCTTACGGTGTATCGACGGATACACAGACCATTGATTATGCTGAGGTTGAGAGACTTGCCCTGGAGCACAAGCCCAAACTGATTGTAGTGGGTGCCAGTGCATATCCGCGCACGATTGATTTTCCGGCATTTCGTAACATTGCCGACAAGGTGGGAGCGGCAGTCATGGTGGACATGGCCCATATTGCCGGTCTTGTGGCTGCTGGTGTGCACCCCAATCCGGTTCCTTACGCTGAATATGTAACCACCACCACCCATAAAACACTGCGTGGCCCCCGTGGCGGCATGATTCTCTGTCGTGAGGAATTTGCCAAGTCAATTAACTCCCAGATATTCCCGGGCATACAGGGCGGCCCGCTTATGCATGTGATTGCTGCCAAGGCTGTTGCCTTCAAGGAAGCATTGCAGCCGGAATTCAAATTGTACCAGCAGCAGATTGTTAAAAATGCAGCCGCCTTGGCTGATGCCCTGATCAGGCGTGGTTTCAAACTCACCAGTGGGGGTACGGATAATCACCTGATGCTGATTGATTTCTCCGGAACCGAGATCACCGGCAAGGCAGCGGAAGAAGCACTGGATATGGCCGGTATTACGGTAAACAAGAATACGGTGCCCTTTGAAACCCGTTCTCCTTTTGTTACCTCCGGCGTCCGGATCGGCACTCCGGCAGCCACCACCCATGGCCTGAAGGAAGCTGAGATGGAACTGGTGGCCGGCTTCATTGCCGATGCCATCGCCAACATTGGAAACCAGGAAAAGCTCGCTGCCATTAAGGCTGAAGTAAACAGCATGATGAAACGCTTCCCGCTTTATGCCAATCGACTGAAATAGCAGGTCTAACATCCCTGTGGAAGTATAATGAAAAGCCGGTACCCCGGAAGAGGGCACCGGCTTTTCTGTATTTTGACGTTGATCTGGGTTATTTCCTGTTACGGGTGCTGTCCCTGGGTTTCGGTGCGTGGCGTTTGCTGGCCTGAGCCTGAATGGCGGTTATAGCAACGGTGTTAACGATGTCAGGTATGGTGCAGCCCCTGCTCAAGTCGTTAACCGGCTTGTTAAGCCCTTGAAGTACCGGACCGATGGCAACTGCGTTGGCTGATCGCTGTACTGCCTTGTAGGTGTTGTTGCCGGTATTCAGATCGGGAAAGATGAATACGGTGGCTTGGCCTGCCACCTTGCTGCCGGGCAGTTTGATCCTGGCAACATCGGGATCGGAAGCGGCATCAAACTGGAGTGGTCCTTCAATCATTAACTCCGGATGGCTTGTTTTGACGATAGCGGTTGCCAGTTTAACCTTGTCCACATCCTTGCCTTTGCCCGATTCGCCGGTTGAATAGGAGAGCATGGCCACTTTAGGCTCGATCCCGAAAGCTGCCGCGGTATCGGCAGAGCTGATGGCGATATCGGCCAGCTCTTTTTCATTCGGATTAGGATTGATGGCGCAATCACCGAACACCTGAACCTTGTCGGATACGCACATCAGGAATACGCTGGAGACGTTGTCACAGCCCGGCTTTGTCTTGATGAATTCCAGCGCCGGTCTGATGGTATGGGCGGTAGTGTTGACAGATCCGGAGACCATGCCGTCCGCATCGCCCCTGTATACCATCATGGTTCCGAAGTAGCTGCTATCCCCCATGACCTCCACCGCCACCTCATGACTGATGCCCTTGTGTTTGCGCAGTTGGTAATAGATGTCTCCATACTCCTGGCGTAGTTTGGATGTTGCCGGGTTGATGATCTTTACCCCTTCCATGCCTAGATCCAGTTCGGAGATCTTCTGTCGTATTTTCTGTTCGTCGCCCAGCAGGGTGATATCACATACCTGGCGGAGCAGCAGCATCTCAGCCGCCTGCAGTATCCTGGTCTCCGTGCCTTCCGGCAAAACGATGTGCTGTTTGTGTGATTTCGCGCGTTGGATCAGTTCGTATTCAAACATCAGCGGTGTGATACGGGTTGATTTGGTAACCTTCAGCCTGTCGCTCAGTTCTTTCACGTTGACACCTGATTCAAACAGGCCAAGGGCCGCTGCTATCTTGCGCGGGTTCTCCGGCCCCAGCACACCCTCCACGGTGCTGACCCTGATGGCTGCAGAAAAGGTATCCATACGCACGGAAAGCAGCGGCAGCCTGTTATTGGTGAAACCGTTGATCAGTTTTTGAATGGACGGGGCGGGTAGCAGGTCGCCGGTGACAATGATGCCGGCAATGCGCGGGTAGGTGGTCGATGCATGCGCCATGATGCTGCCGAGCAGGATGTCGGACCGGTCACCGGGTGTAATCACCAGTGTTCCTTCTTCCAGATGCTTGAGAAAATTTGGCAGTTCCATGGCGGCAACCTTGTAGCCTGTCACTTCGTGCTTCGAACTGAATTCTTCTCCGCTTAGGAAGCGGGCATCAATGGCAGACGCTATCTCCCTAACAGTGGGCATCCAGAGTGGGGCACTGTCACTGACGGTATATAGCGGCATGTCGCCTGACGCAACCTGGCGAAGCTTGGCGGTGGTGTCCTCGATAATCAGTGGTGCGACCCTGTTGACCACCACAGCCAGCATTTCACATTTTCGTTTTGCCAGCCCGTTACAGATGTCGGACAGGGCGTTGCACATTTCAGGCAGATTGCGGCCGTAACCGCGCATTACTGTCATCATCAGGCACCCAGATTGTTGGCCACATCCACATTGAAATCAAATTCAAGCGGATCGGTGACCCCGCCGAAATCCGTACCAGCACACAGCATTATGTCGCAGTGGGCTTCAATGCTACGGTATTTGACCATGATACGCTTGATCAGTTCGTCGTACTGGTTGGAAGCGATCAGTTCGTGGGCGACGGTGTGAGTAACGCCATACATGCATTCAATGTTCTTTTTGATTTTGTAGCGGTTGGTGATCAGATGGATGGTGGCATCATGTCTGGCATCCATGACCACCGGTTTGAAAAAGCCGACCTTATGGGTCTGGCTTCGCAGCAGTTCCATCATGCCTAGTACAATATTGGATTTGAAGCATAGTGGTTCCGCACTTGCAACATAGATACCCTGGGCCATCTTTTCCTCCCATGCCTTTGTCTGGACTGGTGATTGTCGATACAATCCAATATACCGCCAAAAACCGCCATAACAACCCCATAAGCGGCAATCATTCAATGGAGCCACTTGATGTAAAGGATGAAGAAGCTGTTGTAACTGGATGATATGCAAGAAAAATGGCCGCAGCTTGGTGGCTGCGGCCATTGGTTTTCAGGATTTCGGAGTTGTCTACCTGGTGCACGCTGCAACGCGTCCCTTGCTGTCAAACGAGATGCTGTTGTTGCCCTTGCAGGATACGGACTTGCCGTTTGGCAGATAATAGCTGGAGTTGCCAAGCAGAATGCAGGATGCAACCTTGCCCTTATCGTTGAAATTGATCACCGTGCCAGCCTTGCATGAAACCGAAGCACCGCCAGGCGTGTAATAGCTGGAGTTGCCAAGCAGCGTGCATGAATTAACCTTTCCAGACTGATTGTAGTTGATCACCGTACCTGCCTTGCATGAGACTGACGCGCCACCGGGCGTGTAATAACTGGAATTGCCAAGCAGTGTGCAGGAGGACACCTTGCCCTTGTTGTTGAAATTGATCACCGTGCCTGCCTTGCAGGAGACCGACGCGCCGCCGGGCGTGTAATAGCTGGAGTTGCCCTGCAGAACGCAGGATGTGACCTGTTTTTTAGCATTAAAGACCGGGTTTCGGGCACAAACGATGGATGCTCCGCCTGGCGTGTAGTGGCTGGAAGCTGCAGTCGCCACTGAAGTGCCAACCAGAGATAGTCCGAGCATGGCTGCCATTACGATTGATCCTTTCATATTTCCCCCTTTTAGCCTTTGTATTTGGAAACGGCAGCATGCCGTTCCTTTATAAATTCTGATGGGTTGTGACGTGTCTGTTCACAGAAGCTTAGCACCATTGTTGTGATTATCAATCTGCAATGCGGGACTGACTCTGGAAACATCGAGAGAACGGTGTGGGTTGATGAATGGCGCGCCCGGAGAGATTCGAACTCCCGACCACCTGGTTCGAAGCCAGGGACTCTATCCAGCTGAGCTACGGGCGCATGATAACTGTTTACGATTGCCGTCCATTTTGCAATTAAAGGCGGTTGGTTGTAGAAAGTGGTGAAGATTTTTGAAAGCAGTCAGTAATATTGCAGAAAACATGGATCATTACAACAATGTTTTGCTGCCGGGTTCCCAAAGTATCCAGGGTGCGCCCTTCTGCCTTGACGATTATAATGATTTGGGGTAGTTTCACTGAAATTTGCCTGGTTTTCAAGGGGGTATATGCGCATAATCTCCGGCAGCGCCAAGGGTACGCCACTTGCGGCACCCCGCGGGATGCTGACCCGTCCCACCTCCGATCGGGTCAGGGAAGCGCTATTTAGCATCATCCAGAGTCGCCTGGATCTTTCCGGGATGTCGGTAGTGGATATATGTGCCGGCACCGGTGCGCTTGGCATTGAAGCCCTTAGTCGCGGAGCAGGGCGGTGCAGTTTTGTTGAGCACAATACCAATGCCTTGAAGTGTATCAAAACCAATCTGGCTGCCAGCAATTGTCAGGAACGTGGTGAACTGTTGCCGTTCGACGCGCTCAAGGCCCTCAAGCTGTTCGAAAAGCGTGGCGACCGGTTTGACCTGGTATTCTTCGATCCACCTTATGCTTCGGAGCTGTATGCCTGTCTGCCAGAACAGCTCTGCAGTCTCGGCTTGATGGCCGTAGACAGCTTGCTGGTCATGGAATGTTCCTCACGCAATATCCTGCCGGAGCATATCGGTTGCATGGTAAAGTCGGACAGAAGGGTTTACGGTGACACGGCTCTGGAATTCTATGTACTGGAGGAAGTATGAAAAAGGTGGCGGTCTATCCCGGCTCTTTTGACCCGATCACTTACGGTCATCTGGACATCCTTGAGCGGGGTTTGCAGGTCTTTGACGAGATTGTAATTGCGGTGGCCTGCAACTCCCAGAAGCATGCCCTCTTCAGTGTTGATGAGAGGATTGACCTGATCGGTCAGGTGCTGAAAGATCGTGAACGGGTACGCATCGACACCTTCCAGGGGCTTTTGATCGACTATTTGAAGGCCAATCAGCATCATGTGATCATTCGCGGATTACGGGCCATCTCCGACTTTGAATACGAATTCCAGATTGCCCAGATCAACAGCCTGATCGGTCAGGGGATTGAAACCCTTTTCATGATGACCTCGATCCAGTACGGTTATCTATCGTCATCGGTGGTCAGGGAGGTCTGTTCGCTCAATGGTAATATCGACAGTTTTGTCCCTCCGCAAGTCAAGGCTGCCTTGCGTGCCAAATACAAATTGGATTGATTCCAAGGGACACGGCATGAAGTAAGAACAAACACATCTGTTTAGCGAGGGATGCCATGATTACTAAAGATATGATCATTGCCGATATTATCCGCAATCATCCAGAAACCCTTTCCGTATTTAAAAAATTTGATCTTGATTGCTTTGAATGCCAGATTTGCGATTACGAGACCCTCCAGCATGGTGCCGATGTTCATAAAATCAGCATCGATAACCTTCTTGAGGCCCTGAACAGGGTCATTTCCTGAACCTTATACCAATCAAGTTTTTACCGGAGCTGACGACGTCATGATAAGTGCGGACGAGTACATCAATTATTTTCCGGTTGGTCTGAAGGTTGGGGTCGGCATTCCGATGCACAATGCCGAGACGTTCCGCGACTGGGCCATCATCCATGATATCGAAGAGGATCTGGTCTATCTGCAGTTGTCCCGTGACCAATTGCCGATGGATGTCAGTCTGCATGTCGGACAGATACTGGAACTACGTGGGGGCAAAGAGGGGTCCGGCTACAGTTGCCGCGCGATCATCGTATCTGAAGATATGGATCGCAATATCATCCTGCGGCTGATCGGTGAAATTATTACCGATGAGCTGCGTGAGTTTTACCGGATCGATGCCTTTTTGCCGGTCAAGTACTATCTTCTCGACGAGCAGCACATCAGTGTTCTGGAGAAGGAGTGGACCAACCGTCGCGAGCAGCGTATGGCGGACGAACTGATGCGCAAGCAGCAGCCATGGGGCGGGGATCTGGCGCTCAATGATGGTGCGGTTACCGCACAGCAGGACAAACAGGAGACACCAGCCGGCCCGGAAGAGGATGAATGGGATGAGATCATTCCTCTGGCGGCTAATATCAGTGGCGGCGGTATTCGTATTCAGGTGCACCGTGAACTGATGATGGATGAATATGTGCGCCTGGAAATACTGGTTCCTGCCCCCCACTGCATTGTGGATGTGGTTTCCAAGGTTGTCTCCGTGCATCATAACCGTTCGGTTGCGGGAGAACGGGACAGCTACAGTGTGGGCATGAAATTTGTCTGTATCAATGAGCGTGACCGTGACGCAATTGTAAACTACATCTCCAACATTCAGCTTAAGCGCATCAGACAGCTGCGTATGCAGTTTGCATTGCGGGATGGCGTTGAATTGACGGATCAGCCCGTTCCGTCCCATCGGCTCCACCTGATTTATATTGCACTGCTCCTGCTGGCGGTCACCGCCATAGGTTTCTACCTATGGAACTACAGCCAGTATCGGCCCAAAAGTGAGATTGAGGAGATATTTGAGGAAGGGGTGCGCAAACAGCGCCAGAAAATCGGCAAATAGCACAGGTGCTGCATTAAAGGCCCAGTGCGACGAAAAATGGGGCGGCTATCGGATGATGGCTGCCCCATTTTGTTTGTCATCAGCAAGCGGAGGGAGAAAACAGCAGCTGATGGGCGTTACGGATAAAGGCGCTGGTAGGGCGATCCCGGTATATGCCGGTCCGCCCCCCGCAAGCGTCTACGCCACGCAGAAAGACATAAATGGCTCCGCCGAAATGTTTGTCGTAATCGTATCCAGGGATCCGGGAAGCCAGCAAACGATCCAGTGCCAGGGTGTAGAGGTGGTATTGCAGTGTATAGGCATTGGCGCAGATAGCCTCCCTGAGACCTGCTTCTCCGTAGCACGCCGGTGTGCTGCCCAGGTGGTTGGACTTCCAGTCCACGATGTAATAGCGTCCCTGATGTTCAAATACCATGTCGATAAAGCCGGTCAGCATCCCGCGTGATTCCTGAATGTGCAGAGATGCCAGCAACTCCGGGAAGCAGCCGTGTTTTGCCATTGAAAGCTGGCCGTCAAACGCCGCCTTCAGACGCGAAGCGCTGATCTGCTCCAGCGGCAGATAAAACTCCATTTCAGTCACCCAACTGCTCGGTTTCAGCCGGTTAAGGCAAAATTGCCGGTCTTCGAGCAAAAGCGGGGCCTGCAGCACATGGGTGGCCATGCCGGTGATGACCGGCAGCCATTCGGTGTCGAACCCGTTGCGTTGCAGAGACTGTCGGGCAAGGGCCTCCATCGGTTCATGCGCTGCGTTGGCATAGTCCAGTTTTTCAAACAGTTCATGCAGGCAGGTGCCGGCCTGGGCGCCGCGAGGGAAGTCGAAGATCCCGGGAACGGATGATATCTGCCCTGAGTCGATTTCTTTGCTGTCAGTCTGCTGCAGGGCGTCCACGTCACGCGGCTGCGGCAATCTGTCCCCATGGGCGGTCAGTGAGCTGAAGCTGGAGATGCGCCATTCATCATGGATTGTGCCAAGAAATTGGGGTGGGGGGGGAATGTTCTGCATCCTGGTGTCACTAAAACAAACAGGTTGTTCCGGAGCAAGGGGCATGGCCTCCGTGCCAATTCCAGGTGCCGTGGCCGACAGGGCGGCAATATCGGCCATAATGGACTGATCGTTAAAATCCTTAAGTGATTTACCCGCGCCTGCATGCAGCAGCCGGTAGAGCGGGGTTGAGCCGGCCTGCCGGATTGCGCCCCAAACTACATAACAGCGGAATTCAGCGCGTGTCATGGCAACATACAAAAGCCGCGCCGCTTCGGCCTGCTGTTCGAGCCGGGCGGCCTGGAGATGCGCATCCCGCTCGGGCGAGCCCAGATCCAGGGTCATTCCCCCATCCCTGTCGTGGAACAGCGGATCTCCCTTGGACAATGGCGGGGCATCCCAGGCAAAGGGGATGAAGACGATCGGATACTGCAGCCCCTTGCTGGCATGGATCGTCACGATCCTGACCGCCTGACTGTCTGTCTCCAGCCGCAACAGGGCGGTGTCATCCTCTTGCCGGCGGTTGATACGACTCTCCAGCCAGTCGATACACCCGGCCAGCGAAGCTGGTCTCTCTGCTTCGGACTGATGGATCAATTCGACGCAGTGCTGCAGATTGGTCATGCGTCGCTCGCCATCTTTTAAACCCAGCAGGAATTGTCTGGCGCCACATTCCTCCAGCATGACAGATGTCAGCGCAATCATGCCGCCTGTGCGAAAGGCCGCATCCATCTGCCGGAAACGTCCCAGCCAGAGATCCCATTCTGTATCACTGTGCAGGATCTGATCCAGCGTATTGACATTGACACCCAGCAGTCCGCCCAGCATGGCCTCCTTGACCAGTGACTCATTGCCCGGCTCGTTGACTGCCCTGAGGATCCGCAGCAGATCCAGCGCCTCAAACGTCTCGAAGATGGTCTGGTTGCCGTGCTGAATGGAGGGGATGGCCAGACTGGAAAGGGCTTCCTGGATAATGCAGGCCTGGGAATGGCTTCTGACCAGCACGGCCACATCGGCAGGGGTGACGGGCCGTTCCGCGTCCGCTAGCCGGATGCGGCAGTCAACTGTTAACAACCTCAGAATTTCGGCAGCGACGGACTCTGCAATCGGTCTGCGCACGGCTGTCTTGTTCTGTGGCTGGTCGTCATTGTTTTTGCAGATCCAGAAACGAAGCGGGGTGTTGTCCGGCTGTCCGTCTATCAGCAGTTGATCCGCCGTGTGACGGCCTGAAAGAACCGGATGAAACCCGATGCCATTACAGAGGAAGGGGTCGCGGTTGTTTTTGAACAGCGCATTGACGGCGTCAACCAGCGGTTTTACGGAGCGGCGGTTGGTGTCCAGTGTCCAGCGCATGTCCTTTGCGATGCTGCTGCCGGCCGCCAGGTAGGCATGGATGTCGGCCCCGCGGAAGCTGTAGATGGCCTGTTTGGGATCGCCGATGATCAGCAGCGGATAGCTGGGGGCTGAGGCAATCATACGGAAGATGTTCCACTGTATCCTATCCGTATCCTGAAACTCGTCGATCAGCGCCGCCCGGTATTGCTCGCGGAGATTAACCGCCAAAGCCGCCCCGGTCTCGCCTGACAGCGCATGGTGGAGATCCAGCAGCAGGTCGTCGAAACAGCGCAGGTTTTCGCTGCGTTTGCGTCGGGGCAGTTCACGGGCAAGCCATTGTCTCAGCTCCAGATGCAGCCGGATCAACGCCTGATCAAAGGCGTAACCGGCTTCCCCGCAGGCTTGCAGCAGCAGGTGGCAGAGATCGAAAAACGGATGGCTGGGTGTTTGGCAATTCTTATTGGTATTGTCCCTCAGGTTTTCAGTGCTGAACAACGCCAGTTTGTCACATGCTGCGGCAGGGGAGCCGGCAAACCAGCCGTCCAGCAGCAGGGCCGCCTTTTCCACCTGTTGCGGCTTGTAGCTCCTCTGGTTTAGTCCGGGTGCCAGCAGCAGGGCAATAATCTCGCCACGGGCCGCCCGCCAGAGATCAGACGCCTGGCCAAACAACGTCTGCCTGCGCTTGACAGCAGCGGTGAAATCAACCTGTTCGGGGTCAGGGATGATCTTCAGATGTGGTGACAGACAATGGCTTTTGATCGGTTCCAGCAGCGCTTGCGGTGTGTAGCCGCGGGCCATCAGCCCGGCCTGCAGATCCGTGGGCGCTGTCATGACATGGGTGCGCCAGAAGTCATCCGCCGCCGCATTGAGCAGTGCTGACTGGTCACTGACCATTTCCGTGTCGAACAGCGACCGGCTTTCAAAGGCATGGTCGCCAAGCGCACGCTGGCAAAATCCATGGATGGTGAAGATAGCGGCGGCATCGAAGGAATACAGGGCTCTGGTCAACAGCCTGTGGCCGGCAGCGTGGTCAGGGCAGGCTGCGATCAGCAGGTGGTCCAGCTCGTCTTCTGTCTGGCGGTGGCCGGCAAACAACTCCAGTGTTGCCAGTATGCGCTGGCGGATACGTTCTTTCAGCTCGGCCGTAGCAGCCTTGGTGTAGGTTACGACCAGTATCTGCTCCGGCAATAGCGAGCGTTCCAGAAGCAGGCGCATATAAAGGGCGGCGATGGTCCAGGTCTTGCCTGTGCCGGCGCTGGCCTCGATCAGGCTGGTTCCATCCAGTTGTATATCAGCCACCTTGAGTGGTTTCATGCCAACCCGTTTCCTATCCGAGTTTGATCAGCAGGGCCCCGGCCATGATCACGGTCGCGGATACCAGCCGAATTCTGCCGAATGATTCCTTGAGAAATACAATGCCGATCAGCACCCCCACCAGCACACTGACCTGTCTGACCGGCACGGCATAACTGACCGGCGCCAGATTGAGGCCGTAACGGAAGCTCAGAAACGAGGCCATGATCACCGGACCGCTGCAGAGGATCAGTCGCCAGTGGGATTTTACTTCGGTAATGATGCTCTGGTGATAGCATTTGCGGCAGACATTCAGTGTCATCATGGTCAGCATGCACATGACCATCAGATAAGTGAAAAGCAGCGGTGAGTAATCCCTGACCCCTGATTTCTCGGCAATTGAACCGATGGAATAGATAAAACCGGCTGCCAGCGAAGACTGGACCGACTGGCTGCGCAGATTCTTGAACGGTTTGAACATGTCTGCCAGGGACAGGCGCTGCAGTTGTACCGAATAGGTGCCCAGCACCACCAGCAGGATGCCGCAGGCGCCAATTAGCGAAAGTCGCTCACCCAGCAGCAATATGCCCCAGATCGGCACATAGATCATCGATGTCTGGGAGAGCGGATAGACCACCGACATATCCCCGCCGCGATAGGCGCGGCCGTTAAGCACATGGTAGAGGGTGAAGCAGGTCGCCCCGATCAGCGCCATCAGCAGCGCGTGCAGGTCCGGCCAGGCAAAGCGTTCCGGCAGCAGTGGCAGCACCAAGGTAAACAGCCCGCCGGCCACGACAAACATCCACCAGATGAAAACTGTTTTATCGTCACTGCGTTTTACCAGCAGGTTCCAGAGGGCATGGGTGATCGAGGAGGCAACTATCAGGGCAAAGGCCAGATTGGACATGGGGCGTATTATAGTCAAGGCGGGGAGGGGATACAAACAAAACAAACCGGATGCCGGATAAAACATTCTGCCTTCAAGGCGGCGTTTTTGTCATACCGCCGTTGCCATTTGGCGCAGTTTAGTAATATCCCGCAACGGTGGCGCTCCGAACAGCCGGTTGTATTCTCGACTGAACTGGGACGGGCTCTCGTAGCCGACCTCAAAGGCTGCTGTGGCCGCGTCCAGCTGTTCCGTCAGCATCAGGCGCCTGGCTTCGTGCAGGCGCAAATGTTTTTGATATTGTAATGGACTGAGTGCTGTCACAGTACGGAAGTGATGATGAAAGGTTGATGTACTCATGCGTGCCAGGGCTGCAATGTCATCAATGCGCAACGGCTGCGTGAAATTGGTTTTCAGCCATTCAATTGCCTTGGCAATCTGCTGGCTCTGGCTTCCCATGGAGGCGATCTGGCGCAGACGTGCCCCCTGATCCCCCACCAGCAAACGATAAATGATTTCACGCTGGATGATTGGAGCCAGGATCGGGATGTCTTCAGGTGCGGCCAGCAGATCTACTAAACGTTGCATGGCCGTCAACAGCTGCAGGGTCACCTCACCAGTGGCTATGCCGCGGCTGGATTGCTGCTCACGCGGCGCCGGCAGGTTGCTGTCTACCATCATCTGTGAAACTTCACGCAGATCCAGTTTAAGCTTCAGTCCCAGATATGGCTTTTCCTTGCTGGCCTCAGTGATCTGTACAATCGTAGGGAGATTCACCGATGTGATCAGATAATGCTGTGCGTCATACACATAGGTTTCATCTCCAAGCAGCACTCGCTTGGCCCCTTGCGTTACCATGCAGATACTCGGTTCATACATGCCGCTGATCGGTTCAGTCGGCTGTTCCCGTTTAAATAATGATAAACCTGATATGGCGGTTGTGTGTAACTCACCTCCTTCGGTATATCGGGCAATGCTCTCTCTTAAAGAGTTACGGATAATTTCAATATCATTATGCATGGCTGTTCCTTATTAGCTGTTTTAAAAGCCTATTTTAGCGGTTTGGATAGATGGATGATAACAGCCTGAAATTTGCATTACAATATTTATAGGTGCGTTTGCAGAATCAGGCAAGAAATTGACAGGAATGGTCTACCGTACCCTTCTTTTCCGGACATAGGATAGGTCATCAACAAGATGAACCTGAACAGATGAAAGGAAAACATAATGCAAAAAAGAAAACTGGGTAATAGCGGTCTTGAGGTTTCGGCTCTTGGTCTTGGCTGCATGGGGATGAGCTTTTCCTATGGGCCGCCAAAGGATAAGCAGGAGATGATCAAACTTTTGCAGGCTGCTGTTGATCGAGGCGTCACCTTCTTTGACACGGCGGAAATCTATGGTCCTTTTCTTAACGAAGAACTGCTGGGCGAGGCTCTATATCGGCTGCGAGACAAGGTGGTGATTGCCACCAAGTTTG
>DAONZY010000012.1:31556-46246 GCA_035407085.1 Deltaproteobacteria bacterium | reverse complement strand
GCGTCCCCCAAAATAGCTACCACAGGTCAAATCCATGGGATTTCTAGCGGCACATCCAGCCAGCAGCAACGGCCATGACCTGGCAATCACCACTACTGCAGCCTCAGTAACCTTTATAAATACGTCATAGGCGGCATCGGTAAAATCAATGGCCACCTTTTCCTGGTCAACCACGTCGCCCGCATCCGGTTTGGCCACCATATAGTGCAAAGTAGCGCCCGTTTCAGTTTCGCCATTGATGACAGCCCAGTTTACAGGCACACGTCCACGGTACTTTGGCAGCAGAGAACCATGCATGTTCAGCGCTCCCAAACGGGGTATCTCCAGCACGGATGTATTGATCATGTTGCGGTAATAAAAGGAGAACAGATAATCCGGAGCCAGTTGGCGCACCCGTTCCTGATTTTCCTCCAGGTTGATATCACTGGTTAGGCAGGGGATATTGTGCAATTTGGCCAGATCGCGGACAGACGAAAACCATATTTCTTCACTTGCAGCATCCTCGTGGGTGAAAATCAAGGATACATCTGCCTGCTGCCTGATCAGCTCAACCAGGCACCGATAACCCACGTTATGGTAGGCACAAACCACCAGGCGATTATTCGTCAAAGCCGTAGGTCCTCCTGATTACATAACGAGGCCTTTTGCGAACCTCCTGGTAGATACGCCCCACATATTCACCAACAATACCGATGCCAAGAATAATGATGCCCACAAAGAAAAACAGAATGGCAAAAAGGGTGAATACACCTTCTACTTCAGAACCGATAATAAAGCGTCTAACCATCAAAAACAGGGCGAACACCAGCGAAAATAGTGCTGTGATGATGCCGAACAGAGCAAACAACTGCAGCGGCACTACCGAAAAACCGGTCATGAGGTCAAAATTAAGTCTGACCAGGCTGTACAGTGAATATTTGCTCTCACCGACCATGCGTTCAGCATGGGCTACCTCGATTTCTGATGGATTGGAGGCAAAGGTCTGCGCCAGAGCAGGTATGAAGGTTGTCGACTCACCGCAACGGTTTATGTTTTCAATGATATCGTGGTGATAGGCTCTAAGCATGCAGCCGTAATCATTCATGCGCATGCCCGTCATCTTGTTGGTCGTGATATTGACAATCCGCGATGCTATCTTTCGAAAGGGGCTATCCTGCCTTTTCAGCCTGATCGTTCCAACAACGTCATGCCCCTTTTCAACCTCGGCGATCAAACGCGGGATCTCTTCCGGTGGATTTTGCAGATCAGCATCCAGAGTAACCACAATTTCTCCGGATGCCTTTTCAAAAGCGGCCAGGATGGCCATATGTTGGCCAAAGTTGCCATTGAATTCGATCACCTTCACACCCGGATAGTCACGAACCATTTCGCGCATGATCTCAAGCGATCGATCCCTGGAACCATCATTTGTCAATATGATTTCAAACGACTTGCCGACCTGGCTGACAACAGGGTAAAGCCTTTCCATGAGCGGTCTTAGGTTGCTTTCCTCGTTATAAACTGGAACCACAACGCTTAAATATGTTTGTCCCATCGGCTGCTCCACGTGTTAGCCCCTGACCAGCTCGGTCACGATTTCCTGCCCATACAGCTCTCTTTGCCAGTTACGCATACCTGCAATCACACCCAGTCCCTCCATCGAGGCGGGATTCTGCTCGGCAACTGCTTCCAGCAGCCAATTCGGCGCAACCACCCCGCTATCAAGCCCAAACCTGGCGCTGATATCCTGTCTCCAGGCTTTGAGCTGTTTAGTGCGCTGTCTGGCACCTTCAGAAATCTCGTCCCGGCTGATCCTCGGGAAACGCGGCAGTTCTGCCTCAGGGACTGCGAGGCCCTCAGCAACAGCCGTGATGATTTTGTCACCGTATCGCTGTATCTGGCCCGGTGTCATCCCCTTTATGGACGTAAGTTCATTCAGTGAACGCGGCCGTTTATCGGCCAATTCCTGCAGGCATTCAGCCGAAAGTATCTTGAATGGAGGCCTGTCCTGCGCCATGGCCAAACGATCTCGCATCTGCAACAGCGACTCTAGAACCGCAAGTCCACGACCCTTGAATTTTCCGGCCCCCTTGAAGCCCAGGAACAATGGTCCATTCTTTTCTGTGACCCTGGCCTGACTAATCAGCCGGCACTCTTCATCCAGCCACAGTCTACGCCCCGCTTGCTGCAGTTCACTGGCAAGCTGATCATACAATGGCAGCAATGTGGCTGTATCTGCAATTGCATAGGCGCACATTTCCGGGCTGAGTGGCCGGCGGCTCCAGTCTGCCTTCTGATACTTTTTGTCGAGTTCAATACCAAAACGTGCTTTCAGCAGGGCTGCCAGTCCAAATTCATTAATTCCCAACAGCCTTGAAGCTACCATGGTATCAAAAAGGTTGCACACCTCTATTCCAAAGTCGCGGTGCAACGATCGAATATCATAATCCGCGCCATGCATTACAACCAGCAAATCAGGATTACTGAACGGTACCGCCAGACAGGACAAATCAGCAATGGCCAGTGGATCAATCAACCAACTCTGTTTGCGGGTAGATATCTGTATCAGGCAGACCTTCTCCCGATAGTGGTGCAGCGAATCCATCTCCAGGTCAACGGCAATTTCCGTTTCACGTTCAACAGCATCCACAACGGCAGCTAATTCGGCCTCACTGCTTATGATTCCTTGCATATCTCGTCTACTTTCTGTCCCCGAACTCCATGATGAGCTCGTATGCCGTGTTCCGCTGCGCGGCCTTGAAACCAGAGCCATTTATCAATGCCACCATCTCGTCCTGGCTCATGCGAAAACTGCATCCGGCGGCGGCGACCACATTTTCCTCCAACATGGTTCCACCCAGATCGTTGGCACCAAAGAAAAGTGCCACCTGTGCCATTTTAGCTCCCTGCGTCACCCAGCTGGCCTGAATATTATCTATGTTGTCCAGCACAATCCGAGACAACGCCAGCACCTTCAGATACTCTACACCGGTAGCAGTTCTGCCACCCAGCTCCGTATTGCCCGGCTGATATGTCCAGGGGATGAATGCCGTAAAAGAGGCACCTTGGTCCTTGAGCTCACGAATACGCAGCAAATGATCAACAATATGTTCAGGCGACTCGCCGCAGCCAAACATCATCGTTGCCGTTGTTGGCATGCCAAGGCCCGCAGCAGCAAGCATTACATCCGCCCATTGCCGCCAACCGATCTTATTAGGCGAAATAACTTGTCGCACCTCGTCAACCAGGATTTCTGCCCCACCACCCGGAATTGAATCGAGTCCGGAGGATTTAAGCCGGTCAAGTGTATCCAGCACAGACAACCCAGATGCGCTGGCGATACAAAGTATTTCGGCTGGAGACAGTGAATGAACCTGCACCCTGGGGAAGCGGTTCTTGATAGCACAAAAGAGCGACTCAAAGAACTCGATTCGTATCTGCGGGTTCAATCCCCCCTGTAAAAGCAACTGGGTACCGCCCTGTTCTACCAGCTCAGCCACCTTATCCAGAATGGCTTCACTGCTCAGAACATAGGCATCCGCTGCCCCCTGATCTCGATAAAAAGCACAAAAACGGCAGCGCGATTGGCAGATATTTGTGTAATTTACATTACGGTCAACAACAAAGGTGACACGGCTTTCATGATGCCGGTGCTGGCGAAGGTTATCAGCCATCTGCCCCAGTTCAATCAAGTCACCTTCCGTCAATAACTGCAGCGCCTTTTCACGACCCAGCCTGCCGCCGCACATAAAACTTTTATCTGCTGCCAAGGTATTCATAATCACATTCACACCCGCCCCAATGGACACGTTCTGGCAGTTAATGCAAGCGGTATGTCACTTTAGTTCAGATTGCGATCAGCTGCAACTCCAAACTGGGCAAAAACTGCCTGATTACAACAATCATCTTACAGAACATCCAATTCTGCCCTACAAGGGCCTATCGCCCAAAAAGCAAGCTGGGGTATACAAAAGTTTTTTTTGGCACTCCTGAGTCAAATTTGAAGCGGAGTGCTGCATTGCCACTATTAGAAGTTATTTCGCATAGTTATGGTTAAAAGGCTTCTCTGTCCGGCCCCATACGGCAATACATAGTTATTCTCACTTCGTATTTCATAGCCTAGCTGCGCCAGCAATTCATCCGCTTGATCCAGCTCGGCTTTCAATGCTGGCCCCTTCATGGCGACTATTCGTCCGCCTGTCGCCAATAACGATGAAACCAGTATTACAAACCGTGAGAGATTGCTAAATGCCCTTGATACAATAACGTCGAACGGCTTAATGCCGGTTACAGAAAGTTCTTCAACCCTGGCATGAAGCACTTCAAAGCCTGTTAATCCCAGACTTCTAGCAGCATGCCGCTGAAACATGATTTTTTTGGCCACGGAGTCCACAGACACAACCTCTATTTCCGGTCGCATGATCTTTAGTGGAATCGCTGGAATTCCAGCTCCGGAACCAACGTCTAGCACCCTTTCAGCGCTTTCAACCCGTTGAGCAAAGAACAGGGCATCAACAATGTGTTTAGCTGCTACAGCTTTTCGCTCAGTAATTGCAGTCAGGTTGATTTTTATGTTCCATTTCAGCAGTTCGTCAGCATACATTGCCAACTGCTCAAGCTGAATCCGTTCGACACGAATACCCGCCTGCCGAACTGCATCATCAATGGCTGTCAGCATCACCCATCACCCCGGCCAATGATTTCCAAGCATTCCCTTTAATTGCAATCGATAGCACAGAAACAGCTGCTGGCGTGACGCCCGATATGCGTGACGCTTGGCCCAACGTGTCTGGGCGGTATTTTGTCAGTTTTTCCCGCACTTCACTAGTCAGGTCTGCCACTGAGGCATAATCAATGTCAGCAGGAAGAGGCGCATTTTCGAGCCTGCTTGCCCTCGCAACCTCTTCAAGCTGTCGATCAACATAACCTTTATATTTTATACTTATTTCTACCTGTTCCCTTATTTGCATCGGAGTTTCACGTGAAACATCATCAATTGCTTCCAGGTCACTATATGAAACATCGGGCCTTTTCAAGAGTTGTTCAAATGAAGTACCCTTCTGAATATCTGAATATCCATGCGCAGCAAAATATGAACGCTGTATTTCATCCAATTTCACACGCGTGCTGCATATCCGAGCATATTCCTGCTCAATCTGCTCACACTTGGACAGAAATAGATCAAAATCTCGGTCAGACACAAGGCCAACCTCATGGCCGTAGGCCCTGAGTCTGATATCAGCATTATCTTCACGAAGCAGCAAACGATATTCGGCACGAGAAGTAAACATGCGATATGGCTCTTTAGTGCCCAGGGTAATCAGATCATCGATCATCACTCCAATGTAGGCCTCGCTGCGCTTCAAAATAAGCGGCTTTCGACCCTTGGCACGCAAAGCCGCATTGATACCGGCAATAATGCCTTGGCCTGCAGCCTCCTCATAGCCGGACGTCCCATTAATCTGGCCTGCATGGTACAGATTTGGCAGCAATTTTGTTTCTAAAGAGGCATGGAGTTGGATCGGATCAACATAGTCATATTCTATACCATATGCCGGGCGCATAATCTCCACACGCTCCAACCCACGTATTGATCTGTAAAAGGCAATCTGGATATCAATCGGCAGCGATGTAGACATGCCGCTCGGATAAACCTCAATCGTATCTAGGCCCTCGGGTTCAATAAAGGTCTGATGGCGCTCCTTTTCCGGAAAGCGAACAACCTTGTCCTCAATCGATGGGCAATATCTGGTACCAATACCTTCTATGATCCCTGCATATAGTGGTGAGCGATCAAGGCCGGAGCGGATTATTTCGTGCGAACGGGAATTTGTATAGGCAATATGGCAGGGAACCTGCGGCATGGAGATCTGCTCGGTGGCATACGAAAAAGGGCGGGGCGGTGAGTCGCCATGCTGAATTTCAAGAACAGAGAAATCGATTGTCCGAGAGTTCAAACGGGCAGGTGTTCCGGTCTTCAATCTACCCACCGCAAAACCGATCTGCCGCAGCTGATCTGAAAGACCTTCGGAAGGGAGATCTCCAGCCCGACCGCCAGGATAGTGGTTCAATCCGATATGTATCAGTCCACGCATGAAGGTACCGGTGGTCAATACCACCGTTTTGCCAATGTAGCGGATACCTGAGCGCGTATCGACACCCCTCAGCTGATCGTTTTCAAGATATAGCGCTGTTACTTCGCCCTGCATCAGGCAAAGGTTATCCTGCTGCTCCATCACACGCTTCATTCTCAATCTGTACAACTGCTTATCGGCTTGGGCACGCGACGCCCTGACAGCAGGGCCTTTTCTTGTGTTCAAAATCCGGAACTGAATACCTGTGGCATCGATGTTACGGGCCATCTCTCCACCCAACGCATCGATTTCCTTTACAATATGACCCTTTGCCAGGCCACCGATGGAGGGGTTACACGACATCAGCCCAATCGCATCAAGATTGATTGTAAGCATCAGGGTGTTACAGCCCATGCGAGCAGCAGCCAGTGCAGCCTCACAGCCTGCATGTCCGGCTCCTACGACAATAACATCAAAACATTGTTCATATATCATCATCGGTCATTCTCTCTAAACCATGCCAGCCCCGTATCGGCCAGCCACAAGTTAAGTCCATTAGTCGTACATACAAAAATATTACTTGGTCTCCATTCGGAAACTCCGGATGAGAAACTATTGGTGTCCGATTTGGAAAGCGTGGGGCTTTCTCAATCAGGGTGTTACGCAGAGGCGTACATAGGTACGCCGCACAAGCAATAACGAAGACTGACGCCGCCAATCGGAAAAAGCCGGTTTCCGAACTTAAACTACTTACCAATGCAAAAGGATGAAAAAATCTCGTCTAAAATTTCATCATTTGAGCATTCCCCCGTTACTGTCCCAACACTGGCGAGCGCATCTCGCAATTCTACCGCAAGCAATTCCAATTCAACACCAGACCGAATGCCTGTATTAAATCTAAGCAGTGACTGATTAGCGGTAAAAAGCGCATCCCGATGACGTGCCCTGGAAATGGTAACAAAATCCCGTTTATCAATATCTGCAGTGTGCAAAAAACAACTGCGAATGGCGTCCCTTAAATGATCCAAGCCAACACCGTTATTAGCAGAAATATCCACCCGGGGGAAGTTATCCAGAGAACGGGGCAATTCCAGAACATGGGGAAGATCGGTCTTATTTAGTACGAGTATGCATCTGCTACCTGAGATCGATGTTTCAATCAACCGATCCTCAGCATCAAAGGGACGGGACCAGTCAAGAACAAACAGAACCAGATCAGCAATCGGCACCTTTTTAAGAGCACGGTTAATACCTTCCTGCTCGATCACATCATCAGTGTGCCTGATACCGGCTGTGTCAAGCAGCCTGACCGGTAAACCGCAGATGTTTACTGCTTCCTCAATTATGTCACGGGTAGTGCCCGGTATGTGTGTAACAATCGCGCGATTCTCGTTAAGCAGACGATTGAGCAGGCTTGACTTTCCGGCATTCGGTTTCCCAATAATCAGCACTGATATGCCTTCACGCAAAGTGTAACCATCATCATAATTTGACAGTAATTCGGAAATAATAGTCCCGGCATGTTCGGCGGAACTACATATTAACACAAGATCCGTGTCACCAATGTCTTCGTCAGGAAAATCAATATAGGCCTCTACGAGTGCCAATGCGCGCACAAGAGCATGTCTGGCCTCGGAAATACGCTGCGACAAAAGGCCCTCACGCTGATGCTGTGCCAATCGTAAGGCAGCATCAGTCTGCGAGCTGATGATATCCATAACTGCTTCAGCCTGCACAAGATCGATCCTGCCGTTAAGGAAGGCACGACGGGTAAATTCGCCAGGTTCAGCCAATCGTGCGCCATGCCGCAAGACAAGATCAAGAACACGCTCAACCACCAACATGCCGCCATGGCAATGAAGCTCGAGCACATCCTCACGTGTATAGGAGTGTGGAGCCTTCATGATGACAGCCATCGCTTCATCTAGTGGCTCACCACAAGAGTTATCAACAATGCAGCCAAAATAAAAACGGTGGCTGACCAAGCCACCGTTGTTAAGCGGTTTGAAAACCAAGTCTCCGATAGTTGAAGCCAGGTCTCCACTAACACGAATTATGCCTATGCCGCCATTGCCAGATGGCGTACTGATAGCAGCTATTGTATCACGAATATACATACAGCCCCGGATTGCCTCAATGTGACTAAATATCTGACTTGTTGATATACATCTGCTGACCAATCGTGAGTACGTTATTTACTAGCCAGTATAGTACAAGGCCGGAAGGAAAATTAAGAAACATGACCGTAAAAACAACCGGCAGATAAAGCAGCATTTTCTGCTGCATGGGGTCGCCTGCAGCCGGAGTGAGTTTTTGCTGAATAAACATGGTCACGCCCATGACAACCGGTAAAGGTCCGATTACAAATGGAAGTCCAAGCAGATCACCGATCAGGTTGTCTGGACCGGATAAATCGTTGATCCATAAAAAGAAGGGGGCATGCCTTAATTCAATGGACGACATCAACGCCTTATAAAGAGCAAAGAAAACCGGTATCTGAACTACCATTGGTAGACAACCGCCCATAGGGTTAACCTTATGTTCACGGTATAATTCCATCACAGCCTTGTTCATGGCATCGCGATCATTAGCATACTTTTCCTTGATAGCAGCCATCATCGGCTGCACCTTCTGCAGATCCTTCATCGACTTGTAACTTTTATGCGTCAATGGGAAAAACAGGATCTTGAGGATCACCGTAATGATAATGACAGCAATACCGTAATTGCCCACATACTTATAAAAAAACTTGAGGCAATACAGCAGTGGTTTGGCAAGAAATGAAAACCAACCCAGATCGAGGGATTGTTCAAGGGAGTGTCCTTGGGACTTCAGGATATCAATATCCTTTGGTCCAACAAAAATCATATTCTCCACATTAGCCATCTGACCAGGGTTAACCGTTAACTGGGGTGATGAAATAACCGACTCAATAAAACCGGCTGCATTCTTTTTGAGATCAACAGAAGCTATACTGTTGTTGACAGCAACGAGGGAGTTTAAAAAGAACTTATCAGCAAAACCAGCCCAAGAAACGTTATTGTCGTATTTCTTGGCTGACTTTTCCAAATCAGAGCCCTTGTTGATCTCGAGACTCTCTTTGGCAAAAAGATAAGAACCGGCATTTTCAAAACGGTTATCATCACCCGCAACCTTTTGCGGATAGGTCATGAGGTGCTGGATTGCACCTACGAGAGGAGTCTGGGTATTATTAAAAACCTGGGTCTCAAGCTTGATGCCATATGAATCGCCTGAGATGGTGTAGATCTTGCGAATCGTAAAGCCCTGATTGGAGACATAATTAAATACAAGCGTTTTGATCTGGGTACCACTCAAAGAAATCGAGCTGGCATTGGCACTGTAAATTGCAGATGAAGACAAGTTGAAACCGCTGGCCTGGGTGCTGAAATTTAAAATATCTGGATCAGCATTTTCACCAAGAACAACGGGCTTTGGTGTTTTGGCCAGTGCTTCATTATACCTTTTGAGCATGAGACTCTTGAGACCAGCGCCACGGGATGAAAAAACGGCTTTGAATAAATCCGTTTCTACCACAATCTCCTTGACATCAACCAGCAGAGCATTTTTGCTTGTACTGTTCAAAGGCGGCTTGCTGGAAATCGAATCCGCCTGTTGATTAACAGAAGTGCTCGCATGCTGTTTTCCACCCGCCTGTTTTACCGGCATATCCGGCTTATCAGCAGACTGAAAAAATGAAAAAACAAACATTACAACAACGGAAAGAACCACTGCCAGGATTGTGCGTTTATCCATAATAGCTCCAATGCAATTGTGTCAAGGTACCGGGTCGTGCCCACCAGGATGAAAGGGATGACATTTGGCAATCCTGCAAAACGTCAGTAATAAACCTTTTACAAAACCATATTTAATAAGTGCTTGTCGGGAATACTCAGAACAGGTGGGATGAAAGCGGCAGGAAGGTGGCAAAAATGGCGATATCAGTTTCTGATAAAACGTAAGTCCATGTAATGCCATGCTTTTGATCATGTGGAAGCGCCGATTCGCCTGAATGCCTTTTCAAGCTCGATCTCAAAAGACTGAAAATCCATCACAGATGCATCACGGCGCACAACAATATTAATATCAACTGCCGGCAGTGATAGCCTGCGATGCCTGAATACTTCCCTGATGCGACGTTTAATCTTGTTCCGATCTACAGCAGATCCGGTTTTTTTTGTAGCAGTAATGCCTAACCTTGCAATACCGTAGCTATTCAGATTCCAGATGACCAGGAAGCCTTTAACTGTATGCTTGTTGGCAGAGTTCGATAAAACAACAAAATCAGCACGTTTGCGCAGCCTGGAAGACTTTGGAAACGTGCTGACCTGTGTCAAAACTAAGCTGTCCGTTTGATTATTTGGTTGCAATACGAACAGAAAGGTTTTTACGTCCCTTGGCCCGCCTACGCTTAATCACAAGGCGCCCGTTTTTGGTTGCCATCCTTACAAGAAATCCATGGGTTCTTTTACGAGACGTATTACTTGGCTGAAATGTTCTTTTCATATTCTTTACTCCAACTGATTTTTTTCACGAACTGAATCTTTAATCATATGGCAGGCAATTTGTCAATAAGTTTATTACTTCTTTAGACTCAAGATCAATATGTTATTTGCCTTGAAAAATCAACTCCTCTCTGATAACCTCTGCATCCTGAGATAACAGCCTTACTCATTAAATACTCAGCGTAAGGTGCTGTAATAATTGAGTAAAAAGTTTTCAACATGTGTTGAAAATCCTGTTGAAAACATCCCATGCCGATAACCCCTTATTAAAGCGGGCAAAATTTTTGTCCTGCATAGCTTTGCACTTGTAATAATTTCCAATTTTAACGTGAAATGAAGAGTTTACTTATGCTTGAAGCATGGCAACAGGCCTCAGAAAACCTGGGTAAGGTTTTCTCGGAGCGGGATTATACCACCTGGATAAAACCAATCCAATACAGCCACCATGACGAAAACACCATTTACCTGACAGTACCCACATCCTTTTTTAAAGAATGGATTGAGGAGCACTATCAGCAAGTTCTCACAGGCGCATTTTCCGTTATCTCGGGAAAAGCCTTTGCAATAGACATTATTGTAAGGGAGAACTGTGACCTTACAGAGCAATTACTGCCTGAAGATCTGATTATCAAAGGACAACAAGATCCTGTCTCAATAAAAACAAGTAACTGTGACAATACCTCTTCAGAACTGAACTACAAATATACCTTCGATCTTTTCGTCAGCGGTACTGGCAACCAGTTTGCTCATGCAGCCGCAATGGCTGTTGCAAACAACCCCGCTGATACCTATAACCCTTTATTTATATATGGTGGTGTCGGCCTTGGCAAAAGTCATCTGTTGAATGCCATCGGACATGTTATTCGCAAAAACTCACCTGAAATGAATGTTTGTTACTGTTCGGCTGAAAAATTCATGTATGAAATGGTTAACGCGTTGCGCCAGAAAAGAATGGAACAGTTTAGAGAGCGCTTTAGAAAGCTTGACGTACTCTTAATAGATGACATTCAGTTCATATCAGGCAAGGTGGGAACCCAAGAAGAGTTTTTCCATACCTTTAATGCGCTTTACGACATGCACAAGCAAATCGTTATAACCTCGGACAAATTTCCACGGGAAATTTCCGATTTAGAAGAACGATTAAGATCAAGATTTGAGTGGGGATTGATCGCTGATATTCAACCGCCGGACGTGGAAACCAAGATAGCCATTTTAAAAAAGAAGTCTGAAATTACCAAAATCAGACTACCTGATGATGTGATCTACTTCCTCGCATCCAGTGATACTCGCAACATCAGAGAACTGGAAGGTATGTTAATCAGACTGGGGGCATACAGCAGCCTCCAAAACATACCAATTACACTCGATATGGCCAGAGAAAATTTGCGTGATATTCTGGGTGATCGCCGCAAAGACATAACAGTAGAATTAATCCAGAAAACAGTAGCAGATTTCCTTGGACTCAAATTGGCTGACATGAAGTCAAACAAGAGATTAAAAAACATAGTTCAGGCGCGTCAGATAGCAATCTGGCTATGCCGAGATATGACAAAAGCATCATATCCTGATATCGGCCTTAAATTTGGTGGTAAAGATCATTCTACCGTCATTTATGCAGCAAAAAAAATCGATCTGGCGTTAAAAGAAGATACAAAACTAGCTAAAACTATTGATGAAATAAAGCACATCCTTTTGAAATAGCTGATTCCAAAATAAATATATCAACAAGATAGCTTTAAAAGCTGTTGATAAGACTGCTACATATGTTGATAAATCCGTACCTGTTGATAAAGACCTATTTGTCAGCGTTTAATTCAACAGATAATCAAACTAAAAACGTACGTTGATTCAATATAATACTGAGTTATCATCAGCACCAACCAACCAAGAATAACAACAAGGTTTTAAAGAATTATAAAAGACATTCTTTTTATAAGGGGTGAAAAATGGAATTCGTAATCGACAAAGAAGTATTTTTAAAATCATTACAGAAGATCCAAGGAATAGTGGAAAAACGCACTTCGATGCCAATACTTTCAAATGTACTTTTGGAAGCAACCGGTTCCTCATTGCTTGTTACTGCAACGGATCTGGAAGTGGGAATGAAAAGCATATACCCGGCCGAAGTTGCAAAAACCGGTAAAATCACTGTCTCAGCTAAAAAACTATACGAAATTGTCAAGGAACTCCCCAATCAGCCTATTACCTTTTCAACCAAAGACAATGACTGGGTAGAAATCCTGTGCGGTAAGGTACATTTCAATATAGTCGGCCTTTCTCCGGATGAGTTTCCGTACTTTCCTGAAGTCAGAGAAGAAAACCTGTTTGAAATAGAAGGGATACTTCTCAAAGACATGATAGAAAAAACCTCCTATGCCATTTGCAATGATGACACTAAATACAATCTTAATGGCCTATTTACCAAAGTAGAAACGAATGAAAAAGGTGAGCAGTGTTTAAAAATGGTTGCCACAGATGGCCACAGGCTTTCAATTGCCAGTGGGCCATTGAAAGGCACAGTCGGGCAGGAACTTCTAAAAGGTGTCATATTGCCGAAGAAAGGCATTTATGAACTGAAAAAGGTTTCAGAAGAAGATAACGGCGTACTTATGTTTGGTTTCATGGAAAACAGCGCTGTAATCAAACGCGGTGATTCATACATGGTGATGCGTTTGGTAGATGGAGATTTTCCGGATTACAACCGGGTGATTCCTGCCTCCAATGATCGTATTATCAAAGTTAACAAAGAGGCTTTCACGCACTCTGTAAGACGCATGGCAATTCTTTCCAGTGAAAAGTTCAAAGGCATAATGCTGGAAATTTCGGCATCAAGTATCAAGATATCATCCAGCAATCCTGAACTTGGCGATGCAATGGAAGAGATTGATGTGGTTTATGGTGGTGAACCTCTAGCTGTACGTTTTAATGCCAGATACCTGCTTGACGTACTTGCCGTTGCTGAAACCGAAACAGTGGAAATGAAATTTAAGGATGAACTGTCTCCATCAATAATTACACCGGAAAACTCTGACAGATTTCTCGCGGTGATTATGCCCATGAGGCTTTAGTATTTACTGATGCAACTGACCAGAGTAAGTATCTCCTGTTTTCGCAACATAAAGTCAGTACAGTTTGACCCAGCCAGGCATTTCAATATGTTTTATGGACTGAACGGCCAGGGTAAAACCAGTTTGATGGAGGCTCTCTATCTGCTTGGTAGTAACCGCTCATTCCGTCAAGTACGGATTCCTGATGTGATCATGTACGGTGAGCATACTGCATCAGTACAGGGGGACATTGAATGTGGTGGAATAAAAAACCGGATCAAGCTGATAGTTGAGAGAGCAGGACGTAAGACAGATATTGATGGCAAAGCTGTTCAAAAAGCATCAGAGCTGCATGGACGATTGAATTCAGTCGTTTTTTCACCTGATGATATAGCAATGGTCAAGGGAGGGCCTGAAAATAGGCGCCGATATCTGGACAGGGCGGTTTATACGGGAGATGCCGGTTACCTGCACTGCTGGCATGCTTATAACCGAATATTGAAGCAAAGAAATGCCTTGCTTAAGAACAGAAATATGAGCGGGCTGGAAGTGTGGACAGAAAAGCTGGCAGAACAAGGCGCAGAGGTTATCCGACGTAGATCTGTTTACGTGAAGTTTTTGAATTTGGCATTACAACAGGTTTATGCTGCCATATCTGGTGATGCCGGTGAAATGCCCACGATAGTTTATCAGCCAGAAGGTATCCTGGCTGAAAACCATTTGGAAATAAGACAACAGTTGCTGAGCTTGATGGAAAAAAGCAAGGCCAGGGACGAAAGATTCGGTACCACTACATCTGGTCCGCATCGGGATGACCTGGCTTTTAATCTGAATGGCCATACTTTGAAAGCATTTGGTTCTCAGGGCCAGCAGAAGAGTTTTATACTGGCACTCAAAATGGCGGAGATAGAACATCTTTCATCTGTATTCGGTGAACCACCGCTTTTTTTGGTTGATGATTTGGGTTCAGAGCTGGATGCACAGCGCAGAAAAAACCTGATGGATTTTTTAAATGACAGGATGTTGCAAACTTTTATAACAACCACAGAGAGATCTTCTGCCCTGGT
>DAONZY010000012.1:0-31546 GCA_035407085.1 Deltaproteobacteria bacterium | reverse complement strand
ACACGGCAATCTGATGTTTAAGGGAAATCAATAAAATGAGTGAAATGAATGTGACACCACAAGCAGCATTAGAATACGGTGCGGATAATGTCAAGGTACTGGAAGGTTTGTCGGCGGTAAGGAAACGTCCCGCCATGTATATAGGATCTACAGCCAGTGCCGGCTTGCACCACCTGGTATATGAAATTGTTGATAACTCAATCGATGAGTCATTGGCCGGTCATTGCGATAATGTAAAGGTGACAATTAACTCTGATGGTTCGATCACAGTAATAGATAACGGTCGTGGCATACCTACTGATATGCATTCCACTGAAGGTCGTTCAGCGGCAGAAGTGGTTTTGACTGTTCTGCATGCCGGCGGAAAGTTTGACAACGATTCCTACAAGGTTTCCGGTGGACTGCATGGTGTTGGGGTATCGGTTGTCAATGCGCTTTCAAAATGGCTGGAACTGGAAATCAAAAGGGATGGCAAGGTATTCCGGCAATCATACCGTCGTGGTGATCCGCAGGCTCCATTAGAGGTAGTTGGAGAAACCAAGAAGCGCGGAACTAAAATTACCTTTATGCCTGATGAGGAAATATTCGAAACAACGGAATTCTCCTTTGATGTGCTTTCACAGAGACTTCGGGAATTGGCATTCCTGAATGCCGGAGTGCGCATCTCGATTACAGATGAACGTGTGGAAGATAAGTCACATGAGTTTTTCTATGAGGGGGGCATAAACTCTTTTGTAGAGTATCTTAACCGCAACAAGACACCGCTGCACCCGAAGCCGATCTACTTTAAGGGAGAAAAGGGCGGTGTGGAGATGGAAGTCTCCATTCAGTACAACGATTCGTATGACGAAAAGATTTTCAGTTTTGCCAATAACATCAATACACATGAAGGCGGGACGCATCTGGCAGGTTTCAAGGCGGCACTGACACGCACCATGAACAGCTATTCCCAGGCCAACAACCTGTTGAAAAACAGCAAGGTAAATGTCTCCGGTGATGACCTGCGTGAAGGTATGACCTGCGTAATTTCGGTCAAGATTCCCCAGCCACAGTTTGAAGGACAGACCAAAACCAAACTGGGCAACTCTGAGGTAAAGGGGTATGTGGAAGCGTTGATGAATGAAAAGCTGGCCCAGTATCTGGAAGAAAACCCCCAGGTTGCCAAGCGCATTCTTGAAAAGTCGATTGATGCGGCCCGCGCCAGGGAAGCCGCCCGCAAGGCTCGTGATCTGACACGGCGCAAGGGCGCTCTGGATATGGGCGGTCTGCCAGGCAAGCTGGCCGATTGTCAGGAAAAGGATCCTGCACTGTGCGAACTGTACCTGGTCGAGGGTGACTCGGCCGGTGGCTCAGCCAAACAGGGGCGCGACCGTAAGTTCCAGGCCATACTGCCGCTGAAAGGCAAGATTTTGAACGTTGAGAAGGCGCGCTTTGACAAGATGATCTCTTCACAGGAAATCCGCACTTTGATAACGGCGCTTGGTACCGGTATCGGCAAGGATGATTTTGACATCGCCAAATTGCGCTATGGCCGCATCATCGTCATGACTGACGCCGATGTGGACGGTTCACACATCCTGACCCTGTTGCTGACCTTTTTTTACCGGAACATGCCGGAACTGATCCAGCGCGGTAATCTCCATATTGCCCAACCGCCACTTTACAAAGTCAAGCGCGGTAAAAAGGAGATGTATCTGCGTAACGAAGCAGCCATGCAAAGCTTTCTGCTGGAAGAAGGGGCTGAAGATCTGACGCTGCATCTGGAAAAGGGTGACCGTGTCTATATCGGAAAACAGATCATACCGGTCATACGCCAGTTTATCGATAACCGGGCCATCTTTGAAAAGGTGGTCAAAAAAGGGATCACCGCAGAACTGCTCTCCATCATGGTTCGCAGCAATGTGCCTCCCTGTCTGGAAGAACTGGCCCAGATCGAGCAGTACCTGACTGCCATGCAGCAGTTGTCCCCAGGCTCCGAATTCCATCATGAAGAGGACCGGATAATCTTCTATATTGGCAACATTCGCGCCATTATCGACCAGCAGATACTTGCCGTGCTTGCAACGCACGAATACGAACTGCTGTATGAAAACCACCGCCGGATCGTCGAAACCATGGCTGACGGTCGTGCCAGAGTGGAGCAGGAGGGGGGCAAGGTGCTGATTGATACGGCAAATCATGAAGAGCTACTGGCCTTTTTCATGGAAAACGCCAAAAAGGGACTATCAATTCAGCGCTACAAAGGTCTCGGTGAGATGAACCCGGAGCAGTTGTGGGAAACCACCATGAATCCGGAAAACAGGGTGCTATTGCAGGTTAAAATCGAGGATCTGGTTGAAGCGGACGAGATATTCACAATCCTGATGGGCGATCAGGTTGAGCCGCGCCGCGAATTTATTGAAAAGAACGCCCTCAACGTGGTCAATCTTGACATCTGATAGTCAGCCGGCTGTTCGAAACATGACGGTTGAACCTATTAGCGGTTATACAAAAAAATTGTCTGGAGATGATATCCAGTGATTTGAGGAAACAATGATCAACGCATCACAAGACAAGGTAGCAGTAAATATTGAAGATGAAATGAAAAGATCCTACATGGATTATGCCATGTCGGTCATTATCGGCAGGGCTTTGCCGGATGTGCGTGACGGCCTTAAGCCGGTACACCGGCGATGTCTGTATGCCATGTATGACATGGGTAATGATTACAACAAGCCCTATAAAAAATCAGCCCGTGTCGTCGGTGATGTAATCGGTAAGTATCATCCCCATGGCGATACGGCCGCCTATGACACCATAGTTCGCATGGCTCAAGACTTCTCCATGCGGTATATGCTGGTCGATGGACAAGGCAACTTCGGCTCGGTGGACGGGGATTCACCGGCTGCCATGCGATATACCGAGATCAGACTGCGTCAGCTGACGCATGAGCTGCTGGCTGATCTGGATAAAGAAACTGTCGACATGTCTCCCAACTATAATGACGAGCTGCTGGAGCCGACAGTCCTTCCGTCCAAATTTCCCAACCTGCTGGTCAATGGATCTACCGGCATTGCCGTGGGTATGGCCACCAATATGCCGCCCCACAACATAACAGAGGTTATTGACGGTCTGATTGCAATCATCGGCAATCCGGAAATCACACATGAAGAGTTGCTGGAAATGATTCCAGGCCCTGATTTTCCCACCGGTGCAACGATCTATGGACGTCAGGGCATCAGGGACGCCTATGCCACAGGGCGCGGCATTATTCAGATTCGCGCCAAGGCGCATGTGGAAACCCACAAGAAATCCGAGCGGCAGTCAATTGTGGTCACTGAACTGCCCTATCAGGTCAACAAGGCCAGATTGATTGAAAAGATTGCCGAACTGGTCAAGGAAAAGAAGGTTGAAGGTATAACCGAGATACGTGACGAGTCCGACCGCGAAGGCATGCGCATCGTGATTGAGCTCAAGCGCGATGAAAATGCCGAGGTGCTGCTGAACCAGCTCTACAAGCATACTCAGCTGCAGACTTCATTTGGCATCATCATGCTGGCTATTGTGCATAATCGCCCGCGCGTACTTACGCTGCGCGAGATTATGGATTGCTTCATCCAGCACCGTTGTGAGGTGGTGACGCGGCGTACCAATTTCGAACTGAAAAAAGCGCTGGCCAGGGCCCATATCCTCGAAGGTCTCAAGATTGCACTGGACTGGCTGGATGCGGTCATTGAACTGATCCGCAACTCCAAGACGCCGCCGGAAGCCAAACAGGGGCTGATGGACGGAAAATTTGCTGATGACGCACATCTCAAACTGCTTGATCTGCCCCGACCGGTTGGCTATGACAACGGTGTTCAGCTGACCGAAATACAGGCTCAGGCCATACTGGAGATGCGCTTGCAGCGATTGACCGGCCTGGAGCGTGACAAGATCCTGGCAGAGTACGATGAAATCCAGAGGTTGATCGCCAGGTTGCGTGAGATTCTGGCCTCCGATACGGAGATACTGAAGATAATCGTCGGCGAGCTTACCGAAATCAGGGACAAGTTTGGCGACAAGCGGCGCACGGACATCGTAGACAAGACGGCCGACATAACCCTGGAAGACACCATCGAAGATGAAGAGATGGTAGTGACCATCTCCCATACCGGTTATATCAAGCGCAGTGCGGTGGACCTCTACCGTTCACAGCGCCGCGGCGGCAAGGGTAAAACCGGCATGAAGACCAAGGAAGAGGATTTTGTGGAGCAGCTTTTCATCGCCTCGACCAAGGACTACCTGCTCTGCTTCACTGATGCAGGGCGCATGTACTGGCTCAAGGTATATGAAATTCCGGAGGGCAGCCGCACCACCCGCGGCAAGGCCGTGGTAAATCTGGTCAATGTGGCCATGGATGAGAAGATCACTACCATTCTGCCGGTCAAGGAATTCAGCGGAGACAGCTTCCTGCTGATGGCGACCCGTAATGGAGTTGTCAAGAAAACGCCGTTGATTGAATATTCAAATGTCAGGGCCGGCGGCATTATCGCCGTCAAGCTGGATGATGGCGACAAGCTGATTGGTGTGGCGCTGACCGACGGACACAAGGATGTGTTTCTGGCGACCCGTAGTGGCAAAGCCATTCGTTTCAATGAGGATGATGCCCGCCCGATGGGGCGTGTGACTCGCGGTGTGCGCGGCATGCTGCTAAATGGCGATGATCACGTGATCAGTATGGAAATTGTGGACAACTCTGCTGTCGGATCCACCATCTTTACGGTCTGTGAAAATGGATACGGCAAGCGCACAGACCTGGATGAATACCGCGATCAGAGCCGTGGCGGGAAAGGGATCATCACCATCAAGACCACCGACCGCAACGGCAGCGTGGTTAACGTCATGCAGGTCAGTGACGACAATGACCTGATGGTGATTACCGACCAGGGCAAGATCCTGCGAGTACCGGTTTCCGGATTTTCGGTTATTGGCCGCAATACCCAGGGAGTCAAGCTGATCACCACCGAAGAGAAGGAAAAAGTGGTCGCGGTAGCCCGCCTGGCTGAAAAAGAGGAAGACGACGGGGATGAGACCGAAGAGTAGGACTGAAGCCGGGTAAGCATATTATCCGGCTCGGGTCCTGACCTCGGCCTGTTTTGCAAATATGGCCATAGCGTATTCAATTGACAGATCCCTGCGTGAGCGGAGGCAGATCACCAGGCTGCTGGATTATCTCAAGCGGGATAACCTTACAACCGAGCAGATGGAGCGTATCGGACGCCGGCTTCAGAAATCCGGCCGCCGGGCGCTTCGTCCGCTGGTGCGCAAGCTATGGAAGGAAAAGAGCGGCACCGCCATCTACCGATACACCTGCATGCTGGACTTCTTTGATGATTCCAACTGGCTGGATCAACTGGTACAGATAACACTCAAGCGCGATGACCTGGATGAGGATGCTCGTCTGGCGCTGCTGGACGCCCTGCAGGATTACGGCATTGACATCACCGCGCCTCCGTTTGCCAGAATGACCGGTTACGGGGCCAACTCAATGGAAGGCTTCGTCAGTGATTGCTTGAATGACGGCGAGCGCGGACAGGCGCGTTTCATGGATCTTTTTCTGGACGCGGAAGACGATGTCAGGAAGAGGATGATTCACCGTTTGGCCCGGCCTGATGATCCTGCTGCCGTGGCCATGCTGGATGTGCTGCTGCTGTTTGACAGCCCCTGGGTGGTACACGAAGCGATAGCCACACTAGGGCGGACGAAATGCGGTTATGCCTTGCCGGTGCTGGGAAAGGCGGCCCGCATTTCCAACGGTCAATTCGCGGAATCTGCTGCCCGCAGCATCAGGCGGCTTTCATTCATGGGGGTCAATTGCCCGCAGGAACCATTGGGGCTGTTTGGCACTCAGCCGCGTTTCTATCACGTGCAGGCAGGGCCGATCGACATCTACGGTTCACGTTCATTGCTGTTTGCCTGGCAAATGCCGGATCAGGGTTTTGCTGCCTTGATTTTGCTGCTCAGTGAGTCTGACGGTGTCGTAAATGCCCTGAGTTACCGGATGAAGGATGTGGCCGAATACGAGTCTGTGCTGGACGAGGTCACAGCAGGAGAGCTGCTTGATCCGGTCAGTCCTGAATACGGCCTGGCCCTGCTGCGGGACGCCATCCACCACAGCAGGGAAAAGGCCTTTTTCCTGCCGCCAGATCTGTATGTGGATATGAGATTGTTCGAGCCCGAATCGGTCACGCCGGAAGACTATCTGCCCAGATTCGGGTCTGATTATCTGGACGGTGTTGTTGAGCGCATACCGGACAGTATCGCCGCCAGCAGCGAGTTGCTGGATACGCCCTGCCTGGAGGGGTGGTTGTTTTCGGAACCGTCAGTCTATGATGTCGCAGAACGGCTAACCGGGCTGGAAGGGTCTGATTTCAGAACAATAATGGCACAAGAGACCGAAAGGCTCTGCGTGGAACTGTACGTGCCGCGACGGGCAGATATCGTCAGGCGCTTATTGCTGACAGCAGATTTCATGCAACAAATCGGCAGCGATGAGGTGCTAATCCAGCAGACCATTGCCACGGCACTGAGCCTGGTGGGGGGATACGTCCCCGATACGCACCATCCGTTCATTCGGCGGCTGATCCTGGACAGTATTGAAGCAGCCAGACAGGCGCTGGCTGAAGGCTTTGACCTGCGACTTGAGGAGGGGCACTATGACCAAGAATTCTAAAGAAAAAATCGCCGTGATCGGCGGCGGCAGCTGGGGCACGGCACTGGCCGATCTGCTGGCCCGCAACGGCAATGATACCACCCTGTGGGTTTATGAAAATGAAATTGCCGCAGAGATGGCAACTGCCCGAGTCAATTCCGTCTATCTGCCCGGCATCAGGCTGCCTGAATCGCTTGCCATCACCAGCAGCCTGCCTGAGGCCCTGCAGGGGTGCACCATCATGCTGCTGGTTACACCGGTGCAGGTCATGCGCAGTGTGCTCAGTCAGGCCAGCGCATTCATCGGACCAGAGACGCTGATTGTTAATGCATCCAAGGGGATCGAGCTGGACAGCCTGAAAACCGTATCCCAGATTTGCAGCGAAATACTGGGGCCGGATGTCATGCGGCGCTATGTGGCGCTGTCCGGACCGACCTTTGCCCGCGAAGTGGCTGAACAGCTGCCGACCCTGATACTGGCGGCCTCCAGCGACGAAGCGTGCGCCAAGCGTGTGCAGGCTGCTGTCAGCAACCCGACCTTCCGGGCCTATACCAACACGGACTTTATCGGTGCCGAACTGGGTGGCGCGGTCAAAAACGTCATCGCCATCGCCGCCGGCATCTGTGACGGTCTTGGTTTCGGTCACAACGCCAGGGCCGCCCTGATCACACGCGGGCTGGCTGAAATGAAGCGGCTAGGAAGCGCCATGGGCGCCGAAGCGGTAACCTTTGCCGGATTGGCTGGCATGGGAGACCTGGTATTGACCTGCACCGGAGACCTGTCCCGTAACCGTACGGTGGGCTACAAGCTGGGGCAGGGGCAAACCCTGTCCCAGATCCTGTCCGAGATGCGCATGGTGGCGGAAGGGGTCAAATCGGCTGAATCGGTCTATCGGCTGGCCTGCAAGCTGGGCGTGGACATGCCGATTGTCGAGCAGGTCTTTCGCATACTGCATGAAGACAAGCCGGCGCGTGAAGCGGTGGTGGAACTGATGGCCAGGGATCTCAAGCCTGAGCAGCACTGACAATACAGCAAGGGAAGGGGAGATAATGCGGATCGGACACGGTTACGACGTGCATCGCCTTGTCGAGGGGCGCAAACTGATCGTCGGGGCAGTCGATATCCCGTTTGAAATGGGACTGCTGGGGCATTCCGACGCCGATGTGCTGCTACACGCCATCTCGGACGCCATACTGGGCGCCATTGGTGAGGGAGATATCGGCAAACATTTTCCTGATACCGACCCGGCCTATAAAGGGGCCGACAGCCTGATACTGCTGGAGCGCGTTGCCGAGCTGTCCCGATCACACGGTTACAGGCTCGGCAATCTGGATGCGACCATCATCGCCCAGCGCCCCAAGATGGCCCCGCACATCAGCCGCATGCGTCACAACATCGCCGCGGCACTGCAGGCCGAAGTCGGCCAAGTCAATGTCAAGGCCACCACCGAAGAGGGGCTGGGATTTACCGGCACAGGGGAAGGCATCTCGGCCCATGCCGTGGTGCTGTTGGTGGCCGCATAGGGCATGCTGAGCATCTGGAGGATGGACTGTTCCTGAAAACCGGTTCACCACAGAGAACGCTGAGTTTAAATGCAAACAAACCAGTTTTAAAAGGCCCCTTCAACAGATAACTTGTGTTTCAACAAGCAGCCTTGTAATGACTGCAATAATCTCTGTGATCTCTGTGAGTAACATCTGAGTTTTGGCTGATACAACGACGCCCCCGTGGATTTGGTTCCGCGGGGGCGTCATGCATGGTACGACCGGAAAAGGCGAAAAAGCTCACAGCCCGTGGCGGGACAGCTCCTCGATCAGTTGCTTTTGCTCGGCATTCAGGTTCTCCGGGACACGGATGGTGATCCTGACGAACAGGTCGCCTTTGGTGTTGGATGAAAGCGGCTTGATGCCGCAACCTTTCAAGCGGATCTTGGTGCCGGGCTGGATGCCGGCCGGTACCTTGATACGCTTGTCCCCCTCCAGGGTCGGCACATCCAGCGACATCCCCAGACATGCGCCGGAAAACGGGATTGGGCGCTCCACAAACAGATCCCCGCCATCGCGGGTAAAAACCGGGTCGGGCAGCACCCGCGTGATCAGAAACAGATCGCCGGCCTGACCGCCCGCCTCTCCCGGCGCGCCCTTGCCGCTGATGCGGATCTTGCTGCCGTTGTCCACACCGGCTGGTATCTTGACCTTCAGCTCCTCGCGGATACCGTTGCGGCGAAAAGCGATCACCTTTTCGCACCCATGGGCCGCATCGCGGAAGCTGATATCGGTCTCCATCTCATGATCGGCGCCTTTGCGAGGCCCGCTCTTGAAGCCGCTGCAGCCGCGTTTGCCTTTGCCGCCCAGACCGAACAATCGCGAGAAGATGTCCTCGTTCTGATCCATGCCCATATCGCGGAACGTGCCGCCGAAATCGAAATTGCGGAAGATGTCCTCCTGGCTGTACTGCTTGTGGAACCCGCTGGAACCGTAGGTGTCATACTCCTGTTTTTTCTTCGGATCTGAAAGCACGGCATAGGCCTCGTTCAGTTCCTTGAACTTGTCCTCGGCCGTCTTGTCGCCCGGGTTGCGGTCAGGATGATATTTGACCGCCAGTTTGCGGAAGGCCTTCTTGAGCTCGTCCTGAGAGGCGGATTTATCCACCCCCAATACCTTGTAATAATCGGTCTGTGCCATATGATTGTCCTGTCCCGTCTGGTTTGAACTGCACTCTAAAAGTAATCGCACGGCATGCCGATGTCAATGCGGATCAGGAGAGTTGCTTGACGGTCGGCTGTAACAGGGGTAATTTGATCTGTCTAATACACAGCCCGCGTTTGACCGGCTGAAGCAAGAAAGGGGCTAACAATGCGCGATGTAATCCTGCATGCCTTTGACTGGCGATATGGTGATCTTGAAAAAAACGCGGCCAGGATATCCGAACTGGGCTACGGAGCCGTGCTAACCCCGCCGCCGCTCTACACGGATGAGTATAACGACGCCTGGTGGCAGCGCTATCAGCCGCGGGACTACCGTGTAATCCGCTCCTATCTTGGCAGGAAAATGGATCTGGTGCGAGCGATTGAGGCGCTGCATGACAAAGGTCTGCGCGTGTATGCCGATGTTGTCTTCAACCACATGGCCAATGAGAAAAACAGACCCGATCCGTACAATTTTCCCGGCGAGGCGGTTCTGAAAAGATATGCCAGCTTGGAGGAACGACAGTCCTTTCAGGAAGACCTGCTGTATGGCGAGCTGCAGGAAGGTCTGTTCAGTTGTCTGGACTTTAATCCCCGCGGCGACATAAGCAACTGGGGCGAACAGGAAGAGGTTCAGGAAAAATGGCTGGGCGGCCTGCCTGACCTGGACATGAACGACTGGGTGAAAAGCCAGCAGCGCCAGTGCCTGCTGGCCTTGCATCACCTGGGCTTCGACGGCTTCCGCGTTGATGCCATGAAGCACATGCCGGTGGAACACCTGCAATCGGTATTCGAACTGGAAGAACTGAACAGTAAATTTGTATTCGGCGAAACACTGACCTTCAACGACAGGGAAGAATATGAATTTCTCTGGCCGCTGATCCGTGAAACAGACTTTCCCTGTTATGACTTCCCGCTGCAGGAGACGTTGCGTCGCGTATTCTCACCTGCGGGCAGCATGCGCGAACTGAGCGACCCGGCCGCATATGCCCAGGCGCTGCCCCATGAAAGGGCCGTAACCGTCTCCATTACCCACGATATCCCCAACAATGACGGTTTTCGCGGCATCCTCATGGATCCGCAGGATGAATATCTCTCCAACGCATATCTGCTGGGGCGCGACGGCGGGGTGCCGCTGATCTACTCGGACAACAACCAGAGCGCGGCAAAATATCCCCATGACCGCAACCGCTGGGCAGAGGCCTGGCAGCGGCAAGACATCGCCGCCATGATCCGTTTTCATAATGCCGTCCATGGAGCGGGTCAGAGGCCGCTGTACGAGCAGGACGGCTATCTGGTGTTTGCCAGGGGTGACAGGGGTGTCGTGGCGATAAACAAGACTGCCTGCTGGCAGGATGTGACCATCTGGACCTGGGGCCTGCGGCACGGCAGCTACCTGTGCCAGATCCATGGCCACAGGATGCAGCTGGCGGGTGAATACTTCACCTTTGCCATTCCGCCCAGGCAGGCCCAGATGTGGCTATTTGACGAGTGCTGAACCAATCAACGTGCAAAGGAGAAAACGTATGGCAATCTTGAAAAAGGTGCTGTTGGTCTGTTTGGTATGCCTGCTTGGTTTTTCATTGCAGCCGGCAGCAGCAAAGAGTCTCCCCCAGGATAATCCACAGAAACTGACCGAGCCGGAAATCAGCGCTAATGTGGATGGCAAGGAGAAGGTGGAAAATTACTACCGTTTCACCGCCGGGCCGGGCAAATTGACCATGACGGTTGATATGCAGACCAACAGCGGCACCATGATCGATTTCGATTTCCACATCTATGATGCCAAGTGGAAAAAACTGACCGGCTTCTTCGATGTGCTGGGCAACTCCGCCACCAAGCGCACGGTCAAAGAGATCAGGCTGAAGAGGCGGCAGACATTGAACCTGAAGATCGTCACCAAACCATCCTGGGGATCGGGCAGCTATCGCGTGCTGATGGAAGGGCCGCTGAAACTGTCCAGGGAATAGGCGCATGAAAAGAGTTGTTATCATCGGCGGCGGCATATCCGGGCTGGCCACGGCCTGGCTCTTGAGGGACAAGGCTGCCAGGGATGGCGTCGGACTGGACCTGCGGCTGCTGGAAAAGCAAGACCGGCCGGGGGGCAAGCTCTGGAGTGTGCATGAGCAGGGCTACACCTGCGAGTCGGGGCCGAACGGTTTTCTGGACAGCAAGCCACAGACCCTGGAGCTGTGCAAGCGGCTGGGGATCGATGCCGATCTGATGCGCAGCAACGACAACGCCCGCAAGCGTTTCATCTACTCCGGCGGCGAGCTGCACCGCCTGCCGGAAAACGCATTTTCATTCTTCCGCAGCCGGTTGATCTCCTGGCCCGGCAAGCTGCGTCTGGCCATGGAGCCGACCCCTTTCATCAAGGCCGCTCCGGCAGGAGCGGATGAAACCCTGGCCGATTTCGGCCGGCGGAGACTGGGACGCGAAGCACTGGAAAAACTGATCGCACCCATGGTCTCCGGCGTCTTTGCCGGTGATCCGGAAACCATGTCGCTGGTATCCTGTTTCCCCCGGATTGCCGAACTGGAGCGTGAATACGGTGGGCTGGTCCGGGCCATGTTCCGCCTGGCGGGTCAGAAACGCAAGGAGCGTGCCGCCGGCAAGGCCGTCTCCAGCGCCGCCGGTCCCGGCGGAGTCCTGACCTCATTTCGGCCCGGCATCCAGCATCTGGCCGATTGCCTGGCCGCCACCCTGGGTGACGCCTTTAAGCCCGGCGTTGAGGCCACTGACGTCGCCAGGCGTGGCAATGTGTGGAACGTGCGCTTAAGCGACGGCAGTCTGCTGGAGGCGGATGCGGTCATTATGGCGGCACCGGCCTTTGCCGCAGCAGACATGCTCCAGGCCTGTCCCGAGATTAGCGCTGTCCTGCGCCAGATACAATACGCCAGCCTGACCGTCGTCTGCTGCGGATACGCCCGTAAAACCGTGGCCAATCCCCTGGACGGTTTCGGCTACCTGATTCCCAAAGGCGAAGGCCGCAGCATCCTGGGCACGCTGTGGGACTCCAGCATGTTTGATGGCCGGGCGCCCGAAGGCAAGCTGCTGCTGCGCAGCATGATCGGCGGCGCCTGCTCCCCGCAGTACGTCAGCATGGATGACGGTGCATTGCTGGCCCGGGTCCGGGCTGACCTGAAGGATGTGCTCGGCATAACGACCGAACCGGAATTTGTGCGCATCTTCAGACATCCCCAGGCCATACCCCAGTACACCGTCGGCCACGGTACACGGCTGGCTGCCCTGGCAGAGGGGCAGAAGGGCTATCCCGGCCTGATCCTGACCGGCAATGCTTACCGCGGCGTGGGGTTGAACGACTGCGTAGCCGCGGCGCAAAGGGCCTCGGATGAGGCGCTGGAACTGCTGAAAAAGCCAGTAAATAGATAATGACCGTTTGGATACTCTGACAACAGAAGTGAACATAGTAATGGAGGATGCCATGAAACGTGCACCATGTAAAATCTCAGAGACAAGAGAGTTAACCGATAAAGAGTTAAACAAGATTTCCAGTGCTATGGGTAATAATGTCCGTTCACAATCGTTAATGGTCTCAAACATTATCCAGACAAATCTCAAAGCAGAATTTGCTGCCTGCCGAAAAAGATCCCTCATCGATAAAATCAAGAACATCTGAACGCGAGAATAGCCCAGTGTCCCTGATTTGACTGACTGAGCGGTCAGAACGGGAGGCTGTTGATAACCCGCTTCGCGATGCATGATCACTTCAAAGAAGTCTATTTTTCCCCGCAGTCATTGCCCGTCTCCCGGGCCTTTCTTTCGCGCAGTTTCCTGCGCTCCCGGTACAAAAGCTCCGTAACGCCGCCGTCATCATTGCTGGGCAGATAGTACCCATGCAGCGTGGTGGCCGTATCAATCCCATAAGTCACCAGGAATATTAACGCGATGATGCCGCCGATTAACAGCACTATGTCGACCAGAACGCTATCCATTTGCTGCTCCTTTCATGCCTCGATTGAACCAGATTCATACGGTTTGCTCCAGATGCGGGTATTCAGGTTCAGGTCATCCGCCATGCCGATGACAAAGCGCATCAGGCCGTAATAACCGGCCAATTTCTCCAGACTGTCCATGCGTCGCCACAGACCGGGTGTAAACGTGTTCACGGCCATCGGTATGGCCACATACACGCGGCCTCCGGCAAAAGACATACTCATGCGGTCGCCGCAGCGGGACTTGAGTGCCATTATCCTTTCCATCATGCCTGGCGTCAGCAGGTAGCGTGATTCAACCTGGTCTGAACCGTGGACGGTAAAGGCCCGGTTGAAGCCGGGATGCTCGAGATGCACATAGTCCTGTCTGATGCGGCTGAAAAAACCGGCGCCACCCGCCGACAGACAAGTCACCCCGTAAAAATGCTTGTTGCAGTCGGCGGAAAACAACAGCCCTTGAAAAATCTCCCGATACTCGGTCCGCGTTGTCGTGGTGGTATGACCATCCGAATCAGTATCTGTGTCCGTCACCTCATGCCGCTCCTCGGCATGCACCATGGAAAAGCGGATCTGCGTCTGGCCGGCATAGCCCTCAATCAGGTCGCAGCCGTGATAACGGTCGGGAGTGATAAACAACCCGCAGTTGCAGAACTCTTCTTCAGGGATGCTCCCATGGGGGGTGTATGTCAGATGCTCCCCCAGCGACCTCACCAGCCCGGGCATGACCGAGGCGCGGAAATCCGCAGCCAGTCCGGCCTTGTGCCTAGATGTGATGTAAACGCAGACGATCAGGGCAATCATAAATGAAATAAAGCCGGTCAGCGCCTGGTTATCCTTGTCCGCATACAGCGTCACAAACAGCGCCATGGCGAGCAAACCTGCCGCCCAGTTGCGTATGACCGCAAGTCTCCTGCGGCGGCCGGCCTCCAGTGACTCCAGCACGCCCCCCATGCCTGCGTATAATGTGTCCATGACGTTCATGGCAGTCTCCTCCTAACGCCAGACCCTGACTGGCTGGCGTTCTTCTGCGCTGATTTCGAACCACGGTCTGAGCCGGTATCCCATCGTGGACGCCACCAGACTGAGCGGCAGCATCTCGCAGCCGTTGTTGTAATCCGTAACAGCCGCGTTATAGGCCCGCCGTGCAGCCGCCAGCTGTTCCTCGATCTCGTTCAGCGATCCCTGCAGGTGCAAAAACGACGAGCTGGCCCGTAAATGGGGATAACTTTCGGCCACCGCAAACAGGCTTTTCATCGTGCCCGCCATCTGGCTGTCCAGCTCGAAACGTTCCCTCTCATTCAGCCCACCGGAAGCCGCTCTGGCGCGCAGGGCAGTCAGACCCTTCAGAGCAGTCTGCTCATAGGCCATGTACTTTTCGACCACGGCGATCAGGTTGGGGACCAGGTCAAAGCGCTTTTTCAATTGGGCATCGATGGACGAAAGCGCATATTCCACCTGATTTTTTCTGCGGACCATGCTGTTGAACATGCCTGCCACTGCCAGCAACAGCAGCCCGCCGCAGCCAGTCAGGATCATCTGGAAGGCGCTCATCGGGCACCTCCATTGTCATCATCGCTGATGTTTGGCAAAAAACTCGTCACCAGAAGTCCGGCATAACCGGCCAGCGACATCAGGCCGCCTGTGCCGATGGATGCCTGGCTGACGGCTGTCTGGCCTGATCCGGATGCAACCAGGCTGCTGAACCTGGACATGGAGGCAAGCATGTATGCCAGGTGGTTTTTGGCCCCGCTGACAGCCACCGCCGACAGCACAATACCGGTCACGGCAACAATCCTCAGCCAGAGGACCAGGTTCCTGTTTCCGGTATGGATGGTGGACAACACCGCAAGCGAGAGCGCCGCCAGGGCAAGCGGATAGATCAGGTAAGTGATCCCGCCCAGATGGCTGACATTCACATAATAGGCGCCGGCCGAAGCCATCGGCATCAGCGCTCCGAACAGGCAGATTGCGGCAGCCGCCGCACCGGAAAATCTTTTCATGACATCTTTCCTCCGATCAGTTAATACCGCCGCAGCGGTGATAACCGGAACGTACAGAAAAACAGGACGCAGGCGGCAAACGAAACATTGCCGAAATATTTCCTCTCCGCCGGCCATCATGCGCATGCCTGTAATCACGGTGATGACAGATGTTGCAGCAGGATTAGTTGAGATCATCCGGCAAACCCGTACCGTAATGATCGGCATCGCAAGACGCGTCATGCGGCTTGTGCAACATGTCATGGTATATGTTGCCGGGCAGGAATGCGTATACCGGGTCGGTCAGCAGCGGATCATCACTGCGCAGATCAAGGCCAAAATCATCATCACTGTGGTCGCTAAAGCCGTATAGCCCCCTAATGTCTGTATCGCCATACGGCCTGGAGAGCTCCCTGCGCCAGAGGACATACCTGCGCACAATAAAAGCAGCCAACAACAGCCAGAACAGTGCATCCATGTAAAACCTCCCGGATCAGCAATATTCAACATATAAAAAGCAATTATTGGTCCGGTGGTTAAACATATGAATGGTAGGGGCTAGGCTTGCCTCGCCCAATCCGGGGCGGGGGCGCCCCGCCCCTACAGCAGGGTTTGAATGTTTAATCACCGGAGCAATAACCACAGTGTACACAGAGTTTATTGAGAAGAAACAAAGGGTTGAAAATTATACAATTTCACCAAACAGGTGTATCTGAATAACGCAAATCCTGTAATGATTTCTTTGTATTCTCTGAGTTCTCCGTGGTTAACAGCCGTTTTATGGTTCAAAGACCGCTGAAAGCGATCCCTGCCGACAGTATTGCAGAAGTTCTGCCCTGGAGTGTTTCGGAAATGTTGCCGAAATGTTGTATCCTTCGGCAGGCGCGCGTGCTGTGCTACAAGCACCTGCACGCCCCGAAATAGCGGCATGTGCCGATCATTGGCATGAAAATTAATTAAAGTTGCAGCCCCGGTTTCTTTCAGCTATAAAAATCCTATCCTTACTGAACGGAGTCACCATGGCACAACACAGCCCACGTGAAATCCTCGTTTTCGTAGCAGGCTCAACCCCCCAGATCATCACCGAAACAATCCAGGCCCTGGCATTCAAAACACCCCCCATACATCTTAATGAACTGCACATCATTACCACCCTGGCCGGCAAAAAGCGCATCAGGCAGAAGCTGGTTGAGGAAGGCATACTGGACCGGTTGTGCGAGGAGTGGGGATTGCCGCCGATCCCGCTGCCGGACGAGGCCCTGATCGTCATCAGCGACCGGGATGGCAATCCGCTGGATGATATCCGCACATCGGAAGAAAACGAACTGGCCGGAGACCAGATCGCCGAGCTGCTCAGGAGGCTGACCTCCGAACCGGGCACACGTCTGCACTGCTCCCTGGCGGGCGGACGCAAGACCATGTCCTATTACATGGGGGCCGCATTCCAGCTCTTTGCCCGCCAGTGGGACAGGCTCTACCATGTCCTGGTCAGCTCCGAATTCGAAACCAACGACCAGTTCTACTACAAGCCCAGACAGAACCAGACCCTCACCATCCGCAGCCATGACGGCGCAACCCGGCAGGTGAATACCGATGACGCCCGCATCGAGCTGACCGAGCTGCCGCTGATATATCTGCGTGACAAACTGCCCCTGTCCGGGCATGGCGTCCGTGAGCTGGTTTCCGAAGGTCAGGCCAGCATCGACAGCGCCTCGGTCCAGCTTCCGCTCACCATCAACCTGCGGGAGCGGACCATCTACATCGGCAAGACACTGATCGAGCTGAAACCAAGGGAACTGGCCACATATGTCGCTTTCCTGCAGCTCAAGCTCCGGCATTGCCGCAACCAGGACGCCAGTATCTGCGGGGAATGCAGCGCATGTTTCGCCACCCTGAATGAAATGGCGTCCGAGCCGCTGATCAGGCTGATTGCCGACAACTACCAAGCCATCTACAACGGCGACGCAACCAAGCGGGAAGACATGCTGGCCAAATGGCTGTCAAACATAGAGCCATCGACCAACCTGCGGCAGCAGATCAGCAAGATCAACAAGGCGATCGAAGATGAATTGCAGGATGGTCCGCTCTTTGCGCTTTACAAGGTCGACGCCAACAGGAAATACGGCGGCAGCCGTTACGGGGTCAGGATGGAGCGGGGCAAGATCGTGATCGGGTGAAGGCGGGCCGATTATCCGGAAAGGGGAACAACATTGAACGTGCATGTCTGTATTGTGTCAGGTCAGCCCATGGCCAACATAACCAGTTGTCTGCAGCTAAAGCCGGACCTGGTTGTGCTTTTGTACAGCAGCGATATGGTTGAACAGCTGAACCGGCATGAAGAGTTTCTGCGCGCAAAGCGGGTCAGAACCGAACCACTGCTGATACGTCCGTTTGACATGGAAGACGTCATGTCGGTTTGCGAAGGCATCGTTGCAAAATATAGCAGCGATGATCTTTCGCTCAATGTCACCGGCGGTACAAAGATTGCCGCCCTGGCGGCATTCCAGATATTCCTGTCGGCCGGGCTGAAGATCTGTTACGTAAATACGCGTGACCAGCGGATTATGTTTCTGAATCCGCGCAATGAGCAGATCCCCATAACCGCATCACTGACTGTCAGCCAGTACCTGGATCTGCACGGATTCAGAGTCGAGTCTTATCAGCAGGATCTGAAGGAAATCATGCGCCGTCGACCGGTCACTGAATGGATGGCCGGACTGGCCGCCGCCAATCCCAGGCTGATCGGCCGCATCAATGGCAGTTTTGGAAAAAACGCGGATGTGGAAGATCTCGAATACCCCTATCTGCTCACATTGCCCCAGACCCACGAAGCACGCGTGCTGGCCCGCAAGATGTGTGAGCACGGCCTGGCAGCGCCCGGTCCGGAGTCACACCGGATTATCATCCCGGTGGTAGAAATAGCCCGCTATCTGCGCGGTTTCTGGTTTGAGGAATATGTCTTTCTGTCCGTAAAGAGCCTGCCCGGCGTAGAGACGCTGCTGAATGTCTACGGGCGCTGGGAAACGAAAAATCAGGCAGAACCCAAGAACGAATTCGACGTCATGGCCGGCATTGGTAACCGCCTGGTCTATATCTCCTGTAAAACAGCAAATGTGGCGGTTGGCAGCAATGTCAGGGAATACCTGTATGAACTGGACTCGCTGGGAGACAACGCGCTTGGCCTGTTTGGCAGGAAAGTGCTGGCCTCTGCCCGTCCAATCATAGATCGGAATGTGCGGGAACGCGCAGCAAACATGGGGATTGAGATCATAGACGGCCAGGGCATACTAGAGATTCCGGAAAGGATCGGTAAATGGCTCAACAGATAATAATTGAAGTTTCAGAACTGTATCGCGACAGCGGAACAGCAAAGCTGGCCGAACTGCAGGCATATACCGCCCGAGCGGTGGAGCAGGCTGGCAATGGCAATTTTGTCACCTTGACAGGACAGGGGCCGATCTGGCTCTATCTCCACCTTGCCCATGCCCTGCATGGCAAGGTTGCGCGGCTGTCCTACTCATCACCAGTCACAGGGGAAATCACCATCTATGACCACTCCCCCTACTGATGTCTACTCTCCAGCTTTCCCCGGATTTACCGCTTACCGGTTGCGGTTCAGTCTGACAGTTACGGAAGATATCATTCTGCCCCCCTACAAGGGTTTCACATTTCGGGGTGTTTTCGGCACCGTCCTGCGGGAACTGGCCTGCAGCATCCCCGGTGAAAAGTGTCCCCTGTGCCCGTTTCGTCACACATGCGCCTACGGATACCTGTTCGAAACCGTACCGGACGCCAGCGTGCCCCACGCCGGAAAATTCGCTGCCTATCCGCGTCCCTACATCATCAATCCGCCGCTCACTGCGCGGCACAGGTTTGGCCGGTATGAAAGCATGACCTTCGAGACGGTGCTGATCGGCCGATCGGTTGAATTTCTGCCGCACCTGGTCATGACCTTTGAGGAAATCGGCAGGCGCGGAATCCGCAATGGACGCGGACGCTACCTGATTGACCGGATAACAGCCACAGGTCCGGCGGGCCGGCAGCAGACAGTATGGGAAAAGGGGCTGATCAAAGGGACCTGCCTGTCTGTGCGGTGGGATGAACTGGCAGAGCCGGCATCCGCTGACAGCGCAACACTTGAATTCATAACACCGCTGCTGGTGGAAGACCACGGCAGGCCGCTGGAAACAGCGCCGGACTTCGGATTCCTGATGAATGCGCTTGCGCACCGCGCCTCACTATTGCACCAGCTTCATGGCCATACATCGGCAGCAGAGGCTGAACAACATAACGATGGCAGCCATGGCATCAGCATCGCCGTATCCACGCTGAAATGGCATGATTTTGAGCGCGTATCCAGCCGCCAGCAGAAACGGCTGCGCACCGGCGGAATGCTGGGCCGGGTCACTTACAGCGGCGGCCTGACACCTGGGCAGCTTCAGCTTTTACGGCTGGGAGAGCTGATCCACATCGGAAAATCAACGACTTTCGGATTTGGCGGATACAGGCTTTACATCAATTAAAACCCGATACAGGAGGCGTGCATGGCGTGGTACTACACATTTGAGGCCAAGGAGATCCAGAGCTTTATCCTGCAAAGTGACAAGCTGCGTGAAATGGTTGGCGGCAGTGAACTTGTGGCCCAGCTCTGCGGCAGACTCCTCGACAGAGCGCTTGAGGCGGTGGGGGTGCAGAGGCCGGAAAGCGTCATTGTTTCCACTGCTGCCGGGTGGGCCCGCATGGTATTTGAGGATGAAGGCCAGGCCAGGGAATTCAGAAAATACTGGCCCATGCTGGTCAGCCGCTATGCCCCTGGTCTCAAACTAATTGACGCGCTGGTTCCGATCAGGACGAATTTGCCCGACGCGGTCAAAGAGGCGATTGACATTCTGCGCGGGGCCAGAAACATGAGTGAAAGCAACCTGCCTGAACTTGGTCCGCTGGTCGAGCGAGCCCCCAGAACCGGGACTACAGCGGTAGCCTTGGTAAAAGACAAAAAAATGGGGAAACCTGTGCCGGTGGACCGGCAGACTATCCGCAAACAGCAATACGCCAAGACCCACTCTTCGTTAACTCAAAAAATCAGCAAAAATATTCTCGACACGGCCTGGCCCTATGAGCTGGATGATATCGTTTCCGACGAATCCGCCTATGTGGCGGTGGTCCATGCCGACGGAAACGACCTGGGCAGCATGCTGATGCGCATCGGTGAACACATTGCCAAAACGCCGCAGGATGCGGAGAAAATCTACCGCATGATCTCCGAGTGCATTGACCGGATCACCGTGTCCGCTGTTCAGCATGCCACGGAAAAAGTGCTCTTTCCGGTCTATCAGGCTGCAGGTGAAAAATCGTTCATTCCGGCGCGCCCGATCGTGCTGGGGGGCGATGATCTGACCATCATCGTCCGGGCCGACCTGGCCATTGAATTTACCTGTGAATTTCTGTCGGCCTTTGAACGCAACTCCAGGGCAGAACTGGCAGAACTGCGCCGCATGATCCAGAAGTTTCCCGAAGAACTGACCGCCTGTGCCGGGGTTGCCTTTGTCAAAAAATCCTATCCGTTTGTTTCCGCCTACCACATGGCGGAAAGCCTCTGTGACCACACAAAAAGGCAGGCCAAACAGGATCGGGACAGCCGCAAGTCTGGCAACCCGCATCCGCCGGTGCCGTCATCGTTCAGTTTTCACCGCATCACAACCAGCATGGCCGAAGGGTTCAGCGAAGTAAAAGGCCAGGAACTGACCGGCCGCGGCTGTTTCAAAGGTGAGCCGGTCAAATTCTGGTACGGCCCTTACGCCGTCGGCGATGTCGCGGGCAAGCTGCCCCAATACAATCAACTGAACAGCCTTGTGCAGTCAATTGCCGAACTGCCGACGGGATCGATCCGCACCCTGATCAGCACCATGCACACCGACCCGGTTTCCGCTGTAAAAGATTACCAGCGCGTCCTTCAGGTTGCCAGCGCAGACAAGAGTGAAAATTTCCACAACGCCCTTCAGGCGCTGACAGCCAATACAGAACAGCAGCTTTGGAATGCAGACATGCAGACGCCGCTGGCAGATGCCCATCTGCTGGCCGGAATCGTGAAAGGAGGCAACAATGCCTAGACATACCATAACATTCAGCTTTCTTTCTCCCTGGCACATGGGAAGCGGTTTTGGCGAAGGGGCGCACCTGGATGCCATTCCGGTAAAAACTCCGGCTGGCCTGCCGTACATTCCCGGCCGCAGCGTCAAGGGGCTTTTTCGTGAAGCCGTGCAGTTGGCCGAAGAGTGCGGCCAGATCCCACAAAATACCATACAGCAAAATGCCACACTGAAACTGTTCGGCAGCCGTGACGACTCGCTCTCCCGCTATGAAACAGAACCGGGGCTGCTGCGCTTCAGCAGCGCCACACTGGGAAACGGGATGGAAGCATGGGCCGCTGAAAGTGACGGCAAGCGACAGACAAATGCCGAAGCAGTAAAACAGCTCTTCAAACCGCTTGCCTCCACCCGTATCGACTCACAGGGGCTTGCTGACGACAAAACCCTCAGAAAAATTGAAGTCGCAATTCCTGTGGAATTGACCGCTGAAGTTGAATACAGCGGTGAGAAACAGGAAATTGAGCCGCTGCTGGCGCTGGCAGCCTCCCTGATCAGGCAGGCCGGATCACACCGCCACCGGGGACTGGGCCGGGTGAAAGTAACTATTGGGGAGGTGGCCAGATGAAAACGGTTTTTTTTACAGCCAGACTGCTGTCCGATGCGGTTATCAGCGAACGTTCGGCCACCATGGGGGGCCATAGTTCACTGGATTACATTCCCGGGTCTACCCTGCTCGGCGCCGCTGCCAGCCAGCTCTATAGCGAATCATTTGCCGACTCCTTCACCGTATTCCATTCCGGCAAGGTCCGCTTCAGCAACGCCTATCCGCTGGACGAATCCGGTTTGCCAACCATGCCGGTACCGCTAAGCTGGCATATCGCCAAGGGCAAGGAACTGAAAACGCTTGCCGACGGCAGCAACCTGATCCATGCCGGCAAAAGCGAATTTGACGCATGGGACGAAAAAGGGGAGCAGCAAAAACAGCTGCGCAGCGGCTACTTTTCACCATCTGGCCAAAGACTTGCCCCGCAAATGTCCTACCGGCTGAAAACAGCCGTGGATCGTGAAAACCATGGGGGCGCGGCGGAATCACAGCTGTTCGGATATGAGTCTCTGGCCCAGGGCAGTGACTGGTATTTTTCGGTCAGTTTTGATGATGACATCTCTCCGGAAGTCGTAGAAAAGGTTAGTGAGTCCCTTAACCGCACCATGCGGGTCGGGCGCTCCAGGTCAGCCGAATACGGCATGCTGAAGGCCTGTAAAACCGGTTTCACGTCTACTGCACCGGAGCAAGCCGATGCACAGCTGATAGTGCTTTACTGTATGTCGGACCTGGCATTGACCGATCCGACCACAGGTTCGCCGGTGCTGATCCCGGATCCAGAACTGTTCGGCCTTGAAAATGCCGAACTCAACCCGTGTCGCAGCTATCTGCGCACCCGCAGTTATGCGCCGTTCAACGGTACCAGAAAACGCTTTGACCTGGAACGGCAGGTACTGACCAAAGGGAGCGTCATCGCCATTGAACGGCCCGGCGGGAACTTCTCCAAGGCAGAACTTGAGGCACTGCAGCAGAAAATCAGTCGCGGGATCGGCCTCTACCGGCAAGACGGCCTGGGGCAGCTGCTGCTGAATCCCGGTTTTCTCTCAGGTCTCGGCTACAAGTCGTTTGAAGTGCCGGCCATGCCGCTTCCGGTGGAAAAGGTGTCCGGCGCCCTGCCGCCGCTGGCCGGGTGGCTCAACTCCAGGTCAGCCGAGAAGCAGGCCGAAATTGAGGCCATAGAACTTGTTGACGGCTGGATCAGGCAGCTGGTATCGGCCTCGTGTCCCAGCAACAGCCAGTGGGGGCAGCTAAGAAACATTGCCGTACAGGGAAAAGATCTGGAAATGATCCGTACCCGGTTGAATAAACTCTGCAGCGAAGGTGTTTCGCAGAAACAGTGGAACAAGGATGTCAGGATAGACGGCAAACGTACAACATACGGCAGGTTTCTGCTGGAAACAGTACTGGCAGCCCCATTGAATGATGTGCGCAAGCGCCTTTACCTGCTGGGCAACAGACTTCCGCGCAAGCAAAACCAGAATAACGGAGGTAAACAGTGAGCCAGAAACCTCAAAACAACTGCCGCTACATTGCGCGGGTAACCATACAGTTTGAAACCGCTTTCATCGTGGGCAGTGAAGGCGACCTTTTCTTCGACGACGTCTTTGTGTCCGATGCCAACGGGCTGCCGGCGCTGCCCGGTTCATCCCTGGCTGGCATCCTGCGTCATGCCTGGGCCGATGCTGGATATGAAGGGGAATTTAGCATCTTCGGCTATCAGTCCGGCGACAAGGGGTGCGGCTCACGTCTGAGCGTATCCTGGGGCTGCATCCATGACAGTCAAGACCGGCCGGTGGAAGGAATCATTCCGGATGCCGCGGTGATTGCCAATGACAAGGTCCTTTCCGAGGCGAAGATTACCACCGCCCGTGACCACGTCAGCATCGGCCATAAAGGCACTGCCAAAGACAGCGGCAAGTTTGACGAACGCTCCGTATCGGCCGGTCACCGCTTCAGTTTTGAGCTGATGCTGGAAGGTGACACGGGGGATGCGGACAACTGGAACAAACTGCAGTCCCTGCTGTGCTCGGACTCGATCCGCATCGGCGGTAAAACCAGACGCGGTTACGGGCAGTTCAAAGTTGTAAAACTACGTTGCGCCTGTTTTGATCTCACGACTGAAGAGGGGTTCAGCTCCTTCTGTGCGCTGCCCGTATCACTGAAGGACGAGGCCCGGCTAGCCGAAACCGTGATTGCGGAAATGGCACCTGACAGCAATCAGGTTACCGCTACCCTTAAACTGGAGCCGGAAGGATTCTGGATGATTGGCGGCGGATTCGACGGCGAGGTTGATATGGCCCCCCTCAAGGCCAACCGGATTGTCTGGAAAGACGGCAAAGGTGGAGTGGAAAGCAACCGGGCCATCCTGACCGGTTCGGCGGTCAAGGGAGCCATAGCGCACCGGACCGCCTTCCACTACAACCGCCTGACCGGGGTTTTTGCCGACAGCGGCATTGATCCGCAAGCCTGCACCGGAACCGCCAACAAGGCCGTCTCCGTCCTGTTCGGCTTCGAAAAGAAGGATAAAACCGGTCAGCGTGGCAGAGTGCTAATCAGCGACCTGTTCATTGAAAACCCGGGCGTGCAGAAAGTGCTTAACCATGTCTCCATCGACCGTTTCACCGGCGGAGCCAGAACACTGGAAGGGGCGCTTTTTGATGAAAAGCCGTACTACGGTGGCCAGGCATTTCTCCTGAACGTTTCGATCACCGAAGCAGACCGGATTCAGGAAAACACTGTCAGACAGGCTTTTGCCGCTGCACTGGAGGACCTGGCCGGCGGCAGACTGGCCATTGGCGCCGGAGCAGGCCGGGGCAACGGTTATTTCAAGGGTGAAACCACATGGAACAATGCGGGCAAGGCATGGCTTGCAGGAGGTAATCAATGAATCCGAAGATAATGGAACTGCTCAGAGAGGAAACCAAAGACCGGATCGAACCCGGAAAACTGCTGATCGAGCTGAAACAATGTGAAACAGCCCGGCAGGTGCGCGAGCAGGTCAACAATTTTTCCTTCAGCTCGGGCTGGCTCTGCCTGACCGACCGGGTTGTTGCGCTTTACAGCCCCGCCGATCTGGCCGGAGCGCAGGATGGAGTTATCCTCTCCGGAGAACTGGCAAACGGCCCGGAGAGCCTGCACATCCGTCAGGCCGAAAACGGCTGGACTCTAACCAGCTTCAAAACAGGGCAGGGCGAAGCATGCCTTGTTTGCGACGAAGAATACATCAGCACTGAAAACCAGCAGCAGGCCCGGCTGAAATACCAGGTCTGCTGGCGGCTGCACAACGACAGCTATCGCCCCTGGGCGGCACGATTTACAGGCTTGGAAAAGGGAGGGGCGGGAAATGAATAACAACCATAACAACGGCAGAAAGCCTTACAGCGGCGGGAACGGCGGCGGCAGCAAGCAATCCGGCGGAGGCAAACTGCAAGCCCCCGCGCTTGAAAAAATCACCGCTCCCTACAACTTTGTGCCGCTCTCGAAAAAGGTGTTTTTTCCGCAGTGGTCTGGTCAGGTTTCCCATGATATCCCTTTCAAAGACGGCATCTCCGGTGAACTGGTCTGCGAACTGGTAACCGACACCCCCGTCTATGTTCGTAATGGTGGTAAGTGGGATCCGGGCGATTCACTTAAAAAACCGGAAGCCCAATCCTTCTTTTACGTACAGCCAGGCACCAACCAGCCCAAGGTATTCATGATACCGGGCACTTCACTCAAGGGAATGCTGCGCAACGTCGTCGAAATCGCCTCCTTCGGCAAGATGAGCAGGGTGGATGATCATCGTTATGGCGTAAGAGATCTGCAAAACAGGGACATATACGGCAACTTCATGACAACTTCAGCCGGCGGCGGGTTCAAACCATTATCAAATGGGGGCTGGCTTTCACTTGATAGGGAAAATGACAACTGGAGAATTACCCCATGTCTTTTTGCCCGGGTTGATCACAAGCTGCTCAACAATCCGAAACTGCATGGGTGTCAGAGCGCCGTGAGCAAATATTCCAATTGGGGAGAAACCCGTCTGAATGTATCGTTCGAATGTACGGCTGAATCACCTCACCCACATAGCGGCGGCAAAAGGCTGATTTACCGCAAGGTGACAGAGCTGGGCTGCGGTTCACAGAAAGGAACACTTGTCTTCACAGGACAGCCTACTGTGAATGACGGCAGGCCCGGCAGGAAACATATGGAATTTATCTTTTTCAAAGAAAACAAAGACAAAACCTTTGATGTGCCGAAGTACATCAAAAAGGATTTCCAGTTTATTCATTCCGATGCCAATGAAAACCCGAATGACGAGTGGGCCTACTGGAAAAATAAACTTTCAAGCGGTGAAAGAGTGCCGGTCTTTTACCTGACCAATGATGACAGCAGTCTGCATTCAATCGGTCTGGCCCTGATGTACCGCCTGCCGTATTCCAACTCCGTAAAACAGGCTGTAAAACATACTTCGGCTGACCATGACAGCACCAGTCCTGATCTGGCAGAGACTATCTTTGGCTTTGTGGGCGGCAACGGGGACGCCCTGAAAGGCAGGGTATCCATCTCACCGGCAGTAGCAACCCATGCGGAACCGTTCAGCCGGATAATAAAAACCGTGCTGGGCAGCCCCAAGCCGACCTTTTATCCAAACTACATAAGGCAGGAAGAAGGTGGCAAAGTTGGCATCTATAAAACCTTCATGAACCATGATTGCGAAATCAGCGGCTGGAAACGCTATCCTGCCAGGCAGCCAGGGGCAGTTAACGTTCCCGAAGGGGTTGGGAGTAATGTGGACACCGGCTTGATTCCGTTAAAGGAAAAAGCCCGCTTCAAATTCAGCATCAAACTCCACAACCTGAAAAAGGCCGAACTGGGTGCAATCGCTTGGGCGCTGACCTGGGGGGGAGACAACCGTCTCCGCCACAGTCTGGGCATGGGTAAATCCATGGGCTATGGTATCGCATCAATCAGCATTGCATCCGCAGATGTGGACTGGCAGGGGGCGATGAAGGAGTTTGAAGCTCTCATGGGCCGTGAATTTGGAGGTAACTGGATCAAATCCGAACAGATGGAGCAACTGCTGGCCATGGCCAATCCTCAGGTGACACCGCAGTGTGGAAAACTGGAACACCTGGAATTGGGCATGAATGGGCCAAACCGGTTTAGTGACGCCAAAAAAGCGAAGCTTGCTCTTTTGCCGCACATCAAGCGAATCGCTATCCCGGATGCGGAGCGTTGTGACCTCAAAAAAGCGCCGCCTCCGCCGGTCAGCAAGGAAGAGCAGCGCCCTCCCACCCAGGACGGCATGGCGGCATTATTTGCCCTGCATGGCAGCAAGAAACAACAGAGGTGACCCATGGCGTCAAACAATCCGGTTCAGCGGCATATCAATTCGGAGGCGGTCAAAAAGGTGGCCAGCAATCTGCTGGGGATGGAGCACTTCAGCTGGTGTTCCATTGCACTGGTTTCGGGGTTTTTTCTTGGGGCCGGCTGGCTGCCGGATGGCATTACCAACCTCCTTCTGCCCGGTGGCGAGCGGATTGCGGGCGGATTGCAGCTTGCGGGCGCATTGGCGGTCTTTACCATTTTTGGATTTCTGCTCAACAATAAGATCAGCGAGGCCAGGCGGGTGCGGGTTGTCATAGACACCCCGCCGTCGGTCAGAAAGCTGATCCTGTTTCTCAGCGCGCCCAAAAAGGAACATCTGGAAAAACTGGAACAGGGCGCCATAACTGAAGAGCTGCTGGACGGCACAAACTGGAAAATGCCCTGGCTGGCCGTGAAACACCATGACGCACGGCTTGAAAAACTGTACCTGCTTACCTCGCAGGGCGAAAACGGCAGCCATGACTGCTATAAGTCATTCGAACGGATCATCAGCGCACTGCTGCCCAATGTCGCGCTGGAAGAGGCTACTCCGCTGGGCATCAATTTCGAGGATGTGGACACGGTTTACAAGGTGTTGGACGAACTTTACGAAAAACTGGACCAGACGGAAAATCTTGGCCCGGAGGATGTCATCCTGGACATCACCGGCGGCCAGAAACCCAACAGCATTGCCGGCGCCATGGCCACCCTGGCCGAAGGCCGCAGGTTCCAGTATGTCAGCACTGTTGACGAGCGTGTGCGTAGGTATGATCTGGCGCTGGAGTCGAACAGATAGGAGACACAGCCATGTCTCAGCATCAACCCGAACCCCCCTGGCAGGAAAGCAGTGCGGCAAAACAGACCGGCCCGCCAGCGAACAAGCCTGACCCTGCTGTTAATCATGTAGCACAATCCGCCTTTGATCCGTTGTACCTTCAGATGGCAGAGCTGCCCAACCTGCGCCTGGCCTGGCAGGAGGTCAGACGCAAGGGCAGTTCCGGCGGGATCGACGGGGAAACCATCGGCAGCTTTGCCGGGCTTGCCGAACAGGAGCTGGTCTCGCTGCATGAAGAGCTGATGACGGGCCGTTTCGTGCCCCAGCCCTACAAGCAGGTCAGCATCCCCAAAAGCGATGGCGACACCCGCCTGCTGGGACTGATGTCCATCCGTGACAAGATCGTCCAGCAATCGGCCCGCACTGTGCTTGAGCCAATCCTGGACCGCATGTTTCTGGATGTCAGCTACGGCTACCGCAAAAACAAGGGCACCGCCAGAGCCATCAAACGGGTGGCCCACATGATCCGCAATGAAAAGCGTCTCTGGCTCACATCCTGCGATATCGACGCCTATTTTGACAGCATTGATCACGAGCGGCTGCTGAACATGCTCAGGGGCAGGATCAGCGCCCCCGATTTTGTCCGGTTGATACAGGTCTGGCTGCAGATGGGCAAGGTCAGCGGCCGTCTGAACTGGCGGGATTCGGTGCGCGGCATCCCCCAGGGCGGCATTATATCGCCGCTGCTGTCCAACTTTTACCTCAACCCGCTGGATCATTACTGTATGGACCGCAAATACGGCCTGGTGCGCTACGCCGATGATTTCGTCATCCTTTCCGCCAGTGAGGAAATGGCCAGAAAGGCGCTGGAAGACGTCAGCCGGTTCGTCACCTCCCGTCTCAAGCTGCGGCTGAATGAAGGCAGCACTGTCCAGCATGTCAATCAGGGGTTTGAATTTCTGGGGGTCACCTTCAAAGGTGGTGACATAACGCTCAGTGAAACCAAGCTGGAGCGGCTCAAACAGAAACTGCGCGACGCGGTGCGTCGGGACCGCATGAAAAGAGCTGTCAACGTAATAGAAGAAGTAGACGGCATCCGCAACTACTATGGCCTGCTGGTGCCCCAAACCTGCCTGGAACAGCTTGACCAGTGCCTGGCCGAATCGTTGCGGGACGAGGCGCGCGGCGCCTATCAGGACGGCAGGATCAAAAACAAGCAGCATCTGGAGGAAATGCTCGGACAGGTTTCTTTTCTATCCGAAGCTTACAGCATCCGCCGTAAAGGCGAATTCCGCGACATACTGGCCGCCTGCACGCGCCAGAAAGCCAGCGAAAAACCGGCCGCCGGGCCGGAACCGGTCAAAGACCCTGTCCGCAAGCGCAAAAGGGAATACCAGAAGCTCCAGTCAGAAGGCTTCGAGCTGGTGGTCAGCAGTCCCGGCGCCTTTGTCGGGCGCACACTCAAGGGAATTACCGTGCGTGTCAAGGGGCAGATAGTTCACCAGGCGCCGCTTAACAACCTGCGGCACATCTTCATCACCTCCGGCAAGGTCTCCCTTTCCGGCGCTGTCATCCAGTATGCCGCCCGCCAGCGCATTCCGATCGACTTCCTTGAATTCAGCGGCCAGCCCTATGCCCGCATCGCCCATTTCCAATCACCTGCTATCGGGCTGCATCTGGCCCAGCTTGACGCCCAACGGGACGGTCGGGCCACCGCCATAGCCAAATGGATCGTGGACGGCAAAATCAGAAACCAGATGAACCTGGCCAAGTACTATCACAAATACCGCAAGAACGTGGATGAACAGTTCGTTCGGGAATTCGGGCGGCGCATCGAACAGATGCAGGGCATCAGTGACGAGATCGACAAGCTGGGTGACGATGACCACGAAACGATCCGCGGCAAACTGTTTTCCATCGAAGGCCGGGCGGCCGCCGCCTATTGGGAAATCACCAAAACCCTGCTGGACGAAATCATCGTCTTTGAAGGCCGTACCGGGCAGGGCGCGCAGGATTTGGTCAATTCGCTGCTCAACTACGGATACGCCATGCTGACCGGCAAGATCTGGAGCGCTGTATTGAAAGCCGGACTGAACCCGCACATCAGCTTTTTACACAAACCGCAGACCGGCAAACCAACCCTGATATTCGACCTGACCGAGGAATTCAGGGCCCAAGCCGTTGACCGCGCCGTTTTTTCCATGATCAACCGCCGGGTGGAACTGAAGCAGGACAAGGGTCAACTGACCCGGGAGACCCGTAACAAGCTGATCGAAGCTGTGCTGGAGAGGATCAACACGGTGGAAAAATTCAGGGGCGTTGAAATGAGGCTGGCAGACGTCATCAACCATCAGGCCAAAGCCCTGGCCGCCTACCTGAGGGGCGAGGAAAGGCGCTATGCCCCCTATATCGGGAAATGGTAAATGAAACGCTACGTTGTCATCGCATACGACATTGAAAAGGACCGCAAAAGACGCGAAGTCGTCAAACTCCTGCATCCCTGGGGGATCAGGGTCAACAAAAGCGTCTTTGAATGCTATCTGACCGACAATGAACTTTCAAAGCTGTGTGACAAGCTGAAGAAAAAGGTGCAGAAAGGGGCCGACAGCATCCTGGTTTACCGGCTGTGCGGCAGCTGTCTGGAAAAGGTGGAACGCTTTGGCACTGCCGGGCCTGAGCGTCCGGTGGTGAAGATCTTCTGACGTGCATTATGGCTAACATATTGTTATTTAACTGGAATACCGTTTAATGGCTTAAAAACGGTTTGCGAAAAAGCCGTAAAGGAGCTGTTTTTGCAAATATCAGCAATATCAATGGGTTATAAATGCATGGTTGTGATGCGGCAGTATGCGCCGCGCCAAAAAACTTCGCAAAAGCCGCTTGGGTACGTTTACATGCAAAAGATTTGCGAAAATGGTCGTCAACCCGTTGAAAGCCACTCAAAAAAACAGAGTTGTTTCAGCTGGTTGTAAAGGTCGGTTGTGAGGTGACTGAGCATCATAATCGAAAATCGATTGTCCGGGCAAAACGGGAAAACGGTTTGCGAAAATGCAAAATCAGTAAAAACGGGCAGTTAGGGGGAATAATATGCAATTGGAGAGATTTTTGGTTCAAAAACAGGTCGATTTGCGAACAAAATGTGCCATCTGTGGCCCGTGCTTGCATTTTTGCCGATTTGCGGGTATTTCTGTTAGCCGGGCAAAGGGAGTGCGCAGGCAAAAACAACTGTAGGATCAAGGCCCTACAAAAACAAAAACCCCCTCGGGGGATTGAGACGGATATTCCCACACACGTCCTCGAAAGTTAGGGCCGCCTTTCCCTACAAAAACAAAAACCCCCTCGGGGGATTGAGACACAGGTAGTCCCCCCACCCTGCTTGCACATGCGGCCTACAAAAACAAAAACCCCCTCGGGGGATTGAGACTTCCCACCCCG
>DAONZY010000011.1:41498-53264 GCA_035407085.1 Deltaproteobacteria bacterium | reverse complement strand
GTGGCGGTGGGATGCCCGGAATGCCCGGGGCCGCTCTGCCCACCGAGCCCGGCGGCCCGCGGCTCGCCTCTGCCGCGGGTGACGAATGGTACTATGCGCAGCTCCCCGGCATGCCCGGCATGCCGGTCATGCCGGTCATGCCCGGTATGACGGGCGCCACACCGGGAGGCCACCAGGGTGGCTGGGGTCAAAGCCACATTCAGACCGGCAAGGGCGCTGGCCAAACCGCTGATGGCCAGTCAGGCGACATGGTCGACAAACTGCTGAAGGTTGCGGAGCGCTTCGACACCCCCCCCTCACTGGACAAGATCAAGGTTAACGTGCTGGGGCCGGATAACGTTTCCTTCACCGCCAAAGCCAACGATGACAAGGGACTGGGTGAAATCGCTTTCCGGGTATACGACACCCAGGGCAACGCTATTGGCGAGCAGCTGCTGACCGGTCTGGGCAAGAAATGGGAAGGCACCACCCAGCCGATCAAAACCGGCGGCGGCAGCTTCATCGTTATCGCCCAGGCCAAGGACACCACCGGAAACACATCCAAGGAGCAGCGCGCTTCATTCACCATGTCCGGCGCCCCGCTGCAGCCGGCAGTGACAACCCCGCAGCCTGCTGCAACAACATCAGAGATACCTGTTGCAACCCCGGATCAGCCAGCAGCGGTCCCGACTGTGCCTGCAGTTACCCAGGAACCGCAAACATCCATTCCTGCGCCGCCAATCCCGACACCAGCACCTGTCCCGTCTGAACAGCAGGGGCTGCCAGCCATTGCTGAACCGGTCATTTTCAGTAACGGCAATATTGCCGGCGTGCAGAACGGCCCGTCCAGGACCACCAGCTTCACAATCCAGACACCGCACCGCGTGACATTTATTTACAATTATCACTACTTCAACAACGGGCGGCTGCCAGGAACCATCGCCCTGCGGCACAGTGATGGCACGCTGTATGGCCCCTGGCAGACCGAAGGGGCCCTCGGCCAGGGAGGTGTCAAAAACGCTTACTGGTTTGTGCGTCCCAATGCCGACATCAAGGCCGGCACATACACTGTCGTAGATTCTGATCCATCCACATGGTCGCACAACTCAGGTTCTGCCGGCGCCGGTTTTACCGAGATCCGCGGTCTGGCGACCAATTGACAGGTACTGGCTGCCAACACAGTTGCAGCAGCATCTGCCAGATATTCATTGAACTGAAGCAGGCATTGCAATATCATTAGCCAATTTCTGAATAGGGAGACCCGCCATGAGTCGTATTAGAATCAAGCACGCCCTGATTGCCTTGATGGCGTTCTTTACCTTCTCCTCACTGGCCAACGCCGATGAGCGGAGCAAGGGCAACATCGACTGGAGCGGAGGCTATGTAACCGCTATCGGCCAAGGCACCTCCAGACCGACCGGCAATCGCGTAAAGGACAGACTGGCCGCCATGAGAGCAGCCGAGGCCACCGCCCAGCGCGCTCTACTGGAAACCATCAACGGGGTCAGGATCGATTCCGTAACCACTGTCGAGAACATGGCCATGGTTGAAGATCGTATCAAAACCAGGGTGGCGGGACTGGTAAAGGGCGCCCAGGTCGTACGCAGGCACTCCGAATGGGTTGACGGCGCGACCCTGGCTACTGTTGAAATGCGCATCTGCCTCTCGGGCGGCACCGCCGGATGCAAGGGACCGGCGCTTACCAATGTAATCGATCTGGCCAGCAGCAAACTCCCCCCCCATGTACCGGGAGACGTCATGGCACTGGACAGACCACTGCCACAGCCTAAACCGGAAAGCAACGCACCGCAGCCCGCCGCAGGCAGGAGAAACAAGCCCGCCTATGACCCTGCCAGAAAGGTGACCGGCGTAGTTTTCAATCTGGAAGGGCGCTATTTTGAACGTCAAATGCTGCCGGTGGTTGTCACCAGAGGTGAGGAAAAACTGGTTACCGTCTATTGCGTAAAGCAGGTCAAGCCGGACGTGGTTCGCACCTATGGCGCGGTGCGCTACGCCGAATCGATTGATCATGCCGCCAGGATGGAAAAACTGGGAGAAAATCCGCTGGTCATCCCGGTGGCTGACGTCTCCAGGGAAAACATGATCGTGATCTACACGGAAGACGCCAATCTGCTGCGCGAAACCATGATGCACGGCAATAACTATCTCAACGATGCGCGGGTTGTCATTACAAACAAGTAGGCGTCAGGCCGCCAGTAAAATTCATTCCATGCAGGGAGACATTATGAAAAAGCTATTTACCGTTCTGTTGATGCTGGCAGCCTTGCTTGCCATGGCTGGCACTCTGTGCGCAGAAACCCGAACCTACACAGAAATTGTAACCGTAAAGGTCGACGATGACGAATACGCCGCCCTCAACAAGGCCAAGGAGCGTGCCCGGGAACAGGCTCTGCGCAGCTATCTTAACGATGTGTATAAAGAGCGTTCTGCCACACTGAACCTGACCGGCGACGACAAATACATCCGCGATCTGGAAGTACTGGAAAGCAGGATTGGCGGTCTGTTCAGCAAGGAACTCACCGCCAAGATCAAAGTTACCATCAACGAGGAAGAGGTGCGAGCCTACCTCAAACGGCAGGGTGCGGTGACCGGCAAGAACGAGGAGCGCCGGATTTTTGTTATCCTGATCCCCGGCAAGATGGACAGCGGTGACGCGCCAGTCGTGCTAGACAATGTCAAGGCCGAGATCCGCAAGAATCTTACTGCCGCCGAGTACACCGTCATTGACTCCGAGGAACAGGTCAACAGACTAGAATCACTGGCCGAAGAGGCTGACTACAACAAGCTCGTGGCCAAGCTGGAAGGCCTGGGGGAATGGGTCGTCGTCGGCAAGGTGGATGTTGACGTCAGCCAGGATGGCAGCATGCGCACATACCACGCCATGATGACCGGCAAAACCGTCAGCATCACCAGCCGCGACCTGATGTGGGAAGGCAACATCGACGGCGCGGCCCGGGTGCGGGCCAGCGAATCACCCAAGGCGGCCCTCAGGCTGGCGGCCATCAATGGCGGTAAATCCTTCGCACGCGAGGTGCTCAACGCCCTCAACACCAAGACCCTGACTCAGGAACGCCGTGGTTCCCGCTTTGAAGTAGTCTTCCCCTCCGGCGGAAACTACAAGCTGGAGCGCAAGATTCTCAAGCTGCTCAGGGACGACATCAAGGGTCTCAAGAACGTCAGCCAGAAAAACCGCGGCAAGGGAGACATGATCGTCGATCTGTACTATGTGGGCAAGATCAGCGATCTGGTCGACCTGCTGCTGGATAATTTCGAGAAGGATCCCCAACTGAAACGCTACAATCCTGAAATCGACGGCAACAAGGTTATCTTCAAGCGCTAAGTCCCCCGGAACCAGCCTCCGACAGGAGGCTGGTTCCACCAGAAAACCCCTGACAGGATCACAAATGACATCCATGAATCCCCTGAAAAAGATCACCATCCTTTTCTCCGGATTGCTTCTGACGGCGCAACTTAACGGATGTGCTACCGGCACCAGCACACTTGAGTGCGGGGCCGAGTCCATGTACCCGACCATCCTTTCAACGCTGGATTCCTTTGAAAGCGCAGCCATCTCGATCAAGCTTTCCAACCGCATCCTGTTGCAAACCCCGATCCATGAAAACGACAAATGGCCGGCCGAGCTCTATGGCGTCCCCTCCGGTGAAGCTCTGATCCGCATGGGACTCAGCCTCTTTGGTGCAACACAGGGCATAACCATCCCGACCCAGATCGACCCGGCCACCGGCTTTCCCCGTCCGACCAGCGCCCTGTATATCTTTCTGACCGAGCGGGAGAGGATGCTTAACCGGGAGACCGTCCGGGAAGACGTGCGTTTTTTTGCAGCACAACCAGCCAACGTGATTGCCCGGCAGTTACCCGCATACCGCCGCAAGCCGGGTGTCCAGGTGATTGATGACAATATCTACCGCAACCCGCTGATGGCCTACGGCGTGGTAATGGCAAACCGGGCGGAGATGGTCCAACTGCAGCAGGAAGTAGATATGATCGCCCACGGCTTCAAGCTCTGTGATGCCTGGGTGCACAAATCCAGCGCAGGTGAGGTCAAGCCGGCCGCATGCAAGGATCCGGCTCTCAAACAGGACGCCATGGAACTCCGCCTCAAAAAGGCCAGTCATAGCACCACTGACACGCCCGGCAGCGCTTCGCCAGACTCCAACTACGCGCCACTGCGTGCTTACGAGTCCCAGGACGCCCGCAACGTCGACTCTTTCGGCAATCCAGTAACCAACTCCGCGGTAGACACACTGGTTGAACAAAACAGGCCAAAACCAGCCAGAAATAAGTACACCTCCAGATCAAAACGCAAAAAGGTTCAGAAAAATAGCCGCAGCAGACGCAGCCGGAAGCCGGTGCAGCAGGCCGCGGTCGCCCAGGCGCCAGTCAGCCAGCCGCAGAACAGCTATGGCAATGAAAAAATTGTTGTCGTCAATGAGCGTGACCGCCAAACCCAGGAAAAATCCGCCGAGCTGGAAAACATGAAAAGGACCTACGGAAAGCTGGCCAACCGGGTCTACGATGCCTCGGTTGCCGGGGCAGATTTTACCATGGCCGCCATTACCAAGATTGCCTGCGCGGTTGTCAACGGGGTCAGGGCCTACCCCAATGCCGAGAGGGAAATCAGGGGCTGGCGCGGCGCGTACAACGCCGCCATGCTGGTGCCACGCATCAGAAACATCATTAACGCCTTCGGGTACTACAAGGACAACCTGGGGCTGCAGTTTGTGGCCTACCGCACCATGTACCAGCAGATCAGGGGCACCTACCCTGAACTGAAAGACGACAGCAAACCCCAGACACAGGAAACGATGCAGCGCATCGAACGTGCCTACGCCGTGCTGAAAGAGCTGGAACCCAAACTGACCCTGCTGGCTGCCGGCAAGGATGTTGATTTTGAAGAACATGAAATCAGGCAGCTTAATCGTGTAGCCACCCTGTTTCCCGAACAACACGAAATGGAGCAGACATTGAAGGTGGCTTGGGGCATCGCCCCCCAGGCCGCCCGCATCAGCCGGCCGCCAGCCGGCAAAATCCATCAACCGGAGACAACACCATGACGATTATCTCTCAATGCAAGCTGGCCATGGCAGCCCTGACTGCATCAGCACTGCTGTTCGGGTGCGCCAGCGCCCCGGAAGTGGTCTATGTCAAGGAGGCCCAGCAGGTCACCACCCAGGCCCTGGAGCCGGTCATGCTGGAATCAGCAGAACTGGAAAATGACATCAAGCGGCTCAGAAAATATTTCACCCCCGACATGGCTGACGACTTCATCAACGTGGTCCAGACCGAGATCGCCAACACTAAACGCTTCACCAAGGTGCTGTTGAACATCTCCGAGGGGGACACCTACATCATCCAGCCCCGTATCGAAAAGGTTTCGGAATCGCTGCTGCCGATCGCTTCCGACCCGACCCGGCGCCGCTTTACCGCAAGGGCGCGCACCCGGCTGGACGTTTTTTTCATCAACCAGAAGACACAGAAGGAGTTGGTCAAATCATTCTACGATGATCGCAAGATCGAGCAGCGCATCTCCAAAAGGGTCAGACTGACCCCGGAAATGAAGCTGGACTATATCCTCAGGGCTACACATGTCTCGTTCCGCGCCGCTGCAGACCAACTGGGCAACGCCTTCAATCCCAGCTATGAGATGGGCACCATCAGCCGCATCAGCGGCCGGGTGACCAATATCCAGATCAATACCAGCAAGATCAGGAAAATGCCCCGGAAACAGCAGGCCGTCGAGGTTATTGACGATGACAACCGGGTGCTTGCAACCGTTGCGGAACTGATTGTAGAAGACGGCAATATCACCGGAAAGCTGTTCGAGAAATCAGGGGCATCCATCAAGGAAGGTGCCAAGGTGCGCGCCCGGGTCAACGGCCTGACGGACTGACCACCACGACCGTCGGCACACAAAAAAGCGGGAGAGGCCATCGCCTTTCCCGCTTCATTTTACCTGAATCCTACAGCCCAACCCGAACCTACTTCATCAGCACCTTCAGCGCCTGTTTGAGCATCTCCTCCAGATTGGCCCCCGGCGGAACATCCAGACCCGCCATGACCTTGCGCACCTGGGGTTCCTTGTAGCCCAGATTGATCAGGGCAGAGACCACATCCTCAACCATATCGCTTTCCGGCAGAGGCTTTGCATCAGCGGCCGGCACAGACGGGATATCCAGCTTGGTGACCTTGTCCTTAAGCTCCAGTACCAGGCGCTCGGCGGTTTTTTTGCCGATACCGGGTATGGCAGACAGCTTGGCGATATCCCCCTGGCGAAGCGCCTGGGCCAGCGGGTCAGGCTGGATATTGGAAAGGATATCCCTGGCCAGCTTGGGCCCGATGCCGGAAACAGAAATCAGCATCTGGAAAAATGATTTCTCCAGGCGGGTACGGAAACCGTAGAGCTGGATCGCATCCTCCCGCACACTGGTGTGGATGTGCAGGGAGACCGTGCCGGTCTCGGGCAGTTCGTAATAGGTGGAAAACGGTATCAACACGCGATAGCCGACGCCCTGTACATCCAGAATGATGTGGTCAGGTGATTTATGCGCAATCGTTCCGGTAAGCATGGCAATCATGGTTTGTAGTTCCTCCAAGAATTCGGCCTGCCCTTGACAGCAGCAGGCCCGGTTATCTGCTTCAGCTCCCTGGTGTTCAGGTGGCAGACCGCTACGGCCAGCGCATCGGAGGCATCGGCCTGAGCTGTTTCCGGCAGTCCCAACAGGGCCTTGAGCATCTTCTGTACCTGTGTCTTGTCAGCCCGCCCCTGCCCGACCACCGCCTGCTTGACCTGCAGGGCCGTATATTCGGATACAGGCAGCCCCGCATTTACCGCCGCCACGATGGCGGCGCCACGGGCCTGGCCCAGCTTGAGCGCACTCTGCACATTGTTGGAAAAGAACACATTCTCCACTGCAACCTCATCCGGACGATAGCGGGAGATCACTTCCGAGAGACCGTGAAAGATCTGTTTCAAACGGGCCGGCAGATCGGCAGCTTTATCCATGAAAATAGCGCCGTTATCCACATGGACCAGACGATTACCCTGCTGCTCCACCAGGCCGTAACCGGTTATGCGTGAACCAGGGTCGATACCAAGTACTCTCATTGTCCACCGCCTGATGGAGTATACGGCTGAAACAGCAAAGGGGGCTCAAGCCCCCTTTGAATTGAAAACCGGATCTTCGACCTACATCATCTTTTCTATCTCATCCGCCGAGATATCAAAGTTAGCATAAACGTTCTGCACATCGTCACAATCTTCCAGTTTGTCCATCATCCTGAGCATGCTTTCGGCCTGCTTCCCCTCCAGAGCCACCTGGGTCTGGGGAATCATGGTTACTTCGGCATCGCTGAATTTAAACCCTTTGGCCTCCAGGGCTTCACGCACTTCAATGAAGCTGCCGGGATCCGTGGTCACTTCAAACTGTTCGTCTTCTTCAGCCACATCTTCGGCGCCCGCCTCAATGGCAGCCTCAAACAGCTGTTCAAAATCAACATTTTTATCAAAGGAGATCAGCCCCTTCTTGCTGAACATCCAGGCCACACAGCCGGCTTCACCCATGTTACCGTTATTTTTACTGAAGATACTGCGCACATCCGACACAGAGCGGTTGCGGTTATCGGTCATCACCTCCACCAGCACGGCAACCCCGCCGGGACCGTAACCTTCGTAAACGATTTCCTCGTAGGTGACGCCTTCCATACCGCCGGTACCCTTCTTGATAGCGCGTTCAATATTGTCCTTGGGCATGTTTTCAGCCTTGGCCTTGTCAACCGCGGTTCTCAGACGCGGATTGGCCGCCGGATCACCGCCGCCCAACTTGGCTGCCACCGATATTTCCTTGATCAGCTTGGTAAAGACCTTGCCGCGCTTGGCATCTGCCGCGCCTTTTTTGTGCTTGATTGTGCTCCACTTATTATGTCCTGACATCCTGTAACACTCCTTGGGATTGGAATAACGTTTTATTGCCTGCAAAAAGGTGGAAATATTAGCATGACAACACCGCCCTGTCCAGAGACAATTGTGATTTTTCAAGGTGTTCCACAACATGCTCCATACGGCATGCACACATCAGCGACCAAGCCCCAGCCATAATTTTGTTGCCAGGGCAGATGGCAAATATTAGCATGTAAATGTATTGTGCATCCCAGGCCAAATCAACACCCCCTGGGTCAGGCCGCAAGCATTACAGGATAAACACCGGCATACGTCCCGCCATCACGATTCAAACACGAAAGGAACTTTGCCCATGCGCTCTTCACTCATCACAGCAGCTACGGCGGCACTCATCGCGATCTCGCTATCGGTTACAGGCTGCAGCGGCTTGAGGCCACAGACCTTTGGAGAATTGCCACCGATTCTGACCCAGGATGAGGTCATCCGTCCTTATGACAGTCTGGCCAGAATACAGGTTACGCGCGAGGTTTTCGGCGTCGACGAAACACTCACCCCGGCCATCAGGGAGTGGGGTTACAATGCCATACGCCAGGAAGCGGCCAAGATGGGGGCCGATGCCGTGATTTTCCCCGAGGTAACCGGCCAGACCACAACCTTCGCGGTAGTTGTGCCCTCCACCGAGTATCGGGCCAGCGGGGTCGCCATAAAGTTCAAATAGGCATTGACAGCACCGCGATAAGTTTATATAAATAACGTTCTCAAAATTATGGCGGCGTAGCCAAGTGGTAAGGCAGAGGTCTGCAAAACCTTTATTCAGCGGTTCAAATCCGCTCGCCGCCTCCAAACAAAAAACAACGGGTCAGCCTCAAGGCTGACCCGTTTTATCTTTCCACACCGATCCGAACATCCTGTCTTTTACAATCCAACAGCACATGCAGCTCTCAGACGTTTGCTTTCGGGCCCGGCTTTTTCGGTTTGAGTTCCCTCTCAAGCAGTTCTTCGATCTGTTCCACAAAGATCTCCCGCCCGAGCGGTCTGCCGGTTCGTTCGTGCTTGCGGAACGTGTTCATCTCTTCTTCAGTTGACAAGGACAGAATCCGTTTCCAGTTCCCTATCATGGAAAGCAGCGGTTCAACCCTGACCAGCTTGTCATCCTGAGCCGTCAGGTGGGCCTGTGCGCTGCTCCATTGATACTCTCCCGGGCGCGCCACAATTCCGGCCGCAACAGGATTCATTTCAACATATCTGGCTGCTGCCAGCAGATAGCCTTCATCCATCGGAAAGGACGCAAAGCGTTCCTGCCACAGGTGGCCTTTCCAATCTTCACGGAAATTGATTCTGCGGGTATAGCGGCGATGCGCTTCACCAATGGCGCGGGCAAGGCCGTCTTCTGTTTCCGGAACAGCGATCAGATGGACATGATTCGGCATCAGACAGTATGCCCATATCTCAACGCGGCACCTGGCGCACCACTCGGCCATGAGATCCACGTATGCCTGATAATCTGCATCACAGAAAAAGGTCTGCTGGCGGCGGTTGCCGCGCTGGGTTACGTGATGGGGGATGCCGGGGGCTATAACTCGTGCGATGCGTGCCATGCGGGGATAATAGCAGACATGATCATCCTGTCAATCGAATATACTGTCCCCATAACGCAGGCATTTTCCGCTTCTTCTGCTGCAGTTGTACCATTTTTTATTAAACTCATGGTACAACTTTTAGAAGAGTTCTGCCAAGCGCTCGCGACCCAGATCCGAATGGGGTTAACGGGACAGTACATGCAACCCGATGCAAGCGACAAACCGCTTGCAGGGCAGGCAAGTTGCCCGCCCTCCCGCCATACGGGATAATATTGATTTATGCAGGCATGACTTCAAAACCGCCCCAGTCCCCAGTCCCCAGCCAACTACGCCATGGTTGCCATTGATCTTCTGAAACAGGCCAGGGATACGGCAAACAAAACAACACCGATCAGCGCCAGCGCGACGAACTGGGGCCACACAACCATAACACCTGCCCCGCGGTACAGTATGGACTGGGCCAGCATCACAAAGTGCGTGTTGGGAGCGGCCAGCATGACCACCTGGACCAGCACGGGCATGCTTTCCCGGGGTGTCACCCCGCCGGACAGGATCTGCAGCGGCATCAGCAGCAGGATCATCAGCAGCCCAAACTGGGGCATGGAGCGGGCCAGTGTGCCAAGAAATATGCCCAGGGATGTTGTTGCGAACAGGTGCAGCGCCGTACCGGCCAGAAACAGCGGGATCGAACCTTCAATCGGCACCTTGAGCAATCCCTGCACAACCAGTATCAGTGATCCCGCCGTCGCAACCAGCACCACCAGCCCCATGGACCAGACCTTGGCGGCCATGATCTCAAACGGTGTCACCGGCATGACCAGCAGATGTTCTACCGTACCATGCTCACGTTCGCGCAGCAGGGCCGCGCCGGTTAGGATAATCGAAAGCATGGTGACATTATCGATAATCTTCATCACCCCGCCGAACCACGACTTGTTCAATTGCGGATTGAAACGCGCCCTGAGCACCAGATCCACCTGTGGCTGCGGGTTTGATCGGTAGCCCTGCAGAAAGGTGTTCACCTCACTGGTCACAATTGACTGGATATAGCCACTGCCGGTAAATGACTGGCTCATTCTGGTGGCATCCACATTGAGCTGGATGGCGGGACGTCGGCCGGCCAGCACATCCCGCTGAAAATCCGGCGGAATGTTGAGGGCGAACGTGTCCAGTCCGGCGTCCATGCGGGCATCCATTTCACGGTGGCTGATCAGCACCGGAGGAAGAAAGTATGGCCGGTAGAAGGCGTCGATTATCCGTGTGGAAAGCTGGGAACGGTCTTCATCCACAATGGCGACGGGGGCCTTGTTCAATGTCTCCGGCATGGCCGTGGCAGCGGTATAAATAGCAAAGGTAAAGGCGTATACGATCAGCACCAGCATGATCGGATCGCCCAGCAGGCTGCGCAACTCCTTGATACCAAGATGAAAGATATTGGCGGCCGGCATGGTCAGCGCTCCTGTTTTCGCAACATGACGGCGCCCAGCAGGGCCAGTACAGGCACGGCCAGCAGCAGGGGCAGAAACGACATCGTCAGGTCATCAAAGCCAAGCCCTTTGGAAAAGGTGCCGCGGGCAATGGTCAGGAAATGGGTGGTCGGATATATGCGCCCGATCATGGCGCCCATCCCCTCCAGGGAGGTGACCGGATCGAGCATACCGCAAAACTGCACCGCAGGCAGCAGGGTAAAGATTGTGGTGCCGAATATGGCCGCCACCTGGCTGCGCATGAAGGCCGAGATCGCCAAGCCGAGGGATGTGGCAGCCAGGACATACAGCAGCGCGCCGACCGCCAACGCCGGGAAACTGCCCTTGAGCGGCACTTCAAACAGCGTGACGGCCATCAGCACCAGCAACAGAAAATTGATCATGGCCAGAACGATGTAAGGCAGCTGCTTGCCGAACAGAAACTCCAGGCGGGTTACAGGGGTAACGTAGAAATTGACGATTGAACCCAGTTCCTTTTCCCTGACCACCGACAAGGCGCTCAGCATGGCTGGGATCATCATCAGCAGCAGCGGGATGACCACCGGGACCATGGCCGGCAGGCTCCTGACATCCGGATTGTAGCGAAAACGGGTTTCAACCGAGGCCGCCGGCGCTGACGAAACAAGGCCTGGGTAACGACGCTGAAGTGATGCCAGCCAGTGCGCATGCATGCCCTGCACATAGCCCCTGACCGTTTCACCCCTGGTGGGCATGGCTCCGTCGATCCAGGCCCCCACACTGACCGGACGCCCCCTTTGCAAATCACGGGCAAAACCGGGGC
>DAONZY010000011.1:0-41398 GCA_035407085.1 Deltaproteobacteria bacterium | reverse complement strand
TCGCGCCGGCTGTAGCTGAGCATGCGGCGCAGACTGAATGCCCCTTCCGGCTTGGCCGGCCGCACTGTTGCGGATGTTGGGGGCTGCACAGGCAGATTGGTCATCTCTCCGGCAGGCGCCATTTCTCCGGCTGAGGCATCGGCCTGATCAAGATACCCGATGAAGGCCTCCTCCAGCGTCGCTGCACCGCGGGAGGCCATCAACGCCGCCGGGGCATCGCTGGCCAGCACCCGCCCGGCATGCATCAATGATATCCGGTCACACCGCTCGGCCTCGTTCATGAAGTGGGTGGAGATAAAGATGGTGACCCTGTCCCGGCGCGACAGTTCGATCAGCATCTGCCAGAATTCATCCCGGGCCACCGGATCAACCCCGGATGTGGGTTCGTCCAGAATCAGCATCTCCGGGCCATGGATCATGGCCACTGCCAGCGACAGCCGCTGTCTCTGACCAACCGGCATGGCCGCAGGCAGGCAATCCAGAAGTCCCGCCAGCCCGAAACGCCTTGCCATCTCATCTACCCGTTCCCTGATCCGGACCTTTGGCATACGGAACAGGCGGGCATGCAACTCCAGGTTCTGACGCACGGTCAGTTCGCCATAGAGCGAAAAGGACTGGGACATGTAACCGACCCGACGCCGGGTCTCAATATCGTGGGGGTCGACCGGCTGCCCGAACAGCAGGGCCTGCCCCTCTGATGCAGGCAGCAGCCCGGTCAGCATCTTCATGGTTGTTGTTTTGCCGCAGCCGTTGGAACCGAGAAATCCGAATATCTCCCCCCGGCCGATGCGGAAACTGACCCGGTCCACGGCCGTAAATCCGCCAAAACGACGCGTCAGAGCATGGGCCTCTATCGCAGCTTCTTCGCTCGCACAGTTCTCGCGGGGCGGAATGACCACCGGACGGTAGCCCCGACGCTGCGCATCCGGCAGCATGGCAATAAATGCTTCTTCCAGTGACACTGTACCGGTCTGTTCCAGCAGCCCTTGCGGTGAACCGGTTGCCAGCACCTTTCCGGCATTCATCGCTACCAGCCAGTCGAAACGGGCAGCCTCCTCCATGTAGGCCGTGGCCACCACCAGACTCATGCCGGAATGTCTGGCACGTATGCGATCAATCAGTTCCCAGAAGTGTCGTCTTGAGAGGGGGTCAACCCCCGTGGTGGGTTCATCGAGGATCAGCAGCTCAGGGTCGTGGATCAGTGCGCAGCACAACCCCAACTTCTGCCTCATGCCGCCGGAGAGCTTGCCGGCAGGGCGCGCGGCAAAGGGGGCCAGCCCGGTGGCCTGCAGCAGTTCGCCAATGCGCCGGCTGCGCTCATCTGGTCCGTAACCGAAAAGCCGGGCAAAGAAGTCGATATTTTCAAAGACAGAGAGGGTCGGATAGAGATTTCTGCCTAGCCCCTGCGGCATATAGGCCACACGCGAGCAAAGCTTCCGGCGATGGCCGTGCTCGGCCAGACTGCCACCCAGCACCCGAATCTGACCGGTCTGCATCGCCCTGGCTCCGGCAACCAGCGACAGCAGGCTGGACTTGCCAACGCCATCCGGCCCGATCACCCCGGCCATACAGCCGCCCGGTAATTCCAGATCAACCCCGTCAAGCGCTGCCACCTTGCCGTAGCGCAGGGCCACCCCCTCAAGCACCGCCACCGGCGATGCAGGGCCATCTGGCAGATTTATATCTGACTGAGCATTCATGGCGGCAACTTCACCTGCAGACGTTCCGGCCAAGGCAAGCCTGGGTCGATCAGCACGTATGCCACGCCGGGCAAACCGGTCTTGACCCTGGTGATATGTTTTTTGAGCAACTCTTCCGGGATCCGGGCCCTGACGCGAAACATCAGTTTTTCCCGCTCACTGGCGGTTTCAACGGTTTTGGGTGTAAACTGGGCCACATCAGCAACAAACGACACCGTGGCAGGAATGACAAACTGCGGGGCAGCATCCAGCACCAGCCTGACATCCGCGCCGATCGCAACCCGTCCGGCCGCGGACATGGGCAGAAAGAAGGTCATGTAGACATCAGCCAGATCAACAAGATTGATCACCCGGCCGCCGGCTCCGACCACCTCCCCGGCCTGCGCCACCCTGTACTGCACCCGGCCGGCACGGGGAGAAACGAGTGTACAGTCACGGATGTCTGCCTGAATGCGCTGCAGGTTGGCCCTGGCAGCCCTGACACTGGATTGCGCACCGCCGATCTGGGCCCTCATGGACATGCTGGCGGCCTGACTGGCAGCCATTTGGGCACGGGCCGCGGTGAGCGCTGCTTCGGCATTTTTCTGTTGGATCATGTCATCATCGGCATCCTGGCGAGCAATCGCACCCGCCTGCACCAAAGCCATTGAGCGTTCCCAATGCTGGCGAGCCTTGAACAGTTCCGCCTCCCGCTGGGCCACCACCGCCGCCGCGGCAGCCTTTTCACTTTCACGCTGGGCCAACTGACTGTAAGCCGTGACAACCACGCTCTGCGCCTGCTGCAGCTGTGCCTCGGCCTGCCGCTGCTGCGCCTCCAGCGCCTCGATGTCCATTCTTGCCACCACCTGTCCGGCAGTAACAAAATCGCCCTCACGCACCAGCAACTCTTTGATGCGACCAGCTGACTTGGCAGACACATCGATTTCTACCGCCTCGATGCGGCCATTGCCGCTGGCCAGACCTTTATCCCTGCCATCGGAGCCCACTTTCAGCCAGACCGCGACAGCAGCGATCAGCACTCCAAGCAGTATGCCAATCCTGAACAGCCATATTCTCTGTTGTCCGGTCATGCAGCCCCCTTTTGCCGGGCACAATCAATGCCTGGTAAGCAGATGGATCAGGTTGATCGGCCAACCCGGTGGCGGATCGGCTGCCAGGTAGAGATAAGCGATTACCAGCGCCGCCAGGGCAACGATTGTGTAGATGATCAGTCGGGATGTATTCATGTCTGTTCCCGCAGTGTTAAACCATGCGACCGCCCCCGAAGAACCGGAAGCCTCAAAGATGCATAGAAAATCAGCAGGTAGCCGTACAGCTCCAGCCCTTCCTGAATTGCCGTTTTCACCAGCGGCGCATACGATGCCCCCATGACGGGCTTCCAGACCAGAATGCCGCTGCCCATTGTTCTGCTTAACACCATCACAACCATAACGCCGACCGACATGATCATCTCCGGCGCTGTGCCTGCAAACTTGCACAGTGGCGGCAGGATGCTTTCACGCCAGACAAATGCCTGGCAGACGGAAACAAAAAAGATGCATAGCGCCACATAGAACCAGAATCCATGAAAAACGGCATAATCAAAAAAGGCATCCAGCTCGCGCGCCAGCAGGCAGGCGAAGAACCCGCCGGCCAGAACCAGAAATCCTCGTGCATCGGGACGCCTGAACGCACTGGCCCACAAAATGATAACAATTGCCACTAGCAGGGATTCCTGCAACAACTCGGTCAAAGACAACTCCCCCACCTGATTACCCAGCACCATAATATCGAAATGGAGTACAAGCGGCGCCAGTACGGTTAGCAATGCAAGCACGCACAGCTCAATTACGGCCTTAAAAAGCCGGTTTGTCTCGGTTGTCATTTCAGCTCCCCGAACATAATAACTTTACCACGCTAAGCACAGTTAGCACGCAGGTTTTGCAGAATGCCATTGCAGTCAGCATCTGGCCACGCGCCTTGTGTGCACGTTCGCGCTCCAGAATGAACATTCATTCTACATACCTGATTTGCAAATGGCCTGTCAATTCGTCAGAGCACAAAAGCAGCTTAAGGACCAAAATAATCCTTTTACAAACCGGCAAAAATCGTTATTCTGTCTCAAAAATCGCGGGACAGCCCCCAGAAGGAGAACAGCATGAAAGAAGAGGTAATTAAAGTACTTGAACAGGTTCGCCCTGCACTACAGGCAGACGGTGGTGATGTGGAACTTGTGGATGTAACCGAAGACGGGATTGTCAAGGTAAGATTAAAAGGCGCCTGCGGTTCATGCCCCATGTCAACCATGACTTTGAAAATGGGCATCGAACGCGCCATGAAGGAGCAGATCCCTGCTGTCAAGGAAGTAGTCCAGATATTCTGATGCCGACGCCGCTCCGGTGCAACAACCGGAGCGGCAAGCTTGCAATTCCACTCCTGCCTGTCAGCGCCAGAATGCAGACGACCGCAAAAGGCCCTGAATCCCGTACAAAATTCATTTGACATTGCTAAAAACAGGGATAGATTTTAGGAAAGTCTTTTCAACCATTATCCCAATCCGGAGGGTACCAATGAAAAGTGTCAAAACTCCTAAAACCGCAGCCCCCAAAACAGTTCGCAAAACCACCAGAAAAACAGCAGACAAGCCTGGAACCGAGGCAGATCAGCTCATCCTGCAGAATATCACCGCCATCACCCAAGAGCTGCAAGCCATCACCAGGGCCGTCGATGACCATGTGCTGAAAACAGTGAACATCGCCAACCACATCGTTGCCCTGGAAGCGGTATTGGCCGAGGTAGTCGCCTTGACCGGCCTGGACATGGTCAAGGTTAATAACCGCATCCGCGCCAAGGTCGCCACCGCGTCCAACCAGCCTGGCGCCGCTGATTTTGCCGTCGATCTGGCCGCCTCGATCGCGTCTCCCGCACCACGCTTCTGATCTCCAACGTGCCACACCATTAAACATTCAAAGCCGGGCGACCATACAGTTCCCGGCTTTTTTTGTTCTTAACAGTATCAGCGCAGAGCCAGTTCGATTTCCTCCAGCTGCTTGATCCTGTCACGCAATTCCGCCGCCTTTTCAAACTCCATTTCACGGGCAGCTGCCAGCATCTGCTTACGCAGTTTTCTAATCAGACCGGGAATTTCCTTGGGCGCAATACCGTAATCCTCACCCCGCTCGGCTGCAGCCGGCGGCGTATAGTAATCCTTTTCCTCAACCGAACCAAGGATAGTTCCCAGACTCTTTTTGACCGATTCGGGGGTGATGCCGTGCGCATCGTTCCAGGCCAGCTGCTTGCTGCGTCGCCGCTCAGTTTCATCAAGACAGGCCTGCATGGATTTTGTAATCTGATCGGCGTACATCAGCACCCGGCCATTGACGTTACGGGCCGCCCGACCGCAGGTCTGGATCAGCGAGCGCGCAGAGCGCAGAAAGCCCTCCTTGTCAGCATCCAGTATGGCCACCAAAGCGACCTCGGGCAGATCAAGCCCCTCACGCAACAGATTGATCCCCACCAGCACGTCAAACTCGCCCAGACGCAGATCACGCAGGATCTGCATCCGTTCAATGGTGTCGATATCGGAATGCAGATACCTGACCCGCACACCCAGGTCGCGGTAGTAGTTGGTCAACTCCTCGGCCATGCGTTTGGTCAGTGTGGTGACCAGCACCCTTTCACCATTGGCAACTGTCTCACATACCTCATGCAACAGGTCGTCCACCTGCCCTCCGGCCGGCCGAACAGTAATCGGCGGGTCAACCAGCCCAGTCGGGCGAATCACCTGCTCCACGAAAACGCCGCCACTTTTTTCCAGCTCGTAGTCGGCAGGGGTTGCAGAGACATAAACCGCCTGGCGGATACGCGACTCGAACTCGGCAAAGTTGAGCGGCCGGTTATCCAGTGCTGCTGGCAAGCGAAAACCATAGTTAACCAGGGTTTCTTTGCGGCTGCGGTCTCCGCGGTACATACCCCCCACCTGGGGGATGCTGATGTGTGATTCGTCCACGAACAGCACAAAGTCCTCGGGAAAATAGTCGATCAGCGTGTAGGGCGGCTCACCGTCAATGCGTCCGTCAAAATAACGGGAGTAGTTCTCTATCCCCTGGCAGAAACCCATCTCCTCCATCATCTCGATGTCGAAAAACGTACGCTGTTCGATACGCTGGGCTTCCAGCAGCATGTTGCGCTCACGGAACCAGCGGATCCGCTCCTCCAGATCGACCCGGATACTGGCCACGGCCCGTTCCAGGGTCTCCCGACTGGAGACATAATGTGAGGCCGGGTAGATGGCGCATTTGGTCAGGCGATTGATGACCGTGCCGCGCAGCGGGTCAATCTCGCTGATGGTTTCGACCTCGTCGCCAAAGAATTCGATCCGCAGCGCCTTGTCACTGTCATAGGCCGGAAAGACCTCGACCACATCGCCGCGCACCCGGAATGTGCCGCGATGGAAATCTGTGTCGTTGCGTTCATACTGAATATCGACCAGTTTCCTGAGCAGCGCGTCCCGTCCGTACTCCTCCCCCAGCCGAAAGAAGATGTGCAGGCTGGAATAGGCCTCAGGTGATCCAATGCCATAGATGCACGATACCGAGGCGACAATAATCACATCGCGTCTGGTCAGCAGGCTGCGGGTGGCCGAATGACGCATCTTGTCAATTTCGTCGTTGATGGCGGAATCTTTTTCGATGAAGGTGTCGCTGGTAGGGATATAGGCTTCAGGCTGGTAATAATCGTAATAGGAAACAAAAAACTCCACGGCGTTTTCGGGAAACAACTCCTTGAGCTCGCCATAGAGCTGGGCCGCCAGCGTCTTGTTGGGAGCCAGCACCAACGCCGGCCTGCCGGTGCGGGCGATCACGTTGGCAACCGTAAAAGTCTTGCCGGAGCCGGTTACCCCCAGCAGTACCTGGTGACGTTCCCCCTGCTCAATGCCGGCAGCCAGGTCTTCGATCGCTTGGGGCTGGTCGCCACGGGGGGTATAGGATGTTGTCAGTTTGAAAGAGGACATAGCTTAGAACCGAAACTCGGAAACCCTTACACAGTACCCGTAAAAACAGAAACGTTATGCCTTATAAAGCATTGACCACGGAGTACACTGAGATTTTCGAGAAAACAAGGTCTTATACAACTACCCATTTTCTGGGCGGGTGAACCTGAAAACAAGCTCTGCATAATTTCAAATTCACCTATTTTCTCTGTGTTCTCCGTGGCTAACTGCCGTTGCATGGTGCTGCCTTAGTCAGAACAGGCATATCCCGCAGCACCTATTCTCCAGCCACCACTACAAGCGCCCGCTGAATCCGCCGGATGGTTTCATCTTTACCAAGCGTCATCACAATCTCGCCGATACCAGGCGCCTGTGTGCCGCCTGAAAGTGCAATGCGCACCGGCTGCCCCACCTGGGGCATCTTCCAGCCATTTTCGCTGCAGATTTCCTTGAAGAGCAGATCATACTCCGCCGCAGTTGCCGCCGCCGATGCAGCCAGCTTTACGGAGACAGCCTGGAAAACCGCCTGCAAATGCGTGTTGTCAAACTTGGCCAGAGCCGACTGATCGTATGCTTCCGGCGCTTTAAAATAGAACAGGGCTGCGTCAGCCATCTCGACCATTGTGCGGGCACGTTCCTGAAGGGTTTTGACCGCGCTGACCAATTGTGGATCAGTGTCAGCAACCGTCACGCTCCTCTCCGCAAGAAGTGGCTGCACAATTTTTGCCAGACGCAGCGCATCGCCAGTCTTGATATAGTGGGCATTCAGCCAAAGCAGCTTCTCCGGGTTGAACACGCTGGCCGAGCGGCCAACATTGGCAATATCGAATTTGGCAACCATTTCCTCACGGCTGAAGATCTCATCGTCCCCATGACTCCACCCCAGACGAACCAGATAGTTGATCAGGGCCTCCGGCAGAAAGCCCATATCACGATAGGCAATTACGCTGGTAGCGCCATGACGCTTGGAAAGTCGGGTCTTATCACTCCCCAGGATCATGGGCACATGGGCAAAACGCGGCACCGGGAATCCGAGCGCCTCATACAACTGCACCTGGCGCGGGGTGTTGTTGACATGGTCATCTCCGCGAATGACGGTGGTGATTTTCATGATGGCATCATCAATGACAACACAGAAATTGTAGGTTGGCGTACCGTCGCTGCGCTGGATGATCAGATCGTCCAATTCCTCATTGGGAAAGGTGATGGTGCCCTTGATCAGGTCGTCAAACGAGGTGCTGCCTGACTGCGGCGCCCGAAAACGTACCACATGGGGCGCTCCCTCCGGCTGGTCAGCCCGCTCACGGCATGTGCCGTCATATTTGGGTTTGCGCCCCTCCTTCATGGCCAGTTCCCTTCTGGCTTCCAACTCCTCCTGGGAACAATAGCATTTGTATGCCTTGCCGCTGTCCAGCAGCTTCTGGACATACTCCTTGTAAAGCGGAAAGCAGTCCGACTGATAGAAGGGCCCCTCGTCCCAATCCAGCCCCAGCCACTCCATCCCCTGCAGGATGGCGTCTACCGACTCCCGGGTGGAGCGTTCCACATCGGTGTCCTCGATGCGCAGGATGAAGGTGCCGCCCTGTTTACGGGCCAGCAGCCAGTTGAACAGCGCCGTGCGGGCGCCCCCCACATGCAGGTAGCCAGTTGGGCTGGGGGCAAAGCGAACACGTAATTCAGACATCTGTATATTCTCCTTGTACGAGGTGAAGGTTGATCTCGAAGGCATTCGACTATAGCATCGCCAAGCGCTGCAAAAAAGTGTTTTCCTGGGCTTGCCCGGCTCCAAAATACCGCCCCTGCCAACTGCCCCGACGGATCACTTCATTGATGACCGCATACCACATCTGGTTGTTCTTGAGCCCCCAACAGGGGGCAACCCCGATCGAGAGCGGCGAAGAACCGTACAGCCGCTGGATGGCGACACGGGATGGCAGATGTTCCAGAAAATCCGCCGCTGTGCGAACATAATCCTGCAATGTTACAGGGACAAACGTACCCTCCCGGAACATGGCCGCAAGCTCCGTGCCCTCGACCGCATGCAGCTGGTGCAGTTTGACAGAATCTATGTCCAGTGCGGCAACCAGCCCGGCGGTCTTGACGAAGGCCTGGGACGTCTCGCCGGGAAACCCATAGATCAGATGGCAGCAGATGTCCATCCCTCGCCCGGCCGCACGCCTGACCGTAGCGACAAAATCTGCCAGCGTGTGCCCGCGATTGATGCGCTCCAGGATGCCGTCATCCATGGATTGTAACCCCAGCTCCAGGCAGACGTAGCGGGTTCTGGCAATATCGGTTAGCAGCTCCAGCGCCTGATCCGTAAGCGCATCGGGGCGGGTGCCGATGGAAATGCCGATTACGTCGGGATGGGCCAGGGCACGCCGGTAGAGATCGGCCAACACATCTACCGAGGCATAGGTATTGGTGTATTTCTGAAAGTAGATAATGAACTTTTGCGACCCCAGACGCTGGCGGTGGTAGGCCATTCCGGCAGCCAGCTGCTCTTCCAGCGGCACCTCCGCCAGTGTCTCGCGAGGAGAAAAGGACACATTGTTGCAATAGATACAACCGCCGGTTCCCTTGCTGCCGTCCCGGTTGGGGCAGGTGAAGCCGGCGTCCACATTGACCTTGCTCACCCGGAAGCCAAAGCGGCGTCGTAGATAATAGCCATAGGAATTAATGCGCAGTTGGGGATGAATATGCTCGTCAGGCTTGAATTGCATGCTGTTTGATCATTTCCAGAATTAGTGCTGACTGGCCGGCAGGATCCGCTGCAGACATGACAGCCGATATCAGGGCCACCCCGGCAGCGCCACAGTTCATCACCTCCGGCAGGTTTTCAGGTTTTATGCCGCCCAGCGCCAGAACCGGTATGGTCAACCGTTCACAGACCTGACTGAGCAGATCCAGCCCAACCGGAGGGCCATAGATTGCCTTGGAAGGGGTATGGAAAACCGGGCTGAAGGTGATAAAATCGGCGCCACACCTCTCTGCCCTGAGTGCCTCATCGAGACCATGGGCGGAATAACCTATCAGCGCTGCGGTTCCCAACAACCGCCTCACATCCCGGATATCTGGACCATCCGCGCCCAGCTGAACCCCATCTGCACCGACTGCCACACAGACATCAGCTCTTCTGTTTATCAGCAGACGTCCACCATAGCCATGCACCAGCCTGGCCAGTTCGTCGGCCAGGCAAAACAACTCGGCATCCGCCAGATCCTTTTCACGTAGCTGAAACATCCTCACGCCGCCGCGCAGGGCCGATTCGACCACCTCGGATAGCGGGCGGTCGCCGCCCTGGCTACGATCTGTAATCAGGTACAGCGGAGAAACAACGGCGCTCTCATCCGGTTCTTGCTGTAAAGTGAGAACGGACATCAACCAATCATGCCGTCCAGAGGACTGGAGGCATTGGCGTACAGCTTTCTTGGAATGCGGCCAGCCTTGTAGGAGAGACGCCCGGCCTGCACCGCCAGCTTCATTGCTTTAGCCATGGCAATCGGATCCTGGGCCCCGGCAATGGCGGTATTCATCAACACACCGTCGCACCCCAGCTCCATGGCAATGGCCGCGTCAGAAGCAGCTCCCACACCGGCATCCACAATCACCGGGATACTGATATTCTCCAGAATGATGCGGATGTTGTAGGGATTACGAATGCCGAGACCGCTGCCGATCGGCGCCCCCAGCGGCATAACCGCGGCACAGCCCAGATCCTGCAGTTTACGGCAGACCGTGACATCGTCGCTGCAGTATGGCAAAACCGTAAAGCCTTCCTTGATCAGCACAGCGGCAGCCTTGAGCAGCTCCTCATTGTCCGGAAAGAGTGTCTTCTCGTCCCCCAGCACTTCCAGTTTAACAAAATCGGACAGCCCGGCCTCCCGCGCCAGTCGGCAGGTGCGGATGGCATCATCTGCCGTATAACAGCCGGCCGTGTTTGGCAGCAGGGTGTATCTCTTTGGATCGATATAATCCAAAAGCGACTCCTGGCTACGATCAGAGATGTTAACCCGGCGCACAGCTACCGTAATGATCTCGGCCCCGGAGATCTCCAGCGCCTGCGCCATCTGCTGAAAACTGGCATACTTGCCGGTGCCAACCATCAGGCGCGAATTAAACTCACGACCGGCGATAATCAACTTGTCATTCTGATTGCACATGGTTTTATCTCCTCATAGTTTATAGGTTGGGGTCAGGGTGAATGCAGCGATGATGAGCGCCTACTCCGCCTGTCCCTTTATCCCCCGCCCACAAATCGCACGATCTCAACCTGGTCACCCTCCGCCAGCAGGTGTGAAGCATGGCTGGCGCGCGGCACAATCTCTTTGTTGACTTCAACTGCCACCCGATCAAGTCCGATTTCAAGATGCTCCAAAAGGTCTGTTACCGAACACATACAAGGCAGTTCAACTGACGACCCGTTCACAACCACCTGCATCACACCCTCCGAAAATAAAAAAACCGCAGAAGCGGCCATGGGACATCCATACATTCGCTTCCCTACGCCGGCATTACCCGGATCAGGTACTAAGGGTCGCGGCCAGGCCGCTCTCAGTCGAAACTCCCCCAGCGTTTCTGCCAAATTAGTTTATTGCCCCCGGCCTGTCAATTGAATTGATGCCTTGTACACTTCCTGACAAACATCACTGGACATACAGACCAATATTGTTTGGCAGAAAGCGCTGCTTGTGATACAATTTTAATATTTTTACGCCATTGTAAGCCGTTCCTGACAAAGGATATAATCATGAATCAGCGTGACCCCAGATTCAAAAAACGTTTAGCGGTCAACTTCGGCACCGAAGAAGCGACTCGGGTGGCTTTCACCGAAGACATCTCCGGTACAGGTATGTTTCTGAGATCGGCCAACGTATGCGTGCCCAACACAAAGCTCACCATCACCATCCGATTCGAAGATAACAGTACCGCCTCACTGGAAGCTCGGGTGATGTGGGCAAAAAAGGTGCCGCAGAACCTGTTCCACCTGGTCAGAAAGACCGGCATGGGCGTTCGCATCATCCGCTTCCAGACAGGTGAGCAAAACTACCGGTCATATTGCAGCCAACTCGCAGACAGGACACTGCCACCAGCTTGAAGCGCACCCATCTCACTCATTCGGGAAATATGACCATGTGCAAAAAGATCTTTATCGCCGCCACCGGGCAGCACTGTGGCAAAACCACTCTCAGCCTTTCCCTGATGCATCTCGCCCGCAAAAAATACAAGCGAGTCGGTTTTGTAAAGCCGATTGGCCCTAAATGCATCAGTTATCTTGGCATGAATATGGACATCGATGCGGCCATGATCGCCAGCGTCTACAATCTGCAGTCCGACGCCCACCTGATGTCACCACTGACCTTGACCCCGGAAACCACGCGGGAATTCATTGACGGCATTATTCCGGCCGATTATCCACATAAGGTCATCACCAATGCGGTCAGAGAGCTGGAGGCAAAAAACGATTTTTTGATCATCGAAGGCGCCGGGCACGGCGGAGTTGGCTCAGTAGTCGGCATGAGCAACGCAGATGTAGCCAAGCTGACCAACGCCCCGGTGCTGATGGTGACAGGCGGAGGCATTGGCAGCGTGATCGATTCGGTCAACCTGAATCTGGCCCTGTACCGCGCTGCCGGAATAGATGTGCGTTTTCTGATGCTCAACAAGCTGGTGACCGAGAAAAAGGAAAACTCGCTATACTACTTGCACAAGTATTTTGATGACAACGATATTACCGTGGCCACATCATACGACTTCTCGCCGGTTCTGGCCAATCCGACCCTGCATCACGTCTCCGAGGTACTCGACCTGCCGCTGATAGGGGATCAACATGATCGCAGCCGCATCTGCCACACCATCCAACTCGGCTCGGCATCATCACAGCGAGTGATCGACCTGCTGGGTGAATCGACCCTGCTGATTGTCACCACCTCACGTGACGAACTGATCGTGACCGCATCATCCCTGCACCACATACCGGATTTCAAGCGACGGCTTGCCGGCATGATCGTCTGCGGCAAGGCCCCCATGTCGCGTATTACCCAGCAGATCCTGGAGGACAGCAACATCCCGCACATCCGCACCAGCGATGCCTCTTCCGAGGTTTTTTACCGGCTGCGCGAACACGTGTCCAAGATCGGCCCCGAAGACAAGGAAAAGATCGACCTGATCAATTCAAACGCCGAGCGCTGTATCGATTTCGATGCAATTGACGCCATGCTGTAATGACAGCACTGCACAACCGCCAGATTGTCAAAAAAACCAAAAAACACTTGACCTTGCGGCTGTTTTACTATTTATACTGATTATTAAAATTCTGGGGTGGCCATGATACTTCTGACCCGGCTGGACAAGCAGAGTTTTTTCATCAATCCTGATCACATCGTCAGTATCGAGGAGACCCCCGATACTGTAATTACTTTGCTTAACGGACACCACTTCATTGTTTTCGAACGCGCCAGTGATATAATCAGTAAAATTGTCGCTTTCAGAATCAGGATTTTGCGCCGTTCAAACAGCTCAACCGGCAGAAGATACCTGGACAAAGGCAAAAAAAGGCAGTTTAGAAAACTGACCCTGAATACAGAAATTCAGCAACTTGACGCGTGCAAGTACCATGGTTGCGCGCCACCTCATTTTCCGGAGCTCTAGCACATGGATCTAGCGACCATCATTGGTCTTGTAATGGGCTTCGGTGCCGTATTCGGCGGTGCCGTACTCGAAGGCGTTCACATCAGCGGTCTGATACAGCCAACAGCCGCCATGATCGTTCTGGGCGGCACGTTCGGCGCCTGCTTCGTCAGCTTTCCGCTTCCTGCCATCATCAAGGCCTTCAAGGACGTCAAAACGGCCTTTCTTCCGGTCAAGTTCGATCATGAAGGCGTGATCAGGGACGTCATCAACTATGCCACCAAGGCCCGTCGCAACGGCCTGATCTCGCTCGAGCAGGAAGCCCAGGCTGTCAGTGATCCATTCATCAAGAAGGGCATCTCCCTGGTGGTGGACGGCATCGATCCGCAGAAGCTGCGTGAAACCCTGGAAGCCGATATCATGGCCTATGAGGATCACTCCAAGCACAGCGCCGAATTTTTTGAGGCAGCGGGCGGTTATTCTCCCACCATCGGCATCATCGGCGCGGTGCTGGGCCTGATCCACGTCATGGGTAATCTGTCCGACACATCCAAACTGGGTGGCGGTATTGCCGTTGCATTCGTTGCAACGATATATGGCCTGATGGTTGCCAACATCATCTGCATTCCCTTTGGCACCAAGCTGAAGATCCGCATGAAGGAAGAGGTGCTGAGAAGGGTCATGATCCTGGAGGGGCTGATCGCCATCCAGAATGGCGAAAACCCGCACTTTATCGAACAGAAGCTGAAATCCTTCGTCGGCGACGAGCACTGATACCACCATGGCCCTGAAAAAGGAACCGGAAAAGCATGTCAACCACGAGCGATGGCTCGTATCTTACGGCGATTTCATTACCCTGCTGTTTGCCGTCTTCGTGGTTCTTTATGCCATGGGGCAAACCGACAAGAAAAAGACCGAGGAGATCGTGGTCTCCATGCAGCAGTCGTTTGGCATCCTCCCCGGTGGCGGACCAGGCTCCAAAGCTGGTGTCATCCCTTCGGCGCCAATCGGTATTATTCCCTCGCTAAAACCGGAGATATCCCCCATGGGAGGGAGCGGGCGTGGACGGGGCAGAGCAAAGGGACGCGCTGAAGAGCAGGATTTCCGCCAGATTAAGTCTTCGATAGAAGCCTACCTGATCAAGCAGGGTGCGCAGCAAAAGGTCAACCTTTCAATCACGCGCCGAGGCCTGATTGTCAGCCTCAAGGAGGCTGGTTTCTTTGATTCCGGCCAGGCCGTAATCAAATCCAGTTCCTATGAGCTGGTCAACACCATCGCCGAAGCAATGACCCAGTACAATAACCCTCTGCGGCTGGAGGGACACACCGACAGCATACCGATCAGCTCCTCCCAGTTTCCCTCCAACTGGGAGCTTTCTACCGCCCGGGCGGTCAACGGTCTCAAGTACCTGCTGACAAATTTCGATGTCGACCCGAACAAGATATCCGCAACCGGCTACGGAGAATTCAGGCCGATTGCCGACAACAGTACTGCAGAGGGACGCGCCAGAAATCGCCGTGTCGACCTGGTGCTGCTGTCTGCCGAGGGCGAACGGGGCGAACCCTGATAGTAAAGGGAGCCCCGGAAAGCATTTCCCCTGATTATTGATTTCTACTCACAGCTTTCTCCTGAAAACATAAACGGCCGGAGCCAGCTCCGGAGGCAGCACCAGACGGCTGAGACGCTTTTCCTCTGCACATTCGAAAAATGTCTGTTCTCCGTACTCCTTCCAATTGCCAGCCGCATGCTGGTGACGGCTGGCAATCAAGATATACATGCCAACACTGCGCGTCCTGAACACCTGGCGTTCGAAAGTGTTTGCAGCAGGCGGCCAGGAACAGATCACCACTTCGGGCCGACAGTTGCCAAGCGCTTCCCGGGCATCCATTCTGCTTACCCAGTCAGGATAACGCACCGCGTGTTCCCAACTGTAGTCGTCCGTGGCTGTCACATCGACGCCCCGATCACGCAAAAACCGCGTCAGCGTACCATCACCGGCAGCTATCTCCAGGCATGGGCGCTGTGCAATCAGCCGGGCCAACTCGTCGATCAATTCCCGTGAATAAAAGCAATAGATCCCCTCAGGCTGCACCAGTGGCATCAGCATTCTTTTCTGCCAGACCAGCGGCCAAAGCAATCTGAACCAGAGCATGGAGACCGGTTTGCGCTCAAGCCCTTCCCGAAACAGCAGCCGCTGTGCAAGCATACCGTTAAGCAGATTGAAACGCACCTTGCCGCTCTTTATTCCGGAGGCCACTGCCACATAGTGCTGTCTGACAGCAAGATAGGCCATACGATATTCAACAGCCAGCAAGCTGGTCAATTGCTTGCGGCCACCCGGGTCAAGTACTGCGGCGTGCTGCTGACGCATCTTGAGCGACTGCAGATACGGCTGAATCTGCTCCGGATGACCGGCGGCCACCATACTGGCCAGGTCCTGCCGTATCTTCTGCCACTGTTGCGGATACGCGGCACAAAGCGCCTGAAGCGAGGCCTCTGGCTCGGTGCCGTTAAGCGTCTCTTCGGGTTTGACAGTTTTCATACAGATTCCGGGGATACCATGGCGGGATAGACAGCTATCAATTGCTGCGCTGGCAAAAGATGACGTTACTGACCATCCGAAAGACGAATGGTTATAACTTTTGAAAAGGCACTCTCCTGCAAATGTCCTGACACACCTTTGACAATTGCAGTAACGGCATACTGGTAATCCCTGTCCCGCACAAGACCGCTGTCGGCAAAGCTTTCCTTGCTGACCGGGATGTTCTTGAAGGGGAAGGGAGAAAACTTCTCGCCCTTGAACGTCCGGTAAAGATTATAACCAGAGACACGGCCATGTTGACCGACATCCGGCTGAATTTTGAGCCTGATCTCGGTCGGTTCTGCAGTTGCGGTCAGCACGGGTGGCAAGGCAGCTTCAAAAACCGCTGTTTTGGCAACCACGGAGCGGGGTCCCTTGACAGATGACTGGTTAAAGGACACGGCATAGTAGCTGTACTCCCTCCCGGCCCTGACATCACGATCCTCAAACAGTGCAACACCGCCATACAACTCGGCTGGTTGCTCCTGCAAGGCCGTATGCAGTGTTCTGACAAGCATGTAGTCTGCCTCACAGGCAATGCATTCGGAAGTAGCACCAAGTGGAGATGTTTTGCGGTAAAGCTCGATACCGGCCAGATCCTGAAGCGAACGCCCGGACAGGTCACGCTGCGGCAGCGGCACCCGGATTCGGATCAGCCGGTCGAACTGGCTGACGGCAATGGTTGGGGCTGCCGGTGCCAGCAGCTCTGGAGAGACCAGCGGCCCCTTTTTGCCGCAGCCGTTCAAAACCAGGCCGCACAGCATGATCGACAAGAGCAGGCGGATCATTCTGCCACCCGTTGTATAGTCCGTACCGAATTTCCGAAAGCCATGCTAGCGACCTTCCCTGCATCTGACAATCTCGCCCCAGACCTGCTCCCGGGCGGTCCCGCCCGGTATATTGCGGGCGTCGATACAGGCCTTGACCGTTATCACCTCAAAAATTCCATCATCGAAGCAGGGCGAAAAGAGCTGCCATTCTGTCAAAGTCAGGTCTGTCAAGCCCATCTCATTTTCAATGCAGTAAGCAACAGCTTTTCCAACCGCTTCGTGGGCATCACGAAATGGCAGTCCCTTACGCACCAGATAGTCAGCCACATCGGTTGCAGTTGAGAACCCCTTGCCGGCAGCGCGCAGCATATTGGCCTCATAAACCCGCATCTCGCGGATCATGTCGGCAAAGATCTTCAGTGAACCCTTGACCGTGTCGATGGTATCAAACAGAGGCTCCTTGTCTTCCTGCATATCCTTGTTATAGGCCAGCGGCAGGGACTTCATCACTGTCAGCAGCGCCATCAGGTTACCGTAGACACGCCCGGTCTTGCCGCGGACCAGTTCGGGCACATCCGGATTCTTCTTCTGCGGCATAATGGAGGAACCGGTGCAGAAGCTGTCGGACAGCTCAATAAACTTGAACTCGCTGGTGGACCAGAGGATCAGTTCCTCCGCAAATCGGGACAGGTGCATCATCAGGATGGATGAAGCGGCAAGAAACTCCAGCGCGAAATCACGATCCGATACAGAATCAAGAGAGTTGCGGGTGATGCCGCTGAACCCCAGCTGCTCGCTGACATATTCACGGTCGATCGGGAAGGTGGTGCCTGCCAGGGCGCCCGCCCCTAACGGCATGACATTGACCCGTTTCAGGCAATCCTCCATGCGGCCGCTGTCTCGCCTGAACATCTCCACATAGGCCATCATGTGGTGACTGAAGAGAATCGGCTGGGCAGTCTGCAGATGGGTGAAGCCGGGCATGATCACATCCAGATTTTTCTCTGCCTGCCCCAACAGGGCGTCGATCAGCAGATCAACGTAAGACATGATCACCACGATTTCGTCACGCAGATACAGGCGTATATCCAGGGCCACCTGATCGTTGCGGGAGCGCCCGGTATGCAGCCGTTTGCCAGCCTCACCGATCCTGGCCGATAGCCGCGACTCGATATTCATGTGGATATCTTCCAGGCTGACCGAAAAATCAAACTCACCGGCCTCGATCTGCTGCAGTATCTGCTGCAGGCCGTGGATGATCGCATCCACATCCTGCATGGGTATGATCCCCTGCTTGCCCAGCATGCGGGCATGGGCAATGGAGCCGCGAATATCCTGACGGTAAAGACGCTTGTCGAATTCTATCGAGGCAGTGAACTCTTCTACAAATTTGTCAGTCGGCTGGGTAAAACGACCACCCCAGAGTTTGTCTTTGGACATAAACTTCTCCAGAATTTCTCTTGATTACTTCTTCCGGTTGGCCTGCATCAGTGCACGGATGCGCAGACGCAGTGAGTTGATTTTGATAAAGCCTTCCGCATCGGCCTGGTTGTAGACCTGATCCTTCTCAAAGGTGGCAAAGTCAAGATTGAAGAGCGAATCGGTCTCGGATTTGCGCCCAACCGTGCGGCACAGTCCCTTGTAGAGCTTGACGCGGGCCACGCCATTGACACACTTCTGCGACTCGTCCACCAGGGTCTGCAACATCTGCCGCTCCGGGGAGAACCAGTAGCCGGCATAGACCAGCCGGGCATACTCAGGGATCAGGCCGTCACGGATGCGCATCACCTCGCGGTCCATGGTGATCTGCTCCACAGCGGAATGGGCCTCGCGCAGGATCGTACCGCCCGGGGTTTCATATACCCCGCGGGACTTCATACCGACCGAACGGTTTTCCAGCAGGTCAACTCGGCCAATACCGTGCTGGCCGCCCAGGAAGTTGAGGTGCGCCAGCAACTGGGCCGGGGTCATCTTGACCCCATCGACGGCCACGGCGTTACCGTTCTTGAATTCGATCTCCACATACTGCGGCTTGTTGGGGGCCTTTTCAGGGGACTTGGTCAGCACATACATCTCTTCCGGTGCCTCGGCCCAGGTATCCTCAAGGATGCCACCCTCAAAGGAGATATGCAGCAGATTGCGGTCGGAAGACCAAGGGCGCTTTTTGGTAACAGGGATTGGAATACCGTTTTTCTTGGCATAGTCAATCAGGGCCTGGCGGCTGTTCAGATCCCACTCTCGCCAGGGGGCAACCACCTTGATGGACGGGTCGAAGTGATAGTAGGCCAGTTCAAAACGTACCTGATCATTGCCCTTACCGGTAGCCCCATGGGAAACGGCATCGCATTTTTCCTTGGCAGCGATCTCCATCTGACGCTTGGCGATCAGCGGGCGGGCGATGGAGGTGCCCAACAGGTAATGACTCTCGTAAATCGCGTTGGCGCGGAACATGGGAAAAACAAAGTCCTTGACGAACTCTTCGCGCAGGTCGTCGATGTACACCTGGTCTGCCCCGGTTGCCAGAGCCTTTTCACGAATCGGGTCTAGTTCATCACCCTGGCCCAGATCGGCCGAGAAAGCCACAACCTTGCAGCCATACTCGTTCTTCAGCCATTTGAGGATGATGGATGTATCCAGACCGCCGGAATAGGCCAGTACGATTTTTTTGATCTCTTTTTTCTGAGGGGTTGCCATACAAATTCTCCTTTTATCTGTTAAAGAATAAGAATGTAAGTAACTTATAGGGTGTCATTTTTTTCGTCTGGTCAGGGTGCGAGGTCGCACAAGGAGTTGCCGCCGGGCAACGCCGGGATGGCGAAAATGCGGCATCCCTATCTCATCAGGGTGACCATGATCGCCTTCTGGATATGCAGCCTGTTTTCGGCCTCGTCCCAGACAACCGAGTTTTTGCTCTCGATCACGGCATCACTGATCTCTTCACCGCGGTGGGCGGGCAGACAGTGCATCACAATCGCATCCGGCTTGGCCAGCGCCATCAGGGCATCATCCAGGCAGTAACCGGCAAAGGCCTTTTCACGTTGCTTCTGCTCGGCCTCCTGCCCCATGCTGGCCCACACGTCGGTATTAAGCACATCAGCATCCCTGACCGCCTCTTGCGGGTCAGTTGTCAACGTAATCCGGCCAGGGGCCTTGGCCTGAGCCCAGGCTAGCACACCAGCGTCAGGTTCATAGCCACCCGGGCAGGCCAACGCCAGATCAAAGCCCATGATGGCAGCCGCCTCAATCCAGGTATTGGCCATATTGTTGCCGTCCCCCACCCAGGCGAATTTCAAGCCTTCGTATCCACCCTTGTGTTCAACAGCGGTCTGGATGTCTGCCATGATCTGACAAGGGTGATACAGGTCCGTCAGGCCGTTGATCACCGGGATGGTGGCGTAAGTGGCAAACTCGTCCACTATCTCCTGACCAAAGGTGCGGATCATGATACCGTCGCAAAAGCGTGACATGACCCGGGCGGTATCCTTGATCGGCTCGCCGCGTCCCATCTGGGAATCGCGATTGGAAATGAACAGGCCCTGACCGCCAAGTTGATAGATCCCAACTTCAAAGGAAAGCCGCGTGCGGGTGGACGACTTGTCAAAGATCATGGCCAGGCTCTTGCCCTTGAGCAGATGGTGCTCAACACCTTGTTTCTGTTTTGCTTTCAGCTCCATGGCCAGCTTGATCAGGCCGTCCAGTTCATCTTTGGTATAATCGCGCAATGCGAGAAAATGTCGTGTCATATGATTCCTTTTTACTATATAGAAACTTCGGCCAGGATGCCGTCCAACAGTTCAATCATGCGGTCGATATCCGCCTTTTCAACCACCAGCGGCGGCACAAAACGCAACACATTGTCATGGACCACATTCAGCAGCACACCGCGCTGATGCCCTTTGTTAACAATCTCCGCTCCAGGGATCGTCAGGCTCATGCCGACCATCAGACCGATGCCGCGCACTGCATCAACACAACTGTATTTCTCAGCCAGCTGTTCCAGCCGTGAAATCAGATAAGCCCCCATCTCAACCGTCCTGGGCAGGATGCCGTCCTCCAGAATAGCGTGCAGCGTGGCAATTGCTGCCGCACAGACCAGAGGGTTGCCGCCAAAGGTCGAGCCATGCGTCCCTGGTGTGAATGATTCGGCAAATTCATCCTTGGCCAGCAGGCAGCCAATCGGCGCTCCACCGGCCAGGGCCTTGGCCAGGGTCATGATATCCGGCCTCACCCCGAAATGCTCATAGGCAAACAGCTTGCCGGTACGCCCGATGCCCACCTGCACCTCATCAAAGATCAGCAGCAGGTTGTACTCGTCACAGATGCGCCGCACCTCCTGGAAATAGTCCGCTGAAGGCACATTAACACCGCTCTCTCCCTGGATCGGTTCCAGCATCACGGCACAGGTGGCCGGTGTGATAGCCGCCTCCAGCGCCGCCGCATCACTGAACGGCACATGTTTAAAGCCATGCAGCAGGGGATCGAAGAAGCGCTGCACCTTTTCCTGTCCGGTTGCGGAAACCGTGGCCATGGTCCTGCCATGGAACGAATCGGTGGCGGTAATAATCTCAAAACGTTCAGGACCAAATTTATCACGGCTGTATTTCCGGGCCAGTTTGATCGCAGCCTCGTTGGCCTCAGCCCCGCTGTTGCAGAAGAAGGCCTTGTCTGCAAAAGAATTTTTACAGAGCAGTTCGGCCAGTTCGATCTGGTTGGGTATCTGGTACAGGTTGGAGCAGTGGATCATTTGTGCCGCCTGCTTCTGGATTGCAGCCACCACACCCGGGTGACAATGTCCCAGGTTGTTCACCGCTATGCCGCCCAGAAAGTCCAGGTACTCCTTGCCATCTGCGTCCCAAACCCGGCACCCTTGTCCACGCACCGGCACCAGCGGGAACCGTCCGTAAGTCTTCATAATATATTTGTCAGATTTTTCAATCCATGCCTGTGTGTTCATATTTGCCTTTCCTGATCACGGTTCCCGAGTCCCGAGTCCCGTTTTACTTTACTATTTCCGTACCGATGCCCACGTCGGTAAATATCTCAAGTAAAACGGCATGTTCAACACGACCATCGATGATATGGGCCTTTTTAACACCATCGTTGAGCGCGTCAGCACAACAGGTCACCTTGGGGATCATGCCGCCGGTAATGGAGCCGTCATCAATCAGGCGATGCATTTCGGAGACTGCAATACTGGAAAGCAGTGCTCCATTTTTACCTTTGACCCCTTCAATATCTGTAAGCAGAATCAGTTTTTCCGCATTCAAGGCGGCCGCCACGCGACCGGCCACTAGATCGGCGTTGATATTGTAACATTCTCCCGCCAGGCCAACTCCTACAGGTGCAACCACAGGAATATACTGACTTTGCTCCAACACTTTAATGAGGTCGGTGTTGACCTTGATCACATCGCCCACAAAGCCGATGTCAACCTGCTCGGATGTACCATCCTCATGCACCACGTCCTGCAGCAGTTTCTTGGCCAGCAGCAGATTCCCGTCCTTTCCGGACAAACCCACGGCCCGGCCGCCATGCTGATTCAGATAACCGACGACCTCCTTGTTGACCTGGCCGACCAGCACCATCTCCACAACGGACATGGTATCTGCATCCGTTACACGCATGCCCCGGACAAACTCTGATACGATGCCGTACCGTTTGAGGGTTTCATTGATCTGCGGGCCGCCGCCATGCACAATCACCGTATTAATACCCAATGACTTGAGCATGATCACATCCAGCGCGAAAGACTTCTTCAGTCGTTCTTCCGACATGGCGTGTCCGCCGTATTTGATGACAAAGGTTTTCCCGGCAAAGCGCCTGATGTAAGGCAGCGCCTCCATCAGATTATTGGCCTTTTCGATCAGATGTTTCATGGTGCCATCCTTGCAGCACAAAAATAAAACTGCCATCCGTAAAGATGGCAGTCTAACTTAAAAAAACCGAAACTTCAAAAAATTATTGCGTCAATCGGCTATGAATTCAACAAACCGGCGACTGCTGCAAGCGCATCAACGATCTTTTCCGGCTGTGAACCTCCGGCTTGGGCAAATTCCGGCTTTCCGCCGCCGCTGCCTCCCACTATCGGGGCCAACTGCTTGACAAGATCACCCGCCTTGATGGATGTACTCAAACCCTTGGTGACCGCCACCAGCAGGTTGGCCTTGCCGCCAATCTCAGCACCCAGTACCACCACACCTTCACCGATACGGTCTTTGAGTGTATCACATAGGTCACGCAGCGCCTTGACGTCTGCGGACTGCACCTGTACAGCCAACAGCCTGACACCGTTCACCTCCACCACCCGGGAAAGCAGGTCACCGGAGGCAGCCGCATTCAGCTTGGACTGCAACGACTCGATCTCCTTCTGCAGCTCCTTCTGCCGCACCATCAGCTTTTCCAGTCTGTCCAGCGGGCTGGCGCCTTCAGCCTTGAGCATGACAGCCATGGCCCGCATCTCGTCTTCCAGGTGGTTGACGAATTCCAGCGCCCCGCAGCCGGTCTGGGCCTCGATACGGCGGACACCGGCAGCAATGCCGGACTCGGAAAGAATTTTGAACAAACCGATGTCACCAGCGGCCCGGACGTGGGTGCCACCGCACAGCTCCATACTGATGTCCCCCACTCTGACTACACGCACCCTGTCACCATACTTTTCATCGAACAGGGCAGTTGCCCCGGCCTCGACCGCCTCATTAACAGCCATCTCCCTGACAATGACCCCGTCGTTTGCCATGATAAAACCATTTACCAGTTCTTCCACTCTGCGCAGCTCTTCCTGTGTCATGGCAGAGAAGTGGGTGAAATCAAAACGGAGACGATCGGCAGAGACAAGCGATCCGGACTGTTTGACATGGTCACCCAGCACCGCACGCAAGGCCGCCTGCAACAGATGGGTTGCCGTATGATTCCTGGCTGTTGCGGCACGCTCGGGACAGCCCACCTTCAAGTCCGCCATATCACCCTTATGGATTGTGCCAGACTTGACCACGCCATGATGCACGATCAGATCGGTATAGGGCCGGCCGGCAGCAACAACATCCAGATGGGCATGACCGGTCGAAATGGTGCCACAGTCGCCCTTCTGCCCGCCGGATTCGCCATAAAAAGGCGTGGTTTCGGTAATCACGTCCACCATATCACCCACCCGGGCCTGATCAACCTCCGCGCCGTTCATAATGATGGCGCTGATGCGGGCATAGGCGGTCTGGTCTTCATAGCCCACAAACGCACTGCGCAGACCGGACGAGTATAATTCCTTGTAGACCGTGGCAATGCCCTCTTCCCCGGAGCCTTTCCAGTGTTCGCGGGCCTGCTCGCGTTGACGCTCCATGCAGGTTTCAAAACCGGCCTCGTCGATGTCAAACCCCTCACCTGACACGATATCCGCGGTCAAATCGATGGGGAAACCATAGGTATCATAAAGTTTGAACAACACCTCACCGGGGATCACTGTTTTTCCAGCCGCACGCAGAGCAGCAACCTCATCGTTAAGAATCGCCAGACCGCGATCAAGGGTTTCGGCAAAGCGCTGCTCCTCGGCCAGCACCACCTTTTTAATATAATCCTGGCGCTCTGCCAGTTCCGGATAGGCTTCGGCCATCATGTCGCGCACCGCATCGACCATGTGACACAGCATCGGTTCAGCAAAACCGAGCATCTTGGCATGGCGGGCGGCACGGCGCATGATCCGGCGCAGCACATAGCCGCGCCCCTCGTTGCTGGGCAGGGCACCGTCACAGATCAGGAAAGTGACGGCTCGCGAGTGGTCAGCAATCACCCGCATGGAGACATCGTCCTTTTCATTCTCGCCATAGCGTTTTCCGGACAACCGTTCCACATGCCTGATAATACCCAGCAGCAGATCCGTATCATAATTGGAGTGCACCCCCTGAATCACTGCCGATATGCGCTCCAACCCCATACCGGTATCCACAGAGGGCCGGGGCAGCGGGGTCAGTACACCCTCTGCCGAACGGTCAAACTGCATGAAAACATTATTCCAGATTTCCATATAGCGGTCGCAGTCACAACCGACAGTGCACTCCGGACGACCACAGCCAACCTGGGGCCCCTGGTCGTAGAAGATTTCAGAGCAGGGACCGCAGGGGCCGGTATCGCCCATGGACCAGAAGTTATCCTTTTCGCCGAAACGGAAGATCCTCTCCCGCGGAACACCTTCCTGTTCATGCCAGATGTCGGCTGCTTCATCGTCATCGGTATAGACAGAAACGTACAGGCGGCTTTTGTCCAGTCCCATCTCTTTGGTCAAAAATTCCCAGGCAAAGGCGATCGCCTCTTTTTTGAAATAGTCACCAAAGGAAAAATTACCCAGCATCTCGAAGAAGGTGTGATGACGGGCCGTGCGCCCGACATTTTCCAGATCATTGTGCTTGCCGCCGGCACGCACACATTTTTGAGAACTGCATGCCCTTACGTAGTCACGCTTCTCCAGTCCGAGAAAGCAATCCTTGAACTGGTTCATGCCGGCATTGGCAAACATCAGCGTCGGATCGTTCTTGGGGATAATGCCTGAACTGGGTACAATCGTATGCCCCCGTTCCTCAAAGAATTTCAGAAATCTTGTGCGTATTTCTCTGCCTGTCATGGACTACCCTTTTCTGTAATTTATTTTTTCCTGACATGCTGCGGACTGGCATGGTCCGTAGATACCCAGGTTTCGGTAAAATTCCCATTCTCATCGATCTTGTTCACATATCTTTTAACCATGCCGGTTGCGGTATCGATCACAAACACCGCACTGACATTTGCAGTTTGCTGCCTTTTCAGGTCATAGCTGGTGTATTCACCCTGAAACAACTGATAGCGGCCGGCCGCCGGCCGGATGGCGGTTTTTTGTTTTGCAGCGGCGTCGGCGATGCCCGCCACGTTAATGATGCAAAAAGCACAGAACAATCCAGCACACAGCCTGTTCATGACACCCTCCCCTTCGTCTATTCAAGCACGATTGTCTGTGAAGCCTCGCTTTCAAGGCCGCTTTCGTCAACAGCCGTCACAAACAGCTCCAGGCGGCCCTTATCCCCGCCGGCCTGCCAGGTTGTCTGCCCAACTGTGGCCAGCTTTTCCGCAACACCCAGAAAACCTTTCCGGTAGATGACATACGATCGTACTTCCTTTTCACTGCCTGGCTGCCAGGAGATAATCCGTTTGGCCGCGTCCATAACGCGCAGCCCGGACACCCGGGCAGGCAATGGCTTTGTCCGGGCTGACACTGGCGCACTCAGGGGACTGGTCAGACCATCCCGGTCCATCGCCTGCAACCTGTATGAAACCTCGGCTCCATCCGGCAGACCGCTGTCCAGAAAACTGTTGCCGGTCGTATCATGCACGTGCTCGAAATCCTGATCGCCTGAACGTTTGCGATAAATCGAGTAATGCTTGATATCAGCTTCCGGATTCTTGTCCCAATTCAGGCGCACCCTTTTCTGTTCGCCCGAGACCGCTTTCAGATTGGACGGTACAGCCGGCACTGGCTTGGTGACAGCGGAAACGGTTTCGCTGAACCTGCTCACGGCATTGCCGGAATTTTGCACGGCAATCCGGTAATGATAGGTCGCCCTGTCGGCAAGCGGTGTCCGGTCACCCAGATATTCCGAGCTGTCGCCTGGAATTTCGGCAATCCGCTCATAACCATCGTTCCGGCCGCCCGCAGAACGATAGATCAGCACCTGTCTGATCTCGTCCTCTGCTGCTGCAGCCGATTGCCACTTCAGCATCACCCGGCGCGGCAGGCCGCCCACAGCGGCCAGATTGCGGGGGGCGGGCGGAATATTTCTGGTAACCGCCCTGACCGGCGCGGAAGGATCGGTTTCCACCCCTCCCGGGCCAAGGGCACTGATGCGATACCAGTACTCTGCCCCATCTGCCAGTTTCTGGGCTAAAAATGTGGTGCTGTCAAGGCTGTCAATGCGAACCAGCCGCGCATATTTACCATCACTGCTGTCAGACTGGTACAGCACATATCCTTCCGCAGCACCGGCATACCGCTGCCAGGAAAGCGGTACCTGCCGGATTTTGGCACTTATACCCTTGAGTCCTTGCGGTGCGGCAAGCGTGGTATCACAAAGCCGGCTGGAGTTATCACTCTCGGCATTGTCGGCATTAAAGGAGGTCACCACATAACAGTACTTTTGCCCATCGGCAAGTCCTGCATCATTGAACTGCAGTGCATCCAGCGTCAGGCGTGCTATCGGCTTCAAAGCGCCATGCTCGCCCTGGCCGCGATAAACCCTGAAACCGGCCGGCACCATGCGTGAATCCGATCCGGCACAATGGCGCGGTCGCCAGGCCAGCCGCCCGGATTTGATGCCCGTTGTCACATTCATCAGGATCGGGGCCAGCGGCGCAATCGCGGTGGCCCCCCTGACCGGCGCCGTCATATCACAGGCCCGGCCATCCAGAGAAACGGCCGCTACCTTATAATAGAAGACCTCATTCAGGCCCAGATTCTCATCCACATAGGCCGGTGCAACCGTGGTGGCATGCTGATGATAGGGGCCGTTAATATTGGCAGAACGGTAGATATTGAAACCGGCAACAGACTTTGCATCGGAATAATCCCACACCAGCCTGACGCTGTTGGGGGTGCCGCTGGCCGACAGATTTGCCGGTGCCTTGCCGTTGATCTTAATCGCCTTGGCAGTCGAAACAGCAACTCGATCCGTATTTCTGACCCAGTCAACCACCCGGGCCGACAACTCCGCCATCACACGGGAGAAGTCATTTTCGGAGATGCGCAGCCTTTCCTGCAGCGCCAGCCTTCCACTGCGCACATTCAGCAGATTGGCATGCAGCTCCACGCCCGGCCCGGCCGAACCGACCGAACCATAGATAATGTAGTCCACCCCGGCCTTTCGACCGATCCTGAGCAGCCCATCCTGCGTCAGATTGTCCAGCCGCAGCCCCTCCATCTCCAGATAGTGCTCGGTTTTCTTCCGTTCAACTACCTCGAAGGCATTGCTGCGATCAATATTGTTCAGCATGGTCACAGATATGCTTTCCGTAAAGGCCATGGCCTGCAGGCTGGTAGCCATGAACGGCACACAGGCGATTTTAGGCCTGAAACCGGAGACATCCGCATATGCGGCCACCGCAGAAAAAACTGCTGCCATGGTCCAGACCATGATTCTTGCCATCATCGAAATACTCCGCAAAGTTTGTGTGTGGGCCAGCATATCTGACACCTGCTAGCCGGGATAGTTTTCCTGCTGTTTCAATAGCAGGTCGATTTCACGCCGCGCCTTTTCCGTAACCGGAGATTTGAGGTTTTTTACCTCTTCCGATACAATCGCATCCACATACCTCTCGACAGCCATCAGCGGCTCGCCCTTTTTCTTGAGCACATCGCCACTGTTCAGGTAACCCTCCTGCAGATTTTGAAATCTGGAAAGCACCTGATGACCCAGGTTGGAGATCGACTCATCAACTGCCTTCTCAAGCAGATCGGCATCCGAAGGCAGTTCAAGCCGCTTGTAGGGAATACCGGCCACATCGACGCCCTCCGAGTATGTGCCGATCGCCTCTTTCTTGCTCTTCAGCGTCCTGGTAATCACAACCTCACCCGACTCGACATCAATCACCCGGAATGAAATGGTAACATTGGCATTCTTGCGGTGTGTGGCCACCTTGTACCTGATCGTCTCGGTCCTGTCCTTTTCAATGAAAGCAGGCGGCGCATGGCGGCGATCCTCCTCTGTTGGCTGTGGATTGGCCGCCATCCAGACGTTGTACTGAGGGTTGGGCATCTTATCGATGCCGACCTTGGCAACAACGGTCTTATGCCCCTCCTCCACATTTTTTTCTACGGCATACTGAAGCAGACTGCCAAAGATAAAGACATCGGTACCCTTGAGTTTGCCTGATTTCTTGGCTGACTCGATATCGTAAAGGCCGGCCTGGCCCATTTCGATCTCCTTGATCAGTGTACCCAGCACATCGCGGGCCAGGATCTTGACGTCGCGGCTGGCATTGCGGGTCATATAGGAAAGCAGGCTGTCGGTCACAAGACGACCGGCATCGGCATTGCTGGCCGGCGCGCTGAAATCCATGATAGCGATCTTTTTGACAACCTTTTGCCTGACCTTGTCTTTCAGCCCCTGCATCTTATGCTGCAGTTGCTTGCCGGGGTGGACTAACTGGCTGACACAATCTGCCAGAAAAAGCGCCTGCCCCACATTGCCCGCCGCTTCAAGTTCTTCAACCCTTACGGTCACATCAGCAACAACACGGCTGCGAAGCTTGCTGTATTCCGCTGTTTTGGAGGCCGCAGGGCTGAAGTCATACACACCCTTCAAGCCGACACAGGCACTGTAAACCGCCTTTTTATCCAGATCAGTGCTGGCCCTGTCAATCAGCTTCCTGACCACATCCGCAGACAGCCGGTTGATCCGATCCACATCGGCCTTGCCCGGCTGCATCGCCTGGGCACGCTTGAGGTAGATCCGCATCCGGTCCCAACGGTTTTCCCGGGCAAGCTGCTCGGCCTTTTTGAGATTGCCCGCCACCGTATTGGCATAGCGGGCCTCCTTCAATACAGCGGCAACCTGGCTGTTGGCAGGTTGAAGCATCAGCGCCGATTCCAGGTGCCTGATCTGTCCGTCCAGATCGTCATCAGCCCGGCAGTGCTCCGCCTGGTTGAGATAGAAGGCCATGGCATGACTTTCAACTATCGGTATCCTGGTCGCCACATCCATATAGTTGGGGTAGTAGGAGCGCACATCCCTGAAACCGTGTAACGCACCCACCCAATCCTTGGATTCCTGGGCCCTGACCGCCTGCCCATAGGCTGTTTCCGCCTTCTTCACCATTGCATCCATCTGTGCCTTCAGTGCCTCAGACATACTGCGGGCGTCTGCACTGGACGGGTCGTACTTGAGGGCTCTGTTGACATACTCCTGCGCCTTGCGCAAATCCTCATACTTCTGAGGTGTTGCGGCCATCAGCTGCCGGGCCGTTTCCAGCAGACGCTTTGACAGCCGCCCCCGCACCATATCAGCCGCAGCCTTGAACTCGGTATTACCCGCATCCTTGGCCAGCGCCTCCTCGTACATCGGCAGAGCATCCTCAAGACGCTGCTGCCTTTCCAGTTCCCTGCCGATATCAAAGCTCTCCTTGCCCGGCGATGCACAACCAGCCATCATCAGCGTGCAAAGACCCAAAAGCACTGTTTTTCGTATATGCATGGCAAGCCCCCTATCTATCTGATCATTTTCAGTTTAAGTGTGTTTCCCGTGTACGACAGCACCCTGAACCGAAAACCGTTCAGGCGCGCAGACATGAGCTCGTCGGTAAGCTCCTTCACCGGGCAGGTGATTTCGGCATCCAGCATGAGTGTTCCGTTGCGGAAGCCCCGCTCCACCGTATCCTCCACATGCACAAGCTGCTGGCGCATAAGCCCGCGCAGTCTCGCTATATCATTGTAGGCAATTCCGCTGATCGAAATTCTGGCGGTTCTTGTACCGGCCACCTTGCGGCTCCACTTGGATACAATCTGGCGGTTAAGCTGTTCGGCCAGTTCTCGGGCAGCATTGCCCAGTGCCTCGGAACCGCCCGCTGTCGGATTCACGTGAGCCACTGTGCTCCTGGCCGAGTATGACGCGACCAGTTGGCCGGTATCGGCATCAACGACCCGGGCCGTTATGGTTGCCTGAGAACTGCGCATATTCGTGCCGCTAATGGCAGATGCGCCTGCCTTGGCTACGGCCTGTCCGATGATGACCACTTCCGCCCCGCCGCCAACAGCCACCTGCAGGGCGGCCTCAACCGGAACACTGCCGCTGCTGATCAGCCGTTCCCGTGCAGCAATGGCAACCAGCGTCTCCCGATCCACCAGATTATAACCTTTACGTCCAAAGACATCATGAATCACCGATTCGGCAATACCGGCGCTGACTGCAGCGCTGCTCAATGAACCAACCGGCCCGTCATTGCCGATGTTCTGCTCCGTCATGACCACGGCGATACGCGGCTTACCCAGCTTGCGCATCAGCATGCCGATATCGTCCAGCCCCTTCTCCAGACGCACGGTCGATACGGTTGCATTTATGCTTACCCGACAGCTGTCAGCATCGAACGCCTCGCCGGTAATCCGGTATGTCTTGATGAAGCCGGAGCTTTTTGAAAGGATATTATCGTTAAGCAGCTGGGAATTCTCAACCGCTGTCTTCGAATCCACCATCACGCCCACGACCTGCTCAATGGCGCGCCTGAAGGCATTGTTCAGGGCCGCCTCCCGTGCCGCATCCTTCCTGCCGCCAGCGATGGAGGCAAACCCCTCCACATCAACCGTAACCGGAGCGCTGATGGCGCCGCATACGGGCAAAACAGACAGCAGCATTAGCACCATGGCCACAAAGAAACGCATTTGCACAGACTTCATGGGTCTATCCCCTAAACCGTATAACAATTGGATTTGTTTGGTACTGAAAATGCCCGTCCGGCATCCGCAATGATGCCCATGGCTTTATTCAACGCCCGTCCTGCGCAGGACCGCCCAAATTGTAGTCAGGCTGAACCCCTTGCGCTGCAGAAAACCCAGCACGCGGCGTTTTTCCCGTTCATCCGCCTCTGGAAAACTGAAGCCAGGGAAACGCCTGTCAATCACAACCCGAATCTGCTGAAGCTGGTCACACTCCAGACTGCCGGCAGAAGAGAGCTCGGCAATGATTTCAGCAGATATGCCCCTGCGGCGCAGTTCCAGTTTCAGCCGCTGTCCGAAGTAGCGGTTTGAAGCCTGGGCCGCCTCGGCAAAACGCTCTGCGTAACGGCGGTCATCCAGCCAGCGTTCCTGCTCCAATCGGCAAATCACCGCCTGAACATCATCCTCGGCAAACCCCTTGCGGATCAATTTTCCGGCCATCCCGGACACGGTATAGTCACGGGCAGCCAAAAGACGCAAGGCATACAGCCAGGCCTGCTGCGCCGGAGGCGCGTCAGAATTTCTCGATTTCAAACGACTCCGCCTCGGCTGGTTTTTCTTCCTTGGTCTCGAAACCGTCCCAGGAGGCATCCGATGTGGAGGAAATGCCCGAAACCTTGAGGGCAAAGTCATCCGGATTGGAACTCTGGCGCAAGGCCTCCTCGTAGGTAATCATGCTGCTGGTGTAAAGCTTCATCAGCGACTGGTCGAAGGTCTGCATGCCGTAGCTGACAAAGCCCTGTGAAATGGCATCGTTGAGGGTCTTGGTCTTGTCCTTGTCGTCAATACATTCACGCACGCGTGCCGTACCAAGCATAACCTCCACCGCCGGGACACGTCCCTTGCCGTCGGCCCTTGGCACCAGACGCTGTGATATGACACCCTTGATGATACTGGCCAGCTGGATACGCACCTGGCGCTGATGATAGGGGGGGAAAACACTGATGATGCGGTTGATAGTTTCAGCAGCATCCATGGTATGCAGGGTCGACATGACCAGATGGCCGGTTTCGGCGGCAGTCATGGCGGTTTCAATGGTTTCATAGTCGCGCATCTCGCCGACTAGAATAACGTCCGGATCCTGCCGTAGCGCCCCTTTAAGGGCGCCGGCGAAGGTCGGGGTATCGGTGCCGACCTCGCGCTGACTGATAATGCTCTTGTTGTCGCGATGCAGAAACTCCACCGGGTCCTCAATCGTGATGATGTTGCAGGTCCGGCTGTTGTTGATGCAGTCAATCATGGCGGCCAGCGTGCTGGATTTGCCCGATCCGGTCGTGCCGGTCACCAGGATCAGGCCGCGTTCCTCGGAACAGAGCTTGCGGATGATCGGCGGCAGATTGAGCCCCTCCAGGCTCGGGATGCTGAAGGAAATGGCACGGAAGACCATGGCCACGGTGCCACGCTGCTTGAACACGCTGACCCTGAACCGCCCCAGACCAGGCACGGCATAGGCCAGATCCACCTCCGAGTTCTCCTCGAATATGCGCCGCTGGCGGTCGTTCATCATGGACTGGGCCATGGAACCAACAATATCAGGTGAAAGCCGGGGGGCATTGGGGATCGGGTGCAACCGGCCATCGATGCGCACGATCGGCGGCAAGCCGGTCTTGATGTGCACATCGGAACCTTTGGCCTTTACTGCTATGGTCAGAATCTCGTTCAGATCCATACTCTACCTCCGCTCATGGACGCCTGGGACAGGCTTTAATGATACCACAAGACCGGCACTGGTCCGCACAGCATTTCTGCCATGCTTCACCCGAAAACGCCGTGTAAAACTATTTCTGCTGGGGCGCCTTGAGCAGGTCCATCAGTCGGGCTTCGATCTCGGCCAGCGCCTCCGGATGATCCGTCAGCCAGGTACGGGCATTTTCACGTCCCTGCCCGATGCGCTCCTTGCCGTAGGAATACCAGGCGCCGCTCTTCTCCACCACAGCCTTGTCCACCGCCAGATCCAGCACATCACCGGTCCGTGAGATGCCCTCGCCGTAGAGTATATCAAACTCCACCTCTTTGAACGGCGGTGCCACCTTGTTTTTGACCACCTTAACCCGCGTACGGGAACCAATCACCTGGTCACCCTGCTTGAGCGTGGCAATCTTGCGGATATCCATACGCACCGATGCGTAAAACTTGAGGGCGTTACCGCCGGTTGTGGTTTCGGGATTACCGAACATGACGCCGATCTTCATGCGAATCTGGTTGATAAAGATCACACAGCAGTTGGATTTGGAGATAATACCGGTCAGCTTGCGTAGCGCCTGTGACATCAGGCGGGCCTGCAACCCCATGTGGGAGTCGCCCATATCCCCTTCGATCTCTGCCTTGGGCACCAAGGCCGCTACCGAGTCAACCACCAGCACATCAATGGCGCCGCTGCGCACCAGGGTTTCGGCAATTTCCAGCGCCTGCTCGCCGGTGTCCGGTTGGGATACCAGCAGGTCATCGGTTTTGACCCCCAGCTTGCGGGCATAGCCGATATCCAGGGCATGCTCGGCATCAACAAATGCGGCGATACCGCCCAATTTTTGGGCCTCAGCCACAATATGCAGTGCCAGGGTAGTCTTGCCGGAAGACTCAGGCCCATAAATCTCAATAATCCTGCCCCGGGGCACACCGCCGACTCCCAGGGCCATATCCAGCGAGATTGCGCCGGTGGAAATCGCCTCTACCCCAGGCAGGGCCTCGTCATTGCCCAAACGCATGATAGCGCCTTTGCCGAATTGCTTTTCTATCTGGCTGAGCGCCAGGTCAATCGCCTTGTTTTTTTCCTGAGCCGCATTCTTGTCTGACATGTTTTGGTCTCCCGATCATGTGTGTATTTTGCGACTAAAAGCGCAATAGATTATCATATGGCTGAGCTGTCAAGCAAGCCATTTACTATCCGACAACCGTCCCCTGCAGGTGCCGTCGCAGCCGGTCCAGCGCTGTCCAGGCGGTCATGATCCTGATCTGTTCCCTGCTGCCACGGAAGCTGTAACGCCGGCAACAATCCCCCTGTCCGTCCGACAGCGAAATATAGACCGTGCCGACCGGCTTTTCTTCCGTCCCCCCCTCCGGCCCTGCGATGCCGGTCACAGCCAGTCCCACATCACTGCCAGCCGCCGCTCGAATACCACGGGACATGGCCGTGGCCACTTCGGCGCTGACCGCCCCATGCTGATTAAGCAGATCAAATGGCACACCGAGCTGACGCATCTTGGCCGTGTTACTGTATGTTATCGCACCTTCCTGAAAATACTGCGAACTGCCGGCCACGGCCGTGACCATCTGGGCAATCATGCCGCCGGTACACGATTCCGCCAGCGCCAGCGTCTGATCCCTGCTGCGGAACAAGCCGGCCACTTTTCCCGCCAGAGTCTCATCACCCTCCGAGCAAAGCCAGGCCCCCAGACGGCGGCGCACAGCCGAAACCGAAGGGGCCAGCAGCGCCTCGCTTTCCTCCCGGCTGTCCGCCTCGGCCCGCAAGGTGATCTGCATGCCCGGATAGCCGACGCAGATCCCCAGAGACAGGCCACTGGAGGGCCGGGCAATGCCCCTGAGCAATTCATCCACCTCGGCCTCGCGCGGACCGAATACATTGAATCGGCAGCAGACAATCTCCCGCCGTCTTGGCAGCCGTTCAATCAGGAAGGGAATCACCGCATCCACCAGCATAAGTTGCATTTCAGAAGGCACGCCCGGCATAAAAAACATGTGGCAGTTGTTGTGGATCAGGTGAAAGCCACAGGCCGTGCCGGTCGGGTTATGGATCAGCGTCGTCTTGGTCGGCAACATCACCTGCTTGTCTGCCAGCGGCGATGTCAAAATCGAACCAATACCCATCTGCTCCGTCATCCTCTGGACATGCCCCCGCGCCTCTTCGCTGACCACCAGCCTGCGCCCGGTTGCACGTGCCACGGCATGGGTGGTCATATCATCCACGGTCGGACCAAGCCCGCCGGTGGCGATGATCACATCGCAGTTGCGATGCAGATCGGTCAGGGCCTCCATAATGTCCAGCTCGTTATCCCCCACAGCCATGTGTCTTTGCACCCGCAGGCCGTTATCCAGCAGCGCCGCTGCAATAACGCCGGCGTTGGTGTCCGTAACCTGACCGCACAGCAACTCATCACCAATGCTTAGTGTTGCAATTCGCATTTTCTTCCCCCCCAAATAAGCCATTCAAACAACTGCTAACCACAGAGAACGCGGAGAATACCGAGAAATCATTAATGAATTCGCTTTATTCATATTCACCAGTTTGCAGAATTGCAAAATTTACAACCCTCTGCCTTTTCTCAAAAAACTCTGTGTACACTGTGGTTAAATGCCGTTTACAGGACAGTCCAACCTAAATCCAAATACACCAACATTTCGTAATGTCTGAAATAAAAAAGGGCCACACGTCGCCGATCAGCAGACTACACCACCATTGCGACACAATAAGTCACGGCGACTCAAACAACGATTGTTTTGCATATTTATCGATGATTTTATACACTACCAACTGCATCCTTTCCAGAACAATTAGGCGGCATTCACGATCCATGCATATCGACCCGTTTTCACTAAAACTGTTCGTTGCCGTTGTTGAGGAAGGCACCATCGCCGCTGCCGCCGATCGGGAACACATCGCCGCATCAGCAGTCAGCAAGCGTATCAGCGAGTTGGAATCCCTGTTCCGTACACCGCTGGTCACGCGCACCAACAAGGGTGTGGTACCGACCGACGCCGGAGTTACCCTGCTGCATCTCGCCAGGGGGGTACTGAACGACCTCAGCAACATGGCCCTGCAGATCAGCGAGTATTCCAGCGGGGTGCGCGGTCATGTGCGGCTCTGCGCCAACATCTCCTCCATCAACCAGTTCCTGCCAAGGGAGATCGGAACATTCATGGAACTGCATCCGCAAATCCATATCCATCTAGAGGAAAACGTCAGCGAAGGGATCATCCGCGCCGTTGCCGACAGCACCGCCGACGTGGGTATCGTCACCACCGCCACCCAGCGCCCGGATCTGGAATTCTACCCATACCACAATGACCAGCTGATCGTCATCGTCCCCAAGGACCATGCGCTGGCCCAACGCAAATCAATCTGCTTCAGCGAGACACTGGATTACGACTACGTTGGACTGCGGGTTGGCAGTTCGCTGCACCGGCAGATCGTCAGAACAGCGGAAAATCTCGGTCGGCCACTTAAATTGAGGATCCAGGTCGGCAGCTTCGATGCGCTCTGCCTGATGGTGGAAGCCGGTCTGGGCATCGGCATTGTCCCCAAGGGTGCTGCCAAACCGTATTTCAAAGGACTGCGCCTGCACCCGATCGACCTGAACGAACCCTGGGCCAGACGGGAGTTGAAGATCTGCGTGCGCACCTTCAATACCCTCCCCGTAGCGGCCCAGATGTTTGTAAGACATCTTCAAAACAAAGGATGACCCAACCCGCCATCTCCAAGCACGATGAACACCTCGCAACATACTGCTTTCTCGATGGCAGTCAGTCAGCTATAACAATTCTATTGCACAATCAAACCTCACCTTTCGCTACATACAGCACAAAAAACATATTCATCAAAGAAAGGCCATCCTATGGGAAAAACAACTGCAGAAAAGATTTTTGAAGCGCATCTGGTTGATGAGCCGTTCAGCGGCACCAAGGTGCTCCGGCTGGATCGCGTGCTCTGCCACGAGATCACCACCCCCATCGCCATTGACGACCTGATCCGTCGCGGCAAGGACCGTGTCTTTGACAACACCAAGATCAAGGCCGTCATCGACCATGTCACCCCCAGCAAGGACAGCAAAACAGCGACCCAGGCCAAGATCCTGCGCGACTGGGCCCGCCGCCACGACATCAAGGACTTCTTCGACGTGGGCGCCAACGGTGTCTGTCACGCCATCTTTCCCGAAAAGGGGTACATCCGTCCCGGCTTCACCATCATCATGGGCGACTCGCATACCTGTACCCACGGTGCTTTCGGCGCCTTTGCCGCCGGTGTGGGCACCACCGACCTGGAAGTCGGCATCCTCAAAGGGGTCTGCGCCTTCCGCGAGCCCAAAACCATCCGTTTCAACGTCAACGGCAAACTGGCCAAAGGGGTTTACGCCAAGGATGTGATCCTGCACATCATCGGCCTGATCGGCGTCAACGGCGCCACCGACAAGGTCATGGAATTCCACGGCAATGTCATTGACGAAATGACCATGGATTCCCGCATGACCTTGTGCAACATGGCCATCGAGGCCGGCGGCACATCCGGCATCTGCATGCCTGACATGACCACCGTGGAATATCTCTGGCCATTCATCAAAGACGAATTTGCCAGCAAAGAGGCGGCGCTGGCAGATTATTCCAAATGGTGCGCCGATGCCGACGCGCAGTATGAGAAGGTGATCGACATCGATGCTGCCAGCGTGCAGCCGATGGTTACATTCGGCTACAAACCGGACCAGAGCAAGCCGATCACCGAGATGCAAGGTGCCCTGGTCGACCAGATCTACATCGGCTCATGCACCAACGGCCGCCTGGAAGACCTGCGCATTGCCGCCGCTATCCTGAAAGGGAAAAAACTGGCTGACGGCGTGCGCGGCATCCTCTCCCCGGCCACCCCCAAGGTATTCAGTGATGCCAACCAGGAAGGCTTGATCGAGATCTTCATGCAGGCCGGTTTCTGTGTGACCAACCCGACCTGCGGCGCCTGCCTGGGCATGTCCAACGGCGTATTGGCCGAAGGCGAGGTCTGCGCCTCCACCACCAACCGTAACTTCATGGGCAGGATGGGCAAAGGGGGCATGGTGCATCTGATGTCACCGGCAACCGCGGCGGCGTGCGCCATAGAAGGCAAACTGGCTGACCCAAGAACATATCTTTAAGACATTTTGCCACAGAGGGCACAGAGGTCTCAGAGACAAACAAAAAGACAAATAAGAATCATAACGTAATCTGCTGGCAACATAAGTATGGATTACAGCGAAACTCTTATTCTGTTTTACCCTTTTGAATTTCCTCTGTGTTCTCTGTGAACTCTGTGGCTGACAGATTTTGACTTTCCATAAAGGAGATAAACATATGAAAACATTCGGAGGCCCAGTTCTTTTCCTCGACCGTTCCGACATCAATACCGATGAGATCATCCCGGCCAAATACCTGACCGAGATCACCAAGGAAGATCTAAAGCCGTACATCCTGGAAGACCTGAAGCTGGAGGGTTTTGACCCGCAGGGGCAAAAAACAAAAGCGGCCAGCGTAGTCGTCTCCCGCGCCAACTTCGGCTGCGGCTCATCCCGTGAGCACGCCCCCTGGGTATTCGAGGTCAACGGCATCAACACCGTCATCGCCGAATCCTTTGCCCGCATCTTCCGCCAGAACATGTTCAACTGCGGCATGGCCGCCATTGAACTGCCCAAGGCCGATATCGAACAGATTTTCAGCCATGCCGGAGATAGCGATGCCGCCATCAAAATCGACATGGACGCACAGACCCTCCATGTCAGCGGGGGAGACAAACAGAAGAGTTTTCACTTTGAGATATCGCCCTTCGACAAGGCACTGGTTAGTGCCGGTGGATGGGTGGACTACGCCGACCAGAAATTCTGATTCTGAGGTTTACAAACAAATAACGCCCCGCCTTCCATCAAGGAAAGCGGGGCGCTTTGTTTTCGCAAGAACTGTATATTATGCCGCTTTATGTGCCTGCGACATTTCCTGTTTGCTCTTCCTCAGTAATTCTATCTCGGATTTTGTCAGCATCCTCGGTTTTGGAGAGATACCGAGCTTCTGATTGAGTAAGGCAGTCGAAGGTGTAACCAAACTTTTTATGCCACCATTTTTCAAAATCGTTGCCATGTTTTTTCCTCAGTTCTTCAAGTTGCGTTGATTCAAGGCTAAGTTTAGCTGAATATGGTTTGCCGGTCAATACCGTGGCGGCAAGAACCCTGCCTCCCTTTAACTCTATAAATCCTCGCAAATTGGCAAGGGTTCCACCTTGGCCGACAAAATCATCAACAATCAGATATTCCCTTCCAGACTCTATCTCACCATCAAACAAGGCCGGCCTTGCAAGACGTGCAAACCCGCTTGCACCTGTATGTCCAACGACATTTGTCTGAACTATGGACTGATCCACAGGCAGACCAATGCGTTCACCCAGCTCATCAGCCACTGCCTGCGGTATGGCGTTTGTTCCTTGTGATTCATAAGCGTGCGCGCTGATCAGAATTGGCTTGGCATTCCTTATAATGAGCTGCAATGCCAGAATACTCTCCACAGAAATCAGCTCTTTTACAAGTAGCTGGGCAGCAGCGGCATCACCTGACTTTGCTGCAGCGTAAAGCGGGTGCTTTTTTACTGCTGATTCCGGCGCATGAATGATTACTTCAGGGAATCCGCACCATGGAGAACGAGAAGGTTTCATGGTTCTGACTATAGCATTTTGATGTAAAGGTAGCCAAAGTAATTCCCTTTGCACATAAATTATCTGCAATAAAAACGCCCCGCTTTCCTTGATGGAACGCGGGGCGTTGCCCGATTCTATTTTGCCTTGAAAATTATTCTCTCTTCATCACGCGGATACCGCCCTTTTATGGGGCATTGGTAACCACCCATGCCAGTAAACCTTCTGAGCCACCCGCCTTTTGAGTAACGGGCAAAGCTTTCAAGAGTAGTTTTTCCAGTTGTCCTATCCAAATAAACATTGTGTACTTCTTCAATTGGCATTGGCCATTTTCTTAATGTGCGTCCCTCGTCATAAAACTTAAACATTTCTTTTTCCCAAACATTTGTCTTGCGCCTGATAGCCGAGAATTCATCACTATTCTTCCACTTTGGCTGTCCCTGTTCGTCAAAGAACACACCAGGACCTACGGCAATCGGGCCATAGAATTTGGTTGACGGCATTTCGCGGCAAAGCTGTTTGAATTGCCAGGCTCCAAGGATTTCATCAAATACCGGTCCAATAAACCAGACTGCCGCAAGAAAAAGAGTTAGACAGGTTCCTAGTTTTGTTGAAGGCACATAAGGTTTGATAAATCGCTTCCACAGCTTAACTCCTAGCCATGCCCAGAAAAAAATTGCTCCAAAGAAAATCAGACCGATCATGCTGAGTGCCTCCTACGGGCGGGGATATTCTCAGGGGTTAAAATCAGGGACACCATCCCACATTTTGTCTGAATACATTAAACAATCTGTGTAATCAGCAGATATTACTCCACCTGCTTGCTAGCCAGAAAAAACACACGCATCCGTTCAAACATCTCCCCCGAATCCCCCCTCACCAGTTCCATATCCGGAAGAGAACGCAGAAAAATCTTGCCATAACCTTTCGTTGTCAGCCTGCGATCAAGAATCAGCACCGCCCCGCGGTCATCACGGCTGCGGATCAGACGGCCGAACCCCTGACGGAACTTGATCACCGCCTGCGGGATGGAAAAATCCCGGAACGAGTCACCGCCCGTGGCCTCGATGCGTTCCGACCGGGCCTGCTGCACCGGTTCGGTGGGCACCTGGAACGGCAGCCGGGTCATGATCACCAGGCGCAGGGCCTCCCCCTTGACATCCACACCCTCCCAGAACGAATCGGTGCCAAACAACACCCCGCTCTGTTCCTTGCGAAAACGGGCCAACAGGGCATGCCGCCCGGTTTCCCCCTGCTTCATGACCACAATGCCACGCCTGGCCAGTTCCGGTGCCAGGGTCGTGTAAACCTTGTTGAGCAGGTCATAGGATGTGAACAGCACAAAGGCGCCGCCGCCGGAGATGGAGATCGCCTGCAGGATGTGCTGTTCCAGGGCCGCACGGTAGCCCGAGGCCGTCGGCTCAGGCATGTCATCCGGCACTGCCGCGAAAACCTGTCGGTTGTAATCAAATGGGGAGGCCAGACGCAGTTCGTCCAGACGCCCTTTGTCCAGCAGTGCAAAGCCGGTGCGCCTCTTCAGGTAGCCAAAGTCACCACCCACCGTAAGTGTGGCGGATGTAACAATCATCGTCTTGATCCGATCCAGCACACTTTCCTTGACCTGGGCAGCCACATCCAGCGGTGCGGCACAGATCCGCGCCTGAATGCCGCGTGAGCCCCGCTTGACCTCCAGCCAGCGGCAATACTCCTCCGCATCTCCGATACAAAATAACAGCGCTTCCGCCATGGCCTGCAGCCTTCTCTCGATGCCGCCGGCATCGACCAGCTGGTCAGACATGCGCTCCTTAAGCTTCTCCGGCAGGTCTTCACAGCGCCGCACCAGGCTCCGCAGGGTTGAGGTATAGTCGTTAACGGCATCGGCCAGTGCATGCAGCCGGACCTGACACTCCTTCCAGAGCGCCCCGCGCTCCACC
>DAONZY010000010.1:47757-55951 GCA_035407085.1 Deltaproteobacteria bacterium | reverse complement strand
AGAGCACGGGCCAGTTTCAGGTCATCGTTGACAATGAACGGCACGCCATAGTTAAGACACAGTTTTTTAAGCTCTGCACCTTCGCTGAGGCAGGCATCGAAGTCCTTGTCCTTGGCTCGATACTGCAGAACCGAAACTCCGCCACGCAGTGCAGTGGCAACACGTTCCCTCAGGTTGTCTCCCTGGTCGGTGATCAGGTAAATACCTTTGATAACGGGTCGGGGAGCTGCTTTATTGACAACCAGCCGGAATGGGTGGCCTGCTTCACTCATCGTTTTGCCTTCCTAAAGAAAAAGCCGCACTGACAATGGAATCAGGGCGGCCGGAAAATGAAGACGTCACTGCAGCCGCTTTCCTACGCCGGTATCAGCCGGATCAGGTTCAAAGGGTCTGATTCAATCAATCATCTCAGTTCTAGTGAACTCCCCCAGGGCCTTGCAGCGGGTTACACTACTGGAACTTGCCGGCTGTGTCAATGGGGTTGACAACCCGGGATGCGTGTCGGTTGTCCGTTGGCCGTTATTGTTTTTTTAATCATTACGGACACGGTCAACGACCTTTACAGTCTTCAACGGACATGGTAATACCAACAGGGTGATTTATAAAGATTTTTCAGACGAGGAGTAACGCATTTTGTACGACAGTCGTCCAACCATTGCAGAAATTGACCTGAAAGCGTTGCGTTATAATTACCAGCATATCCGTTCGTCCATTCCTGAGGGGACAGAGGTGCTGGCTGTGGTCAAGGCCGACGCCTATGGACATGGTTTCATGGATGTCAGCCGCGAACTTGAACAGTTGGGCGTGAATGCCTTCGGGGTTGCCTTTCTGGCCGAGGGGATACAACTGCGCAAGGCTGGCATTGACAAGCCGGTGCTGCTATTGGGCGGTGTTTATCCGGGCCAGGAACGCAAGTGCATCGGCTATAATCTGTCCACCATTATTTTTACGCTGGAACAGGCCCAGGCGCTTAATCAGGCAGCCGGCAAGCTGTTCCGCAAGGCCCAGGTGCACCTGAAGATCGATACGGGCATGGGGCGGCTGGGCATCTGCTATGCCGATGCGCCGGCATTTTTGAAAGAGTTGCGCAGATTGCCCAATATTGCCCTGGAAGGGATCATGTCTCATTTTGCCAGTGCTGACGAACTGGACGAGCCGGGGCAGTACTTCACCCGGCTGCAGTCGGAACGTTTCGCGTGGGCTCTGGCCGAGGTGCGCAAGGCCGGTTTTACGCCGCGTTATGTGCATATATCCAACAGCGCTGCCACCATGTTGAAGGAATTGCCATTCTGTAACCTGGTTCGCCCCGGCATTGCCTTGTATGGCGCCATACCTTCCGCTGACTTTACGGGCAAGCTGGATATCAGGCCGGTCATGAGTCTGAAAAGCCGCATTGCCATGTTGAAGTGGGTTGAATCCGGCACCACCATCAGCTATGCGCGCCGTTTCACGGCTGCTGACCGGACGCTGGTCGCCAGTGTGCCGGTGGGATATGCGGACGGGTATCCGCGTGCGTTGACAAATAGAGGCAATGCAATGATCCGCGGGCAGAGGGCCCGGGTGGCCGGCACGGTCTGCATGGATTGGATCATGCTGGATGTGACCGGTATTGAGGGGGTATCCGTTGGGGATGAGGTGCTGCTGATGGGCATGGACAGTGTGGGTAACTGTGTCAGCGCCGAGGAGCTTGCCACGGAGGCCGGAACCATACCGTATGAGTTGTTTTGCAGCATCAGCAAGCGGGTGCCGCGGGTGTATCTCAAATAGCGGGAAACACATTGTCTGCTGAATACAGCCTGTGATAAGACGCCGGCCATGACCGGCGTCTGCGGATTTTACAGGGTGTCAGCCGCCTGGATGTCTTGACGCGCGTCTGCATTACGGCTGTTCCAGAAATGCAGCAGCTCCGCTTCGGCCCGCACATAATCCTCAAGCTCCAAATCGATTTCGGCAGTCCAGTCGCGTGTGCTGTAGTATGTTTTGTCATAGTAGCTTTCAATCAAGCCTTGGGCGATTCCTTCCACATCCCAGGTTTCAATCAGCTCCTGCAGCTGCATGTGATGTATGCCGCCCAGTTTTTTTCTGATTCTTTCAAGGGCCAGCAGCATGCCTGTTTTGTACTCCGGTTTGGCGTACTCTGCCGTGAGCCGTTTAACGCGGGTTTCCAGTGAGGCATAGGCCCATGCCCTGCACCCCTCCGACATCCTGGAATACAGGTTGCCGGGTAGAAAATAGCGGCCAATCCGCCGGCTTTCCCCCTCCAAAACGATTGGTCTGTCCGGCGGCATGCGACGGAATGCGTCCCAAAGCAGTGACTCAAACCACTTCTGACTGAAATCTTGCTGCATGCCGAGTGAACCAAAGGCTGAACCACGATGACAGGCCAGTCCCTCCAGGTCAATGGGCGACCACTTGCTGGTGTCCAGTTGTTTGATGAATTCGGTCTTGCCGGTGCCGGTCATGCCGTGGATCACGATCAGTGGGCCTGCAAAGTCACATTTTTCAAAGAAGTCCATTACATGCTTGCGATAGGATTTGTAGCCGCCAACCAGTTGCATGGCCGGTGTTCCACAGATCTCAAGCAACAAGGCAACCGAATTGCTGCGCATGCCGCCGCGCCAGCAATAAACCACAACCGGCCTGCCGTCCGCTACGGAAATTATTCGGGAGACCATGTCGTAAAAACGCGGGCAGGTCATTTCCAAGCCACGTTTTCGCGCCTGGACAGGCCCGACGTTTTTGTGCATGATCCCGATCTCCACCCGTTCTTCGTTTGTCAGTAGCGGCACGTTGATGGCGCCGGGGATGTGATCCTCTTCAAATTCCAGAGGTGTACGCACGTCAATCAGGCAGTGGCTGTCAATCAGCTGCGGCGTAAAACGTATCTTTTCAGGCATGGCACTTTCCAGTCGAAACAGATGATTTTTGCAATTAGTACCACGGTCAATGAGGATAACAGAAGCGGAAAATGCGATCAGCGCAAAGTGGTCTGGTGTAGCCTGCACCCCGGCTTGCAGGGGTTGTTGCTAACATATCGGTTGTCAAAATGAACGATGCAGCAGGCAATTACCTGCTTGTGGATGCTCTGGCCGATGTAGTACATTTCTGGAAGCATCTTAACGGGACAAGAGTCCTGACTGCGAACCAATTGTTCTGACAAGCCGGCTCATGATTCCGATGATCTAATTCAACTTCTGCGGTGAATTCTATGTATGCACTGGCTATTGATCTGGGAACCACAACCCTGGCGGCATCGCTGATTGATACTGTCAACGGGGAACGTCGGTCCATGGCCGGCGCTATGAATCCCCAGCGTCGTTTCGGGGCGGATGTGGTTGCCCGGCTGGATGTGGCGGTGCATTCCGGTGAGGTGCTGCTGGAAATGTCGGCAATCATCCGTGCCGAACTGCTGCGCCTGGGCAGTGAGGTGTGCGCCAAGGCCGGCATAGCTTGGAGTGATATCAGTCAAATCGCCATTGCCGGTAATCCGGCCATGCAGCACATCCTGCTAGGACTGCCGGTCAAATCACTGGCCTTCCCTCCTTACCGCCCCCTGTTTAGCTGTGGCAAGACAATCAATGCCTCTGAGCTCAACTGGCCCGGTGATGCCTCGATCCATATCTTTCCCATGCCGGGCGGCTTTGTGGGGGGGGACACGGTGGCGTTTTTGTATGGGCAGAGTCAGTTGACCGTGTCAGTTGACCGTGTCGGTAATAGTTACGGGTCCCGGTCCCCGGTCCCCGGATCACGGCTTTTCCTCGATATGGGCACCAACGGCGAGATGGCGCTGGTTGCGGGTGATACGATCTGGGCAACATCGGCGGCAGCCGGGCCGGCCTTCGAGGGGGGCAACCTGTCCTGCGGTATGGCGGCGCTGCCGGGTGCTGTCAGTGCAGTCCGTATCGCAGATGAAAAGCTGAAAATATCTGTTATAGGTAACGTACCTCCCCGCGGTATTTGCGGATCTGCTGCTATTGAGGCGGCTGCTGAAATGCTGGGTTGCGGTTTGCTTGAACACACCGGGCGTCTGCGCGACGCCGCTGAAATCCCTTCCAACCTGGCTGCCAGACTGATTGTCCAAAACGATGAGAATGCTTTTGTAATTTACCGTGATGCAGAGCGGCTATTGCTGTTGACCCAGTCGGATATCCGCCAGATTCAGCTTGCCAAAGGCGCTATCAGGGCAGGCATGGAGGTGTTGTTTGACAGATCAGGAATATTGCCGGGCGGGTTGGAGCAGGTCGTTTTGACCGGCTCGTTCGGGGCGGTGCTGAATCCTGAATGGCTCAAAACAGTTGGAGTTTTCGACGAAAACATGGTAAAAAACACAGTTTTCATCCCTGAAGGTGCGTTGGCTGGAGCTGAGCGTGCCCTTTGCAGAGATGGCGGTTTTAAAGAGGTTGAAAGCCTGGCCGCACGGTTCAGGGTGATTCCGCTATCCGGCACTCCGCTTTTTGAGAGCTTGTTCCTTAATAATATCGATTTCCCCATGTAGGGGCACCCCTGCGTGGTTGTCCTGAATCGGGCAGCCACAGAGGGCCGCCCCCTGCAGTGAGAATACAATTTTGAAAACGGGAGTTAAAAAATGGCCAAGATTACCAGGGCGCTGATCAGCGTCTCAGACAAGACAGGTGTTGTTGAATTTTCAAAAGAACTGGCCGGTTACGGCGTTGAGATACTTTCCACCGGCGGTACCGCGAAACTTTTGCGTGAAGCCGGATTGACAGTCAAGGATGTGTCCGAGTTTACCGGTTTTCCGGAGATGCTGGATGGCCGTGTCAAGACCCTGCATCCCAAGGTGCATGGCGGTCTGCTGGGGATGCGCAGCAACCCTGCCCATGTGGCCAAGATGAAGGAACACGGCATCGAGAATATAGATATGGTCGTGGTCAACCTCTACCCCTTTGAGGCGACCGTCGCCAAGGACGGGTGCCTGCTGGCGGATGCCATCGAGAATATCGACATCGGTGGCCCGACCATGCTGCGTTCCGCCGCCAAGAACTATCCCGATGTGACCGTGCTGGTAGACAGCAGCGACTACGCTGCCGTGCTGGCGGAGATGAAGGCCAATGGCGGCGCTGTCTCGCCAAAGACCAACTTCGGGCTGGCAGTGAAGGTCTATCAGCATACCGCCGCTTATGACGGCGCAATTTCCAATTATCTGGGGGCCAGGCTGGGTGAAGGTGTCGAGCCGTTTCCGGCTACATTCACCTTGCAGGTGAAAAAGGTGCAGGATCTGCGTTACGGCGAAAACGCCCACCAGTCGGCCGCATTTTATGTGGAAAAAAATATTGCCGAGGCCTCCATCTCCACCGCCCGTCAGCTTCAGGGCAAGGAACTCTCCTACAACAATATTGCCGATACCGATGCTGCCCTGGAGTGCGTCAAGCAGTTCAGCGAAGGGCCGGCCTGCGTGATCGTCAAACATGCCAACCCCTGTGGTGTGGCTGTCGGCAAGAATATCCTGGAAGCCTATGACCGCGCCTATTCGACCGACCCGGAATCGGCCTTCGGCGGTATCATCGCCTTCAACCGTGAGCTGGACGGCGAAACTGCCAAGGCCATCTGTGACCGCCAGTTTGTGGAGGTGATTATCGCGCCGGTTGTCTCAGCGGCAGCCATTGAAGTGGTTGCATCCAAGAAGAACGTTCGTCTGCTGGAGTGCGGCATGTGGCCGGAAAAGTCGGCTGCCCGCCTGGATATGAAACGTGTCAACGGTGGTCTGCTGGTGCAGAGCGCCGACCTGGAACTGCTCGATGGGCTCAAGGTGGTTACCAAGCGCCAGCCCACCGAACAGGAGATGAAAGACCTGCAGTTTGCCTGGCGGGTGGCCAAGTTTGTCAAGTCCAACGCCATTGTCTATTGCAAGGAAAACATGACCATCGGCGTGGGGGCCGGCCAGATGAGCCGCGTCAACTCTGCCCGTATTGCCGCCATCAAGGCCGAGCAGGCCGGTTTGCAGGTGCCGGGTGCCGTCATGGCCTCGGATGCATTCTTCCCCTTCCGTGACGGCATTGACAATGCGGCGGCGGCAGGCATCACCGCGGTGATCCAACCGGGCGGCAGCATGCGCGACGCCGAGGTGATAGCGGCGGCGGATGAGCACGAGATGGCGATGGTGTTTACCAATATGCGTCACTTTAGACATTGAAATATTCAAAAACATGGAACGCGGATCAAATCTGAAACAGCGGATAACGTCAGATTTCATAATGGCTGAAGGTATATCTGCCCTTAATCCGTTAAATCCGCTTTTTCCGTGTTCTATTTCTGTTTTTTGAAGTTTGACTTAGTAATTTGAACCGAGGTGAAAATATGAAAGTTCTTGTTGTCGGTGGTGGCGGCCGCGAACATGCCCTGGCCTGGAAGATAGCCCAGTCTCCGCTGGTGAAAAAGGTCTACTGTGCCCCCGGTAATCCCGGTACGGCTGCTATAGCCCAGAATCTGGATATCAAGGCCGATGACGTTGGCAAGCTGCTGGAGTTTGCCTGGAACGAGCAGATTGACCTGACCGTGGTTGGTCCGGAGCAGCCGCTTTCCCTGGGGATTGTGGATACCTTCCGCAATCATGACCTGATGATCTTCGGTCCGACACAGGATGCGGCGCTGATTGAGGGGAGCAAGGCCTTTTCCAAGGATCTGATGCACAAATACAATGTGCCTACCGCCGCCTACGGTGTGTTTAGCGATGTGGCCGAGGCCACGGCATTTATCGACAAGACCGGGGCACCGATCGTGGTCAAGGCCGACGGCCTGGCTGCGGGCAAAGGTGTGATCATCGCCCAGACCCGCGAAGAGGCGGTCGCGGCGGTTACGGATATGCTTAGCGGCAACGCCTTTGGCAGTGCCGGTTCCCGCGTGGTCATCGAAGAGTTTCTGACCGGTGAGGAAGCCTCTTTTCTGGTGATTACCGATGGCAAGCACATCATTCCGCTGGCCAGTGCCCAGGATCACAAGAATATCTTTGATGGCGATCAGGGGCCCAACACTGGCGGCATGGGGGCTTATTCGCCGGCGCCGGTAGTTACCCCGGATGTGCATGAGCGTGCCATGACCGAGGTGCTGCGCCGCGCTGTGGATGGTATGGCCGCCGAGGGACGCCCCTATCAGGGGATCCTCTATGCCGGCCTGATGGTCAAGGATGGCCAGGTAAAAACCCTGGAGTTCAATGCCCGTTTCGGTGACCCGGAGTGCCAGCCGCTGCTGATGCGGATGAAGTCTGATATCGTGCCGCTCTTGATGGCGGTGGCCAAGGGTGACCTGTCCGGCAAGAGCATCGAGTGGCATGACAAGGCCACGGTGTGTGTCGTTATGGCAGCTGCAGGGTATCCTGGAGATGTGCGCAAAGGCGATACGATCAGCGGCCTTGATGATGCGGCCAGGCTGCAGGATGTGTATGTATTTCATGCTGGAACTGCCATGAAGGACGGCCAGTGCGTTACCAGCGGCGGGCGTGTGCTGGGTGTGACCGCCATGGGTGATACGGTTCAGCAGGCCATTGACAACGCCTATGGTGCTGTTGAAAAGATCAGCTGGCAGGGAGTGCAGTACCGGAAGGATATCGGACAGAAGGCGTTGAATCGGGGATAGAGGCCGGGACGCGGGACCGGTGACTCGGGACTGGTAAAAGCAGTCAGACAAGACCTTGAACCAGAATAAGGGGAAATATGCAAGAGACACCACAAGTGCTTATCGTCATGGGCAGTGATTCCGACCTGCCGATCATGCAGGAGGCCGGCAACGTGTTGGAACAGTTCGGCATTGCCTATGAAATCAGGATTTCATCGGCCCATCGTGCGCCTGCCAAGACAGCCGAGCTGGCCTCAAAGGCGGCTGAGCGCGGCATCAAAATTATTATTGCCGGTGCTGGTGTGGCGGCTCATCTGGCCGGTGTGGTTGCCTCCAAGACGATCCTGCCGGTGATCGGCGTACCTACTCCGGGTGGTGCCTTGAACGGTGTGGATGCGCTCTATGCCACGGTGCAGATGCCGGCTGGTATCCCGGTAGCAACCATGGCTGTGGGCAAGGCCGGTGCAAAGAACGCCGGTCTGTTTGCCGTGCAGGTGCTCAGCCTTAATGAGCCTAGGCTGGCCCAGGCCATGATTGATTATCGCAAGCAGATGGAACTGGAGCTGGAACAGAAGGATGCCGAGTTGCAGGCCAGTAGAAAAGCAGGGACCAGGGACTAGGGACT
>DAONZY010000010.1:0-47657 GCA_035407085.1 Deltaproteobacteria bacterium | reverse complement strand
ATCATCCCTGTCAAACCGGGCGGACATGTCAGCGCGCTGGAGGCATTGCGGCGCATTGATGCGTCCGCTTTTCGTTTTGAGGTGCTGGTGGCGGAGGGCAAAACCCCCAGCCAGCAGCGCAATCAGGCGGCTTACCAGTCACAGGGGGACATCCTCTATTTTCTGGATGATGATTCTCAACTGCCGCAGGAGGCACTGGAATGGTGTCTGGCAGCATTTGAGGAACATGTGGTGGCGGTTGTTGGAGGGCCTTCACTGACTCCTGGGGATGATGCCCCGTTGCAGCAACTTTTTGGACTGTCGCTATCTTCACCTTTTGGCGCCGGTGGGGTGCGCAACCGTTATCGTGCTGTAGGGTTGCCGCGCGAGACCAGCGAAAAGGAACTGATTCTCTGTAATATGGCCTTCAGGCGTGAGGACTTCGTTAGTTTTGGCGGTTTTGACGAGCGTCTTTATCCCAATGAGGAAAACGAGCTTATGGACAGGATCCACGCCGCCGGCCACAAGCTGGTGCATGTGCCGGAGATGGCGGTCTATCGCAGTCAGCGTCCTACCCTTAAGGCCTTTGCGCGCCAGATGTTTGCCTATGGCCGTGGACGGGCGCAACAGACATTGATTGCCGGGATGGGGACGCTGCTTGGTTTCGCACCCCTGTTATTTGCGGTTTATCTGATTTCTTTGCCGATTGCTCTGATCTGGCCATACTGGGGCTTGCCTCTGCTGGCCTACCTGTTGCTGGCGGCGTTTTTCTCTTTATTGGCCGTCGCTGCAAGTGGACATATTTATTCGGCGGCACTGCTGCTGATTTATCCACTCATGCATATCAGCAACGGGATCGGCCTGATCAGCGGCTTTATCGGTGGCAGACCACAACCCGTGGCCCGCGGGGTTGTCCATATCAGGCTGTTAAAAACATTTGAACAGACTGAATGGTGAGAGGCCGTTATCCGGGACCCGTGCCCGGGGACCGCAAAAAACGGAAATCCGAATACACGGGAAACGTGGTTTTTTAGGAGCATAATGTGGATTTCAGCATAGTCGTACCCATCTATAACGAGCAGGATAATATCGCGGCGCTTTACAACGCCATCACCGCTGCTTTGGACAGCTATGACCGCAACTATGAGGTTGTCCTGGTGGATGACGGCTCGGTAGACAACTCCTTCAATATGCTGAAAGGCATTGCCGAACGAGACAGCCGCTTCAAGGTGATCAGGTTCCGCCGCAACTTCGGGCAGACCGCAGCCATGTCAGCCGGGTTTGATGCTGCCAGCGGCGAGATCATTATCCCCATGGACGGCGACCTGCAGAACGACCCGGCGGATGTACCGCATTTGATAGAGAAACTGAACGAAGGTTATGATGTGGTGTCCGGCTGGCGCAGCGACCGCAAGGATACCTTTGTTACCCGCAAGATACCTTCCATGCTGGCCAATGCACTGATATCGAAAATGACCGGCGTGCACCTGCATGACTATGGCTGCACCCTCAAGGCCTATCGCCGCGAGGTGCTGGACGGGGTCAACCTGTACGGTGAAATGCACCGCTTCGTACCGGCCCTGGCCTCCCAGGTGGGGGCCAAGGTTACGGAGATGCCGGTCAGGCATCATCCGCGCATTCACGGTGTCAGCAAATACGGCATATCGCGTACGCTGCGCGTGGTGCTGGACCTGATCACGGTCAAGTTTCTACTCTCCTACTCCACCAAACCGATCCAGCTCTTTGGCAAGTGGGGTGTCTATACCCTGCTGGGTGGCGCTCTGAGCGGCGGTGCGACTGTTTATATGAAACTCTTCGAAGATCTGAGCATGAACCGCAATCCGCTGCTGATCCTGACCGCTTTCCTTTTGTTCATGGGGATACAGTTTATTGTCATGGGCTTGCTGGGAGAGCTGAATGCCCGCACCTACCATGAAGCCCAGGGTAAGCCGATCTATGTCGTGCGGGACAGGCTGAATCTGTGAATGTTCCCCCGTCCCGGATTCTAATGCTTGCCCCAACCCCCTATTTTGCCGACCGGGGCTGCCACGTCAGGATCTACGAGGAGGCCAGGGCGCTGATCGCACAGGGATGCGATGTACGCATTGTTACCTACTACATCGGTCGCGACATGCCGGGCATCCCGGTTGAACGCATCCCCCATGTGCCCTGGTACCGGCGTCTGACCGCCGGTCCTTCCTGGCAGAAACCCCTGCTTGATATCCTGCTGTTTTTCAAGACCCTCGCTGTTGCCAGAACTTTCAAACCGCAGATACTGCATGCCCATCTGCACGAAGGCGCCTTTGTCGCCATGCTGCTCAAACCGCTGCTGCGTATACCTCTGGTGATGGATTTTCAAGGCAGCCTGACCAGCGAGTGCCGAGACCATGGTTTTTTCAAGCCCGGTTCACTGTTGGAAAAATGCTTTGCCCGGATTGAAGCGGTGATCAACCGCAGCGCCGATGTCATCATCACCAGTTCCACAGCCGGCATGCGCTCATTGATCAGTGAGTGGGGTGTCCCGCCCGAAAAGGTGACTGCGGTGATCGACGGTGTGGATACCCATCAGTTTTGCCCGTATCCGCGTCAGCAGGCGCGTCAGCGGCTGGGCATCAGCGGCGATGCGCCGGTGGTGGTGTATCTGGGGCTGTTGAACGAGTATCAGGGCATTGATCTGCTGCTGGATGCGGCCCTCACTTTGAAGGGGCAGGGCTGCAATCTGCGTTTGCTGATCATGGGCTATCCGGAAGAAAGCTACCGTGAAAAGGCCTTACACATGGGTCTGGATGATATGCTGACCTTCACCGGCAGGGTAGACTATGGGGAAGCGCCGCTGCTGCTTTCCGCCGCTGATCTGGCGGTTTCGCCCAAGCTGTCACTCAGTGAGGCCAACGGCAAGCTGTTCAACTATATGGCCTGCGGACTGCCCAGTGTGGTGTTTGATACCCCGGTAAACCGGGAGATCCTCGGTGAAAGCGGCATTTATGCCGCATATGGCAGTGCCGCATCATTGGCAGCCTGCATCAAGGAATATGTGAGTGACACGGAGCGTTTGTCAGGGCTTGCCCGCGCCGCACGGGACAGGGCGGTGAGGCTGCACGCCTGGTCTGAGCGTGCCCGGCGGATTGTGTCGATATATCAGTCTGTTTTGAAACCTACACCACGTCCGTGAAAAACGTGCGCCATTCAGGAATAAAAAAATGCAATACAGATAGAAAAAAAGTTTGACAGCAAAGCCGTTCTTTGGTAAATAACAAAGCTCCCAAGCGGGAATAACTCAGTGGTAGAGTGCAACCTTGCCAAGGTTGAAGTCGCGGGTTCGAATCCCGTTTCCCGCTCCAAAAAATACTCAAGGAACCCGTCCTGGGTTCCTTTTTTCGTATCCGCTTAAATAGCTCGTTATCTTACCATTTGTATGTCAGGGAGTCATGCAACCTACTGTTCGTGATGCAAGCCCGACCAATGATGCCAGTCATAGCCTGGATGTGGGCTATGGGTACGTCTGCCACGATGGTTGCTCTGATGTGTTTCCTGATCTGTCTTTTTCCTCTTCCTCAATTCCGGTAGCTTTTACCACCCTGTCCGGCGAATTCCTTTATACCAATAGCGCTTTTTATAAAGCCATGGTCGTTATTGACGATAAAAACGGCCTGCGCCCTTTCCGGATGCATGATTTTTTTGAATCTGCCGAGCTTGCCCATGAGCTGTTCAAAAATGTTGCCGAGCGGGACTGTGCAGGGACAAGCTGGTGCTGGTCGGCAGGGACGGTATTAAAAGCAAATATCGTGTGAGTGCCAAGCTGATTAACGGCATATCCGCATCTGTGGATTGGCAGGTTGCCTTTTCCTTTACGGCCATCAGTGAGCCATGCTATGCGGATAATTTTGCCAAGGCGCGCCTGTTTCGCAACAAGATAGTGGATGCGATAGCCGATCCCTTGCTCGTCAAGGATCGAAACTACCGTTATGTGCTGATGAATGAGGCCTTCTGCCGGTTCATGGGTGAGGAGCGTGCAGAGCTGCTTGGCAAGACGAATCACGACCTGTTTCCCGAATCCCAGGCCGAATATTTCAACGAGACCGACGATCAGGTGTTTGTTACCGGTCAGGAAACGGTAATCGAAGAGCGTGTTTCCAGCCCGTCAGGCACTGAGCGTATCTTCGTAGCCAAAAAAACACGTTATGAGGATGAATGGGGTGACAGATTCATCGTCTGTATTTTCAGGGATGTAACCGAACAGCGGCATGCTGAAAGGGTGTTGGCGGAAAAGCAGAAGAAGCTTGCTTCCATGGCAATCGAGTTGTCCCTGGCGGAAGAACGGGAGAGGATGAGGGTTGCCTCCGAACTGCATGATAACATCGGGCAGGCTCTGATTCTGTCCAGGATCAAGCTGGCCATGCTTGAACAGTCGGAGCCTGGTGATGAGTACGAGCACACCTTGAAGCTGGCAGGTGATCTGCTGGATGATGTGATCCAGCGTGTCAGGTCACTGACCGTGCAGATCAGTCCGCCCTTGTTGTCAGGTGCTGGCCTGGAAACCGCACTGTCGCATCTTGTGTGTCAGATAGGAAAAGATTATGGTCTGCGGGTCACGTTCACGGATGACCGGAGCTGTAAACCACTTAGCAATGAATTGCGATCCGTTGTTTATCAGGCTGCCAGGGAACTGCTGATTAACGTTGTCAAACATGCCAACACCGATGCGGCGGAACTGGTGGTCTGGCGTGAAAGCGATGAGCTGTGGCTGCGTGTGAAAGATGGCGGGCAAGGCTTTGATGCTGACGATGCAGCACTGTGTGTTTTTGAAGATAGTAGCTGCAGTTTTGGCATGTTCAATATCCGGCAAAGGTTGAAGTTCTTTGGCGGCAGTTTGTGCATCATGTCATCGCCGGGCAACGGGACGGTTGCCACAATGCGTGTCCCGCTTGACCAGAGCTGCAAGCCGTGTATGCAAACGTTGGAGGTGCTGTGACCGTAAGGCTGCTTTTGGCGGACGACCATATCATAATGCGTGAAGGCTTGAAACTGCTGCTTTCCAAGGCTGCCGACATCGAAGTGGTTGCCGAGGCCTCAAACGGCAGGGAGGCAGTGGCTCTGGCCGATGAACTTCGCCCGGATCTGATCGTTATGGATCTGAATATGCCCGTAATGGGCGGCATCGAGGCGACCAGATGCATTTTGGCCTCTGACAGTTCCGCCCGCATCATTGTGCTCTCCATGCTGGCGGACAGGGACTGTGTTTCCGAGAGTCTGAAGCTTGGTGTCAAGGGTTACCTGCTGAAGGATTGTGCTGCCGGAGAATTGCTGGCTGCCATCAGGGCGGTGGCTGCTGGCGTCGCATATCTGGGGTCGATCGTCACGGATACGGTGATCAGCGATTATTCCAGATTGTTGGCCGGAGACAGCGCTTCACAACTGTGCCGTCTCTCCAGACGCGAGCAAGAGGTGCTGCGTCTGATGGCGGAGGGTCTGAATACCAAGGAGGTGGCCTTCCAGCTCAATGTCAGCACCAAGACGATTGAAACGCAGCGCGCCAGCCTGATGAAAAAACTCGAACTATACTCTGTTGCCGAACTGACCCGCTTTGCCGTTAGGCATGGCCTTGTCACGGTGGTCTGATCCGCGGCCATAAGGCCCGCCATCCCCTTGCTTTTCTGTTTTTCCTGATCCATTTTTCAGGTCTTTCCCTATAGATTCTTCCAAATTCTCTGAACAATCATTTTCATTAATTGTGATATTTTCAGCCGTTCAAATCTTGTGCATGCAAGCGAAGGCTGGCGGCAGCTTTCCTGCTGAACCATCTGCATGAATTCTGTTCAGGGGGCGTTTATGGGAAGTTTTTTTAGCGGTTTATCAATAATCAAACGTCTGTCACTTGTTTTGTCTGTCGTAATCCTGTTGGTGATGGGCATTTTTACCATGACACTGACCTCGCTGATCGAAAAGCGCCTGGAACAGCGTGTTGAGCGGGATCTGTCCCAGCAGGTGACTGTGTTGGTCAACTCCATGTCGGCCTACAATGCCGTGCTGGTAGACAGTGTAAATATGCTGGCCCCTGTGTTTAAGACATACCTGCCGGGGGCCTTTTCTTTGGAGACCGGCGTCGGAAAGCAGGTACCTTCGCTCAAAGCCGGATCTGTGACGATCAATGGTAACAATGAGATCATGGATCGTTTTACTGCGGTCACCAAGGCGGCATGCACGGTATTTGTCCGCAATGGCGATGACTTCTACCGTGTAGCAACATCGCTGAAAAAGGAGGATGGCAGCCGTGCCAATGGCACGTTGCTTGAAAAAAACCATCCCGCCTTTCAGGCACTGTCCAAGGGTGAGCAGTATGTGGGCAAGGCCTTGATCCTGGGCAAGTACTACATGACCAAGTATGTGCCGGTGAAGGACGACCAGGGCCGGGTGATCGGTGCCATGTTTGTGGGGGTTGATTTTACCGGCAATCTCAAGGCGTTGAAGGAAAAGATCCTCAGCGTCAAGTTCGGCAAGACCGGTTATCTCTATGCCCTGGATGCGAGTGATGGGGCAGGGCGTGGGTATTTTCATATCCATCCGCGGCTGGAAGGGAAAAGCGCCGCCGGTGTGAAGGACGCCAAGGGCAAGGAGTTCCTGGAGGAACTGCTGAAGAGGAAGGATGGTGTCACAAAGTACTTCTGGGTCGACAAGGATGCCGGTGAAAGCAGGGCCCGTGAAAAGACGATTGTCTACCATCACCTCAAGGAGTGGAACTGGGTGGTTGCCGCTGGCGCCTCCATGGATGAACTCAATCCGGAAGGAGCCCAGGTCCGCAATCTGCTGCTGACCGCGACCGTCGTTGTTCTGACGGTGCTGGTCGGTGTCATATTCCTAATTCTGAAACGCTGGGTTTCAGTGCCGCTCAATCGGCTGCTGACCACAACCAGCCAGTTGGCTGCGGGCGATTTCAGAGGGGTTTCGTGCAGCGAGGTTCAAAAGGTGGAAACCGGGGATGAGGTGGTGCTCTTGTCCCAGGGGGTGCAGGAGATGGCCTGTTCATTGCGCCGGCTGATCGAGACGATCGACATCTCGGCGCTGGAGGTGGCGGCTGCTGCGGAGCAGGTCAAGTCGAGTTCGATCCGGATTGCCACCAGCGCGGAAGAGGTGGTGGCCCAGGTCAGCACAATTGCCACCGCTGGAGAAGAGATGTCGGCCACTTCCGAGAATATCGCCCTTAACTGCCAATTGGCCGCCGATGGCGCCCAGAAGGCCTCTGATTCGGCCCATAGCGGTGAAGGTGTGGTTCTGGAAACCATCAAGGTCATGGGCGGGATTGCCTGCAAGGTCCAGGAGACCGCCAAAACGGTGGAAACCCTGGGAGAGCGCAGCGATCAGATCGGTGCGATCATCGGCACGATCGAGGATATTGCCGACCAGACCAACCTTTTGGCCTTGAACGCCGCCATTGAGGCGGCTCGGGCGGGAGAGCAGGGGCGCGGATTTGCCGTGGTGGCCGACGAGGTGCGGGCTTTGGCAGAACGCACAACCGCGGCAACCAAAGAGATAGGTGAAATGATCAAGGCCATCCAGAGGGAGACCAAGGGCGCGGTGGCGGCCATGGAGGAAGGGGTCAGTCAGGTCGATAACGGCACGAAAGAGGCCGCCCGTTCCGGGGAGGCGCTGAAGGATATCCTCAACCAGGTCAACACAGTGGCGATGGAGGTCAGTCAGATCGCCACGGCGGCAGAAGAACAGACTGCCACCACAGGCGAAATCACCAAGAACATGCAGCAGATCAGCGATGCCGTACAGCAAACATCCCACGGAGCCCAGGAAGCAGCAGCCGCGGCAACCCAGCTGACCGGCAATGCGGAAGAACTCAAACGGCTGATTCATCGCTTTAGACTTTAGGCGTTGTCGCTGTCTGTGTGGGAGGTGTGTGGTGCTGATCAACAGGGAAAATGTTGAGCTAATCATAAGTAGCGTACTGGCAGGCGTCAGGCAGCATTCGGAACTGACATTCGGCATTAACCGCGACCATATCAATCAGCTGCTTGATGAAGGTGAGATGTTGTGCAGCAAGCTTGAATGCGGAGAGCTGAACAGTGAAGAACTTGGCAACCTGTACACCGATGCCTTGATCTACAGGGAGAAGTTCAAGAAGTATAAGACCAATTACGGCTATTTCGTAAACAAGTCAGAGTAAAATCAAAAGGCCAGGTCATGCGACCCGGCCTTTTGATTTTCAGCCTGCGTGACAATAATCAGCGGCAGTTCTCCGGCTCTCGCCCCATGTTGATGCCGATGGATTCGGCGCATTTGATCAGTTGCGAGTCCAGCGGCACATGCCTGACGACCCCGGCCAGTTCTTTCAGCGGCACCAGGACAATGTCGGGTGTGCGCAGCGAGACCATGGTGCCGAACCTGCCTTCGGCGGCGGCCTGCACGGCATGGCTGCCGAGCCTGGTGCCCAGTACCCGGTCAAAGGCGGTCGGTGTTCCGCCTCTCTGGATGTGTCCCAGTACGGTGCAGCGCACCTCCAGGTCGATGTGATTTTTGATCTGATTGGCCAGATGATAGCCGATACCGCCAAGCTGGGGTACCCCCTGCAGCCTGTTGGTGGCTGCCTCCTGCACGATAACGTCCCCGCCGATGGCCTTGGCCCCTTCTGCCACCACAATGATGCTGTAAGGGCTGCCGCCTGTGGTGCGCAGGCTGATCTTGTTGACAACGCTTTCGATGTCATAGGGGATCTCGGGTATGAGGATGATGTGCGCCCCGCCGGCCAGCCCTGATTCCAGGGCAATCCAGCCCGCTGTGCGCCCCATGACCTCCAGAATCATTACCCGGTGATGGCTGCGTCCGGTGGTGGCCAGGCGGTCCAGGGCGTCACAGGCCACCTGCACTGCGGTCTGGAAACCAAAGGTGTAGTCGGTTTTGTCCAGGTCGTTGTCGATGGTCTTGGGGATGCCGATGACTGGTATGCCCTTTTGCTGCAGCTTATAACCAATCTCCAGCGTGCCTTCCCCACCCACCACAAACAGGCAGTCCAGCTGCAACTCTCGGAATGTCTCCACCGCCCTGAAGGAAAGATCATGCACGGTAACAGAGCCGTCCTCGTTTTGCTCCCGCCATTCAAAGGGGTTGCCCTTGTTGGTTGTGCCGAGGATGGTGCCACCCAGTGACAGGATATCCCGGGTGCTTCTGACGGTCAGTTCCTGGGTGCGCCTGAAAATCAGCCCTTCGAAGCCGCCTTCTATGCCGATCACCTTTGCACCGTGTTCAATGATGGCGGCCCTGGTGACCGCCCTGATGACGGCATTGAGGCCAGGACAGTCCCCGCCGCCTGTCAGGATACCCACATTGCGCAGTTTCATATTATCCTCCGGCTGGTTGTATGTTTTGTAATCCTTGAGGTTACATCGACCGATTGGTACGGGAGATTGTATTTGCATATAGTAGCACCAGGATGGGTTCAGGCAAGAGGGTTTCAAACCAGGTGGCTTCAAGGCGGTATGTGATAATTCGATATCTCCGGGCTTGAAAACCTGCGTGAACAATCGTAAAAAGGAATGTTGCAAAATCCGGAGCAGACGGTTTGCTGCCTGTGCCTGGTGTATTGTTGCTTGATGGGAGGTGCCATGGTTGGGATTATGCATGCCGATGTAACGGATGCCGCCGAGATACTCGCACTGCAAAGGCTGGCCTACCAGAGTGAGGCGGCCTTGTACGGTGACTGGTCGATCCCGCCGCTATGCCAGACACTGGATCAGATGCAACAGGATTTGCAGTCAATGACAGTGCTCAAGGCCTGTGACGGGAAGATAATCGTCGGCTCGGTGCGGGGACTGGTTCGTGATGATCGTTGCGAGTTGGGGCGGCTGATTGTGCATCCCGATTGCCAGGGAAAGGGAATCGGCAGCGGGCTGGTAAGGGCGCTGGAGTCTGCGCTGCCACAGGTGACGCGTTTTGAGCTGTTTACCGGCAGCAGGAGCGAGGCCAACATCCGCTTGTATCAGCGGCTTGGTTACAGTGCTTTTGACCGTAAATGTCTGTCCGCATCGGTGGAGCTGGTCATGCTGGAAAAAATCAGGCTTTGACGATTGTCAGGCCCTGAATCCGTACCGCATTCCGGCGTCAAGGTTTCAGAAAAACATAAAGGATGGCTATGGACTGGTTGACAATCCTGGGTATTGCCGTGGCGTTGGCCATGGATGCCTTTGCCGTGGCTTTGGCCGCAGGGGCGGTGATCGACCCGCTGACCCGGCGCCATATTTTTCGCCTCGGTTTTCATTTTGGACTTTTCCAGGCGCTGATGCCGGTGGCAGGATGGCTGATCGGATTGTCGGTGCAGAAGTGGATTGCGGCCTATGACCACTGGATTGCCTTTGGGCTGTTGGCCTTTGTTGGGGCCAGGATGATTCATGAGGCCTTTGAGGATGGGGAGCAACGCTGCGCCAGTGATCCGACCAGGGGTATGACGCTGGTCATGCTGTCGGTGGCCACCAGTATCGATGCCCTGGCAGTGGGGCTGTCGCTGGCTATGCTTGCTGTCAGCGTATGGCTGCCTGCAGTGGTGATCGGGCTTGTGGCCGGTGTGCTGACGGTGGTCGGCATGCTGCTGGGGCGGAGGCTGGGCACGGCCTGGGGCAGGCGGGTGGAGGTCTTGGGTGGTCTGGTGCTGATCGGCATCGGCCTGAAGATTTTGTTGGAGCATACCCTGCTGCAATGAGCAGCGGGACGGCTGCCTTGCATGTCAGCCGATGATCGGGAAAGGTGAGATAGGGATGAATGATGTGGATATCTGCAATTGTGGAATAGATGGGCGATTTGATATGCAGCCGCTGGAGCAGCGCCATTACCTGTGTGACGGCGAGATCAAGCCATGGAGCGGGCCGCAGCAGGATGTGTTTTCGCCTGTTCGAGAGAGGGGGCTGCCGAAGCGCCTGGGCAGCTATCCGCTGCTGACGGAGCAGGCGGCGATGGAGGTGCTGGAGGCGGCCAGCCGGGCCTATGACCATGGCCGGGGTGACTGGCCAACCATGCCGGTGGAGGGGCGCATCGCCTGTGTGGAGGTCTTTGCCGAGCAGATGAAGGCACAGCGCGAGCAGGTGGTGCGGCTTTTGATGTGGGAGATCTGCAAGAGCCTGCCCGATGCGGAAAAGGAGTTTGACCGTACGGTGGATTATATCCGCGATACGGTGGCGGCCTTGAAGGAACTGGATCGCAGCTCATCCCGTTTTGTGATCGAACAGGGGGTTACGGCCCAGATCCGGCGGGCGCCGCTGGGGGTGGTGCTCTGTATGGGGCCGTTCAACTACCCGCTCAACGAGACCTTTGCCACATTGATTCCGGCCCTGATTATGGGCAATACGGTGGTATTCAAGCAGCCCAGGCACGGCATTCTGCTCTATCAGCCGCTGCTCAGGGCCTTTTGCGATGCATTCCCCAAGGGGGTGGTCAACACCATCTACGGCAAGGGACGCGAGGTGGTGGCACCGGTCATGCAGAGCGGCCGGATCGATGTGCTGGCCTTTATCGGCGGAAGCCAGTCGGCCGATACGCTCAAACGCCAGCATCCACGCCCCCACCGTCTGCGCTGCGTGCTGGGGCTGGAGGCCAAGAACGCGGCGATTGTGCTGAAGGATGCCGATCTGGATCTGGCGGTCAGGGAGTGCCTGTCGGGCAGTCTGGCTTTTAATGGTCAGCGCTGCACGGCGCTCAAGATGCTGCTGGTCCATGAGGATATCCGTGACCGTTTTCTGGAAAAGTTCTGCGCGGCTGTGGATGCTCTCAAGTGTGGGATGCCTTGGGAATCCGGCGTGCAGATCACGCCGCTGCCCGAGCCGGATAAAACCGCATATCTGACCACCCTGATCGCAGATGCCGTATCAAAAGGCGCGCGTGTTATCAACAGTGGCGGACAGGTCACGGACAGCCTGATGAAACCGGCGGTGCTCTATCCGGTTGGGCCGGGCATGCGTCTGTACAGCGAGGAACAATTCGGGCCGGTGGTGCCGGTCGCCTCTTTCCGTGATGCGGATCAGGCGCTTGACTATGTGATCCAGTCCGATTACGGCCAGCAGGCCAGTGTCTTCGGCAGTGATCCGCAGGTGATCGCCGGCCTGATCGATCCGCTGGTCAACCAGGTTTGCCGGGTCAACATCAACAGTCAGTGCCAGCGCGGCCCGGACACCTTTCCCTTTACCGGTCGCAAGGATTCTGCCGAGGGGACCCTCTCCGTGTCGGACGCACTGCGGGTGTTCAGCATCCGTACCCTGGTGGCGGCCAAGGATACGGAAGGCAACCGCCAGCTGATCAGAACCATCGTCAACGGTCGCACGTCCCGCTTCCTGTCCACCGACTTTATTCTGTAATGAAGCTGGCGGCATGTTGTGTGTGGCTGATTCGCATTTGGCTGTTTTAACGTTGTTTTTCGTCTTTACGAGGTATTTTTTGTTTCGACTGGGGCGGATGAATATGCTAACTTATCCAGCTTGCTGAACAGAGGAGGTCTGATTTTGATGGTACCTGATACGATGCGGGCCGTGACCGTGCGCGAGATCGGCTCGTTTGAATATGGTGAATGTGGTGTCAGCAGGCCCGGTGAGGGCGAGGTGCTGATCCATGTCTCAGTGACCGGGCTGTGCCGCACAGATTTGAAGATCATTCGGGTCGGTCATCGGGATCTGGTGTTGCCCTGTATCCCCGGCGAGGAAGTGGTTGGCCGCATTGTTGAGCAGGGGCCGGGTGTGTCCGGTTTTCCCGTTGGTCAGCGGGTATATGTCTATCCCGGCCAGTGGTGCGGCCAGTGCCAGTTCTGCCTGGCTGGAGCGGAAAATCTTTGCCGGTCGATGAGCATCATGGGCTTCCACCGGCCCGGCGGTTTTGCCGAATATGTGACCGTGCCGGCCCAGAGTCTGATTGCCGTGCCTGATGGGCTCTCCGATGAGGAGGCGGTGTTTGCCGAACCGCTGTCCTGCTGTCTGAATGGTCTGGAGCTGGCCCGCCTGAAAAAGGGAGAGCGGATTGGCATCTGGGGTGGCGGCCCGGCCGGGACGCTGCTTGCCCGAGCCTCCGCAGCTATGGGTGCGCAGCCGGTTGTTATCGATAATGACCCGCAGCGCGCTGCCATGGCCGGTCCGTTTGCCGGACAGGCCGAAGCTGGTTTTGATGTCTGCGTGGTGGCGGTGGGCAGCAATGACGCCTATGGCCAGGCCTTGAAATGTCTGGGAGCCCGCGGCAGGATGGTGATTTTTTCCGGTCTGGGTAAGGAAACCAGCGTAATGCCGGTGGACTACAATCAGTTGCATTATCTGGAGCAAACCCTGGTGGGGGCTTACGGCTGCTGCTACCGGCATGGTGTGCAGGCTTTGGAACTGCTTGGCAGCGGGCAGGTGCAGGTTGATGACATGATCTCGCACCGCATGCCGCTAAGCCGGCTGGATGAGGCGCTTGATCTGGTGGAAAGACGCCAGTGCATGAAGATACATCTTTATCCCGAGGAGTAGTTTGTGGACGCAATGACAGTGGAAGAATTCGGCGCCGCGGTACAGCGGCTGATAGGTAAAAAGGATCTGAGCAGGGAAGAAACGTATCGGCTATTCTGCGAGGTGCTGCAGAACCGCCAGCCTGACTTGCAGCAGGGCGCCTTTCTGGCCGCGCTGGTGGCCAAGGGTGAGACCGACGAGGAGATCGCCGGTGCATGGGAAGCGATTGACCGGCTGGATACGGTGCATATCGACGATCTGCCCGAGGATCTGTTTGAAAACTCCGGCACCGGCATGGACGCCATCAAGACCTTCAATGTCAGCAGCGCCGCGGCTGTGATTGCCGCCTCCTGCGGGGTGACCATGGCCCGTCACGGCGCCAGGGCGATTACCTCCAAGTGCGGCACGGTGGATGTGCTGGAGAAGGCCGGCATTGATGTGGAGTGCCCTGCCGAAACCGTGGCCCGGAGTATCCGTCAGGCCGGCATCGGGATCTTTAACGGTATGAGCGCCCATGTGCATCCTGGTGCATTGGGACGCATCCTCAGCCAGATCCGTTTTGGTTCAACGCTTAATATTGCCGCTTCGCTGGCCAATCCGGCCCGCCCCAGTCTAGGGCTGCGCGGTGTCTATAATGAACCGATGGTCGATCGGGCGGCCAATGTGATGCGTCAGATCGGATACCGCAGAGCCATGGTGGTTTTTGGACGTGATGCGGAGAGCGGCCTGGGAATGGATGAATTCTCGGTCTGCGGGCCGACCACGGTCAGCCGTTTTGATGAGTCATCTGCGGAACGATATGTGGCCTACCCCGAGGATTTCGGCATCAGCCGCCATCCTGTCGCCGAAGTTGCCTCGCTGGGCTGCCGTGAGCAGGAGTCGATCCGGTTTTACCAGGTGTTGAGCGGTAATGGACAGCATAAAGCCTGCGAGGATTTTGCCTGTCTGAATGCGGCTGCGATTCTGAATACGGCCGGGGTTTGTGATGACATGTGCAAGGGGCTTGAGCTTGCTCGCGAGTCGATTGGCACCGGCGCTGCACTGGAAAAGCTGCGCCAGTGGGCGTCTCATCAGGATGCCGGCAGTGGTGCGGGGCTGGAAAGGCTATTGGCGCTGGAGCAGGCTGCGGCCTGTTAAAATGACGATCGGGATGCGTGCCGTTCCGGTGTCACATGTTCAGGCACAGGTTCCTGCACTTTGACCGGGACGCCCGATTATGATGGCAGGTTTTTCACGGTGACCCTGAAGCGGTTATTGTTAACCGTAACATCATATGTGCCCGGTGGCATCGGCGGTTCTGCTGATGCTGAATCCTGGTGCTTATCATTGGCGGGCTGTCCCTGCCCAAGATTGATCGGACCCTGGTGTCTGCAACTGAAAAAGGCCGGCGCCAGCTGGGGAAACATGGCATGGGTTAGCACATCCTTGTCGGAACCGTTGTTGCCAGGCAGCCCAAGCGCCTCGGACTTCAACCGGTCCCATTCCGGTTCCAGCAGGTCGGCCGGTCGACAGCTGATCGGCTGCTTGCCGGCACGTCGGGTCGCCATGGCCAATACTTCACCGTTTTTCTCACCGATGCTGCATCCATAATAGCCGAGCATCAGGTCGGCAAATTCATTGGTCATGTTCCTGTAGCGTCCCATCAGCACATTCAGTACCGCCTGGGTGCCGACGATCTGGCTGGTAGGTGTGACCAGTGGGACATAACCCGTGTCCTTGCGCACTTCCGGTATTTCCGCCATCACCTCATCCCGCCGGTGCATGGCGTTCATATCCCTAAGCTGACTGTCCAGGTTTGATAACATCCCTCCTGGGATCTGGGTCAGGAATATCTCCGTATCCACACCGACCACGCTGGAGGCAAATTGGCTTTATCGTGACAGGGTTTTGGCAAAGTGGTTCTTGATCCTGATTACGCGGCTGATGTCAACAGTGCTCGCATAGCCGGTCCCATCAAGCATCTCGATGAAGCTCTCGGTTGGATTGTGGCCTGGCCCCAGGCTCATTGCGCTGACGGCCGTATCGACACAATCAACGCCGGCCTCAACCGCCTTGATGTAGCTGGCCATTGTGACGCCAGTTGTTGCGTGGCAATGCAGGTGTATCCGCAGACCGGGGCAGGCCTGCTTGATGCCGCTGATCAGATCGAAGGCGGCCTGCGGTTTGAGCAGGGCGGCCATGTCCTTGATGCAGATCGAATCGACCCCCTGGTTGAACAGGCTGCGGGATTTTTCCACAAAATGGCTGATGGTGTGAATCGGGCTGATGGTGTAGCTGATACACCCCTGGGCGTGGCGCCCGTTCCTTTTGACCGCATTGACTGCCTGTTCGATGTTGCGCAGATCGTTGAGTGCATCGAAGATGCGAAAAACATCGACGCCATTTTCGGTGGCCTTGTCGCAGAAACGCTGCACCACCTCATCCTGGTAGTGCCGGTAGCCGAGCAGGTTCTGGCCGCGCAGCAGCATCTGCAGCCGGGTTTTCGGCATCAGCCGCCGCAAGGTGCGCAGCCGCTCCCATGGGTCCTCATTCAGGAAGCGCAGACAGGCGTCATAGGTGGCGCCACCCCAACATTCCAGCGACCAGTAACCGGCATTGTCCAGCTCTTCGCAGATGCCGGTCATGTCCTCGGTTGCCAGCCGGGTGGCGATCAGGCTCTGGTGAGCGTCACGCAGGGCGAGTTCGGTGATGTCGATTGTTTTGGTCATCGGGATGACTCCAGGTGGATTAATACAGGCCCTTGACGGGTCCCGCTTGATCCGGAAAATGGTCATACCAATTATCCAATACGGATATGTTTGTCAAGTGTTTTTCATCTGAAATGCATGCAGTTTCAAAATGATAACAATTTTTTGTAGCTGTCTGTTTGCAGATGGTGACTGCCATGTTTTCAAGACGTGTTTTCAGCCGCCGTCTGTGGACGGAAACAGGCTTGCCAAGCAGGGCAAAAACATGCAAAATGACACAATTACGACAGGAGCAAGCTTTATGGCATTGCGCGTTTATAATACCCTCACCGGTGGCAAGGAACCTTTTGTACCGTTGGTACCCGGCAAGGCAGGCATGTACGTCTGCGGTGTCACGGTCTATGATTACTGCCATATCGGTCATGCTCGGGCCAATATTGTTTTTGATATTATCTACCGCTACCTGCGGTATTGCGGCTATGAAGTTACCTATGTGCGCAACTATACGGATATCGATGACAAAATCATCAAACGGGCCAACCAGGAAGGTGTTGATTATCAAGTAATTTCCGAACGCTACATCAAGACCTTTGATGAGGATATGGCGCGGCTGGGCTTGTGCAAGCCAACCCATGAACCCAAAGCCACCGACCACATCGGCGGCATCATCGCCATCATCCAGGCCCTGATTGCCAACGGGCACGCCTATGAATCGGAAGGTGACGTCTACTACGCTGTGGACAGCTTTCCCGAATACCTGAAACTTTCCAAACGCAACATGGAAGATATGCTGGCTGGTGCCCGTGTCGAGATTGGTGAGAAAAAACGCAATCCGATGGATTTTGCTCTCTGGAAGACGTCCAAGCCGGGTGAGCCCTTTTGGGATTCGCCGTGGGGTCAGGGGCGTCCCGGGTGGCACATTGAGTGTTCGGCCATGAGCATGGAGTTTCTCGGCAAGACATTCGATATCCACGGTGGTGGCAAGGATCTTGTCTTTCCGCACCATGAAAATGAGATCGCCCAGTCGGAAGGCGCCAACAAGTGCCAGTTTGTGCGTTACTGGCTGCACAACGGTTTTGTAAATATCGATTCGGAAAAGATGAGCAAGTCGCTGGGCAATTTCTTTACCATCCGGCAGGTATTGGAAAAATTTGATCCGGAAACGCTGCGTTTTTTCATTCTGTCGGCCCACTACCGTTCGCCGATTGATTTCTCCGACCAGAATCTGAATGATGCCCAGACTGGCCTGGAACGTGTCTATGCCTGTTTGGCCGCGATGGACGAATTGCTGGACGGCACCGATGTTCCGTCCGATCTGCCGGTGATTGAGTCGCTGTTCATGTCTGGAGTGGAGTTGCACGAGAAAACAGAACAGTTTGTCCAACGCTTTGTCGAGGCCATGGACGATGACTTCAATACTGCCCAGGCGCTGGGCGTGCTGTTTGATCTGGTACGCTCTGTCAACCGTTTTCTGGCGGATAACCGGGAGATGACACCGGCGGCTCTGGCTTTGGTGGCAAGGGCGCGGCATATGATTTCCGAAGTTGGCTGTGTGCTGGGCCTGTTTGCCAGCCGGCCAGCCGAGTGGTTGGCAGTTGCCCGGTCATCCAGGGCCTGTCAGCTGGAGATTTCCCCACAAGAGATTGAAGATCTGATCAGGCAGCGTTCTGAAGCGCGCCAGGCCCGGGACTTCAAGCGTAGTGACGAGATCAGGGATCAGCTGCTGGCCAAAGGCATCCAACTGCTGGATTCACCCCAGGGGACGACCTGGCAGGTAAAGTAGGCTGTTGACCGGGATGGGTTGAAACGGCTGGTAAAAACAGCTTCAGTCAGCTTGCGCATATGCCAGCCTTTGTTATACTTGTAAACATTACGAGTACCGGGAGCCTGCTTGGATTGGGAATGCTGCTGGAACAAGGAAACGCTGGAGCCGGGTGAATGCCCGAATATACTCGCTGACGAGGAAGGCGGCCTGTTGTCCTCAAAGCAGCGGCGTATTCTGGAAAAGTGCGTCGACTGTGCCCTCTTCAGCCGGGACGTGGCGCGCTCCAGCGAGAGAGGCAATGCCCTGGCACCTGTGCTGGCCCTCCTTAATCAGGAATATCAACATCAAAAAACACAGATTCAGTCATTGGTAAGCTTTCTGGACAGCAAGACGCTGGAAATCCGCTTTCTGCATGAACTCGGGTCGGTGCTGCAGAGCTCGATGGATCTGGATGAGGTGCTTTCGGTTGCCCTGACCGCCATAACGGCGGGCAAAGGTTTCGGTATGAACCGCGCCTTTCTGCTGCTGATGGATCGCGAACAGGGACTGCTCAAGGGCCATTTGGCGATAGGTCCCCGCAACATTGAGGAGGCCAGCCAGGCCTGGGACGAGATTGCCCGTAATGACCTGGATCTGAAGAGTCTGGCGCAGAATTTCAGATTGAGCAAGATTACCTCGGAACGGGCCAAATTCAGGGATGTCCTGGATCAGCTCATAATCCCAGTCAGCAACAGCAATCACATATTGATTCGAGCCCTTGACAGCAGACATCCGCTGCTGGTTGAACATGCCTTCCGTAATCCGGATGTGGATCCGGATTTTGCCCGTCTGCTTGGCGTGGATACCTTTCTGCTGATGCCGCTGGTATCACGCAACCGCCGAGTTGGTCTGATTATTGCCGACAATTTTATTACCCACCGCGAAATTACCAACGAGGACTTGCGCCTCCTTGAGACCTTTACCTTTACCGTAGCTTTTGCCGTGGAGAGGGCTGCCCTTTACGAACGCCTGCAGGTAGAACTAAACCGCGTCACCGAGGCGCACGACAAACTCAAGGAACAGCAGGAACTGATCGTCCGCATGGAAAAGATGGCTTTGGTGGGCCGGATCACATCCAGTATTGCCCATTCCATCAGGAACCCGCTGATGATCATTGGCGGCTTTGCCCGATCAATTCTTCGAAACACACCGTCAACAGACCCAAAGCGTGATTTTATCGAGTCGATTGTCAAAGAGGCTCGACAGCTTGAAAGTGTGCTGGACGACATACTCAACTATTCCGATTCACTTTATCCAACCCGTGATTTCTGGGATGCCAACCAGTTGATTGAGTCCACCCTGCGCGATATGCAACCGGTCCTGATAGAACGGGACTGTCAGTGCAGCTTTGTCCCAAATCCCGGCCTGCCGCTGGTTTACATTGACTTCAAACAGCTCTCTTACTGCGTTAAAACCCTGATCATGAGCGATATGGATGGCCGCAGCGGTGACCGCATCAGTATCGAGCTTAAGGGGTGTGATGACAGTGTCCTGATTGTAATCGATAATCAGGACAGGAACATCTCTTCCGAACAGCTGGAGGAGATGCTGACGCCCTTCTCGGCTACCAGCGAGATGGGTACCGGCATTGGTATGGCGCTCTGCCGCACCATGCTGGAAAAACAGGGCATTACTCTGGATGTCAAGGCCCGCCCGCAGGGCGGCATACTGTATACCATGAAGCTATCCACACGGAAGGAGGAACAGGCATGAACAGGATTCTGGTAGTGGACGACGAGGCAAACATACGTATTCTCTATGCGGAAGAACTCTCTGAGGAAGGTTATGAGGTTGCTACGGCCGCCAACACCGCCGAGGCGATCGAAAAACTTCAGGAGAAGGATTTCGATTTGGCTGTGCTTGATATCAAGCTGAAGAACGAGAGCGGCATTGATCTGCTGCAGAAGCTTGTCAAGGAGCGCCATGATATGCCGGTTGTGCTCTGTTCGGCCTTTTCGTGTTACAAGGACGATTTTTCGGCCTGGCTGGCGGACAGCTATGTGGTCAAGTCGGGGGATCTGACCGAACTGAAGCAGGAAATCGCCCGTGTGCTGGCCAAAAAGGCACAGCGTGCAAAGCTGGCATGAAGGTGCTAACTCTGATTATGCAACATACTGATAAAACACATCCAGGAGGCCCACTTCTATGAAGGCTGTCATCATGGCTGGCGGATTCGGAACCCGTATTCAGCCCCTTACCAGTAGTGTTCCCAAACCGATGATCCCCCTGTTTAACAGGCCGATCATGCTCCATATCGTCGAGTTGCTGAAAAAGCATGACATCACCGAACTGGTTATGCTGCTGTACCATAATCCGGATGTGATCAATAAATTCTTCCGCGACGGTTCTGATTTCGGGGTCAAGATTACTTATGTGACACCGTTGATGGATATGGGTACCGCAGGTGCGGTCAAGGCGGCTGAAAAATACTTGGATGAGCAGTTTCTGCTGATCAGCGGCGATCTGCTGACTGATTTCAATCTCAGGAAAGTGATTGATTTTCACAATGACAACAAGGCTATGGCGACCATAACACTTACTTCGGTCAAGGATCCGCTGCAGTTCGGCGTGGTCATCACGGACAAGCAGAAGCGGATTATCCAGTTTCTGGAAAAACCGGGCTGGGGCGAGGTGATCTCTGACACGATCAATACCGGGATCTATGTGCTGGAGCCGGAGATATTCAAGCACATCCCTGCAGGTGAGAACTTCGACTTCTCCCAGGATCTGTTTCCGCTGATGCTTGAGAACAAGGATGCGCTGTATGGCTACACTGCCAAGGGCTATTGGCGGGACATCGGCAATACCGATTCCTACCGTGAGGCGTGTCACGACATCTTCAAGGGCAAGGTCAATATCCGTATCGATGAGACCAAAATGGATTACGTCGGCAAGGATCTGCGGCTGGGGGCGGATGTCACCTTGCACGACCCCTCCGGTCTGGAGGGGACGGTGGTGGTCGGTGATAACTCCCAGATCTATGCCGGGGCGCGCATCAAGGATTCGGTGATCGGACGCAACTGCACCATCGAACAGGGGGTCAAGCTCAATCGTTGCATCATCTGGGACAACACCTTTATCAAGAAGGGGGCCAAAATCACCGACAGCGTCATCTGTGCCAACGTGCGCGTTGGCAGCGGCGCCCTGCTGGAAGAAGGGGTGATTGTGGCGGATGAAACATCAATTGGCGATGAAGCGGTGATCAGAACCGATGTGAAAATCTGGCCCCGCAAGGTGGTGGAGGCCGGCTCAACGGTGACGGCCAACCTGATCACCGGTGAGAAGTGGCGCAAGTCGCTGTTTGAAGGGGCCATTATCAAGGGCCTTTCCAATGTGGAACTGACACCGGAATTTGTCGCCAAGCTCGGCTGCGCCTATGGCACCATGCTGCCCAAGGGCAGCTATGTGCTGGGCGGACGTGATGCCAGCCTTTCTTCGCGCATGCTCAAGCGCTGTTTCGTAGGGGGTATCCTTTCGGCCGGCGTCAATGTGCGTGACATGAAGATGACAGCCCAGCCGCTGATGCGCTACAAACTCAAGACATTTGGCGAAGTGGGTGGTTTCAACTTCCGTCAGGCTCAAGATGACCCATCCATGCTGGAGATCATCTTCATGGATGGAGATGGCCTGGATTTTTCCAGCGGCATGGCCAAGAACGTGGAGCGCATATTCTACAAGGAAAACTTCAGGCGCGCCCACCACAATGAGCCGGGCGCCATCATCGAGATCAACAACGTGCTGGAGTTCTATCGCGAGGGCTTCATGCGCTCAGTTGACAAGGACCTGCTCAGAAAGGCGGGTTGGACAGTGGTGGTCGATTTTAATAACTCGCCCGCCAGCCAGGTGCTGCCGGTGGTGCTCAACGAGCTGGGCTGCAATGTGATTGCGCTGAACGCCTATGTGGATGACGAGCGCGGCAGCAACAATACTCAGGATAAGCAGTCCGCCCTGGATCAGCTCTCCAAGATTGTCAGTTCGCTGGGGGCTCAGGCCGGTTTCTGGCTGGACCAGACCGCCGAGTCGATCACGCTGGTGGATGAAACCGGCCGGGTGCTGAACGGCGTGGAGCTGCTGAATCTGTTCACCCTGCTGACGCTCAGAACAGGTCAGAAGGGGGTTATCACCGTGCCGGTACAGGCGCCATCCACCATTGAGCATATGGCCGGCCAGAACCGCTGCCAGGTCAGCCGCACCAAGAGCAGTGACCGTTCTATGCTGGAAGCGGCTGCCTCCAGCGAAGTCATCCTGACCGGATCTACCGACGGCCGCATTGCCGTTCCTGGTTTCCAGGCCTCTTTTGACGGTATGTATGCCATTGTGCGGCTGATTGAGCTGGGGGTCGTCAGCGCCATCCCGTTTTCCAAGGCCCTGGAGGATGTGCCGGAACGTGCCTTCATGCAGACCAGCATTACCTGCCCCTGGGAGATGAAGGGGGGCATCATGCGCAAGATGAGTGAGGATAGTCTGGATATCGAAGCAACCTTCATCGACGGTATCAAGGTGCATTTCGGTGATGCCTGGGCATTGGTGCTGCCGGACCAGTACACCCATCATGTGCATATCTATGCCGAGGCGCGCGACGCCAAGGCAGCTCAGAAGATGCTGCACACCTATGCCAAAAAAGTGGAGGAGTGGAAAAAGGAGCTGGAGTAGGTATCGTTGACTGTTGACCGTCGACCGGGAACCGTTGTCCGTAAAATACGGATAACGGCCACGGACGAATAAGGGACTCGCATGAATCAGCCGCTGGATGTGGTCTTCATATGGCATATGCACCAGCCGTACTACAAGGATCCGCTTAAAAACGAGTACATCCTCCCCTGGACCTATCTGCACGGCACCAAGGATTACTTTGATATGCCTGCCATAGTGGAGGAAACTCCCGGCGCCAGGGCGGTTTTCAATCTGGTGCCGTCGCTGTTGGAGCAGTTGCAGGAGTATGCTGCAGGCACAGCGGTTGATCCATTCCTGATTAAGGGAATGGCAGAGCCGGCTGATCTGGATCAGGCCGGACGGCTGTTCCTGCTGGAGAATTTTTTCTCCGCCAACCGGCAGCGCATGATTGAACCGTCACGACGTTATCTGGAATTGCTCTACATGGCTGGTGAGGGCAAGACTGCCGGACTGGCCGACCGGGTTCGCCATTTTTCCGATCAGGATCTGCGGGATCTGCAGGTATGGTTCTTCCTGGCCTGGACGGGTGAGGCGGCCCGCAGGCGTTTCCCGGCGCTGGGGGAACTGGTGGCCAAGGGTGAAGATTATACCCCGGCAGACAAGCAGCTCTTGTTCGATACCCACCGTCAGCTTCTGCAATCGATTGTGCCGCTGTATAAAAGGCTGCACGGGGAAGGCCGGGTTGAACTGTCGGTGACGCCTTATTACCATCCGATCCTGCCGCTGCTGTGTGACAGTCGTATGGCGCGCACGGCCATGCCGCGCGTAAAGCTGCCGGAGGTGCATTTCCAGCATGCCGGGGATGCCAGGGCACAGATCACTTCCGGCGTGGAGTATTTCAGGGAGCTGTTCGGTTTTGTGCCTCAGGGGATGTGGCCATCGGAAGGCTCGGTCAGCAACGAGGTGCTGGGCATTATCTCCGAGTGCGGCCTGAAATGGGTTGCCACGGATGAAGAGATTCTGGCAAAAAGTCTGGACGGTGGCCTGGGCAATCACAAGTACCGTCTGTACAGAACCTGGGCCTATCCTGGCCGTCAGGGCGAACTGGCCATGTTTTTTCGTGATCACCAGTTGTCCGACCTGATCGGCTTTACTTACTCTCAATGGGATGCGGAGCGCGCCGCCAACGATTTCTGTAATCGTCTGACACAGATCAGGGAACGGGTCGGGGGTGAAGGTCATGTTGTCCCGATTGTTCTGGATGGTGAGAACGCCTGGGAATACTATCCGGGCAACGGATATGATTTTCTAAGCACCCTTTACCGCCAGATCTCCGATACGCACGGACTCAATCTGACGACCTGCTCGCAGGTGCTCGAACGCGGCATTTCCGGAGGCACACTGGCGGATGTTTTTCCCGGCTCCTGGATCAACGGTAATTATGGCATCTGGATCGGACATCCCGAGGAAAACCTGGCCTGGGATCTGTTGGCCCGCACTCGTGATGCGGCTGTTTCTGCCAACCGGCAGGTGGCAGGCATGCTGGATGGCCAACCGGATGTCAAGGACGACAGGGCTGCCATGATCTGTCGTTCTCTGTATGCCGCCGAGGGCAGCGACTGGTTCTGGTGGTATGGCGACGATCACTTTTCACCGCACAGTGACCGTTTTGACCGGTTATTCCGTCAGCACCTGCTGAATGTCTATCGCCTGATAGAGCGTGATCCCCCCCTGGCCCTGCTGGAACCGATCAAGAAGATGAGTCCGGCCGGATTGGTGCGCGAGCCTGCAGCGTACATCGAGCCGGATATTGATGGCCGCATCAGCGATTATTTCGAGTGGCTGGCCGCCGGGCTGTACGACCTGACCCGTCAGGGCGCGGCCATGCATTCCTCCGACCGCCTGCTTTCCGGGCTCTATTTCGGATATAACCGGGATTATCTTTTTGTGCGGATCGATGGCGTACAGGATCTTTTCCGGGTGCTGCGGGAGAACGACATCCTCAATCTGCACCTGCTGATCGACCGGGAGTACCGTGTGCCGATGCGTCTCCATGTTGAGGGCGGTCTGCTGCAGGTCAAGGAAAACAACGTCTGGGAGGCAACCCAGGCCTATTGTAACTGGAAGATTGTCCGCATCTGCGAACTGGGCATTCCGATGAATACCCTCAAACTGAAGCCGGGCAGCAAGCTGTTCGCATCCGTAGCCCTGATCCGTGACAACGAAGAGATCGGTCGCTGGCCCTCCGATGCCGCGTTGATGCTCTGTTACGCCGGCCCGGCAATCGAAATGGATAATTGGTTGATTTAAATGTTGACCGTGACCGTTGACCGGAGACCGTTACAGATTCGGTCAACGAATCCCGGACACGGAAAACGGATTTTCTGGAGGAATAATGTCAGAGTTGCGCTGGGATCCGTTGAAGGGACACTGGGTTATTATTGCCGTTGAACGGGGGCGGAGACCCCGGGATTTCCATATCGAGGAAGAGAGGCAACCGGTGACGTCCTGCCCCTTCTGCTATGGCAACGAGGACAAGACCCCCAACGAGATCTTTGCCATCCGTCCCAGTGGCCTGCCCAATGCCGCTAACTGGAGGGTCAGGGTCATACCGAACAAGTACCCGGCCCTGCGGGTGGAGGGTAACCTGGACAGCCGCGCCTACGGTCTCTACGATGTCATGAACGGCATCGGGGCCCATGAGGTGATCATTGAAACCCCGGACCATAACCGCTCCCTGGCCGATCTGACAGTCAACGAAATCACCGATGTGCTGCTGACCTACCGTGCCCGCTATCTGGATCTGCGCAAGGATTTCCGGCTGCGCTACATGGTGATCTTTAAAAACCATGGCCAGCGTGCCGGCGCCAGCCTGGAGCATTCCCACAGCCAACTGATTGCGGTGCCGCTGGTGCCGCCGGTTGCTTCTACCGAACTGGAAATCGCCAGAAACTATTTCAGAACCAAGGAACGCTGCATCTTCTGCGATATAATCAGTTTTGAACTGAAGGAGGGGGACAGGATCGTGCGTGAGTTCGCCAATTTTGTAATCCTGACCCCTTACGCCTCCAGTTCCCCCTTTGAGCTGCGGCTCTATCCCAAACGGCACAGCCATGATTTTGCATTGATGAACGATGCCCAACTGGCGGAACTGGCTGTTGCGCTGAAGGATATGCTGCTGCGGGTCAAAACGGTACTCAGGGATGCGTCCTACAATTTTATCCTGCACACGTCGCCCCCCATGCATCACCGTCCCGGCAAACCAGGACACTGGAGTTCGCTGGAGTATGACTTTCACTGGCATATCGAACTGGTACCCAGGCTGACTCAACTGGCCGGATTTGAATGGGGTACCGGCTTCTTCATCAATCCTACCTCTCCGGAAGACGCAGCCGGCTTTCTGCGTGAAGCAGAGATATGACAAAGCCATGTCCGAAATGCGGGATCCGGAGGGCGTAAAAGAACAGCCTGCGGAGAACGGGCGCGGATAAAGGAATCCAATAAAGGAAAGGGCGTTATTATGCGATCAGGAACCGAGCCCCAGTCAAACTGCAAATGCCAATCCATGGATATGGAAACGCTGCCGGCCCGACTTTTCGGGGAACTGGAAGATTTCATCAACCGCCTGCCTTGCAAGGAAGGGCATCTGGTGACAGTGCTGCACAAAGCCCAGCACCTGTTCGGTTATCTGCCCCGTGAGGTGCAGCAGTTCGTGGCCGACCGGATGGGGGTTTCGCTGGCGAAGGTCTATGGCGTCGTCAGCTTCTATACCTTCTTCACCATGGTGCCCAAGGGCAAACACCCCATATCCGTCTGCATGGGAACGGCCTGCTTCGTCAAGGGGGCTGACAAACTGGTCAACGCCCTCAAGGAATGCCTGGCGCTGGAGGTTGGTCAGGTGACCACCGACGGCAAATTCTCGCTCGATGTGCTGCGCTGCATTGGCGCTTGCGCCCTGGCCCCGGTGATTATGGTAAACGGCAAGGTCTACGCCAATGTGACGCCGGATCAGATCAAAACCATCCTGGAAGAGTACCAATAACGGATTATGGAGGCCGAAATGCCCAGAATCGCGAATGTGGATCAACTCAAAAAAATGCGGGACGAGGCGAGGATGAAGCGCGCCAAGCTGGTCTCTGAGAAGGTGATTGTCAACGTCTCCCTTGCCACCTGCGGTATCGCATCCGGCGGCGAAAAGGTCATGGCGGCCATGCAGGCCGAAGTGAAGAAACAGGGGCTTGGCAATGTGGTCTTCCTCACGACAGGCTGCATGACCTACTGCCATTCCGAGCCGACCGTGCAGGTTTGCCTGCCCGGCAAAAAACCGGTTGTGTTTGGAAAACTGGACGAGGTCAGCGCCAGAAGGCTGGTTGAAAACTACATTGTCAAGGGTGAGCCTGTCGGGACTGTTATCCCGGTCAACTATGTCAGGGTAACACTGTAGGAAAGGAGCCGGACATGGAAGTGATCAAACAACTCAGGATCGCCACCAGAAACTGCGGGTTCATCGATCCGGAAAACATAGAGGACTATTTTGCCGAGCGGGGCTATGAGGCGCTTGCCAACGCTCTGGTGTCCGGATCACCCGCTCAGGTCATCGAGGAAATGAAAAGGTCAGGACTGCGCGGCAGGGGTGGTGGCGGCTTTCCCACCGGACTGAAGTGGCAATATGCGGCTGGAAATACGGCTGACCAGAAGTATGTTGTCTGCAATGCCGATGAGGGCGATCCAGGGGCCTTCATGGACAGGGCGGTGCTGGAGGGTGACCCCCACTCGGTGGTGGAGGCCATGGCCATTTGCGGTTACGCTATCGGTGCTACCCGAGGTGTGGTATATATCCGCGCCGAGTATCCCCTGGCAATCAAACGCCTGCAGAAGGCCATTGACGATGCCCGCGGATACGGCCTTCTGGGGACTGACATCCTGGGCACCGGTTTTGTATTCGATATTGAGCTGAAATACGGGGCCGGCGCCTTTGTCTGCGGTGAGGAGACCGCCCTGATCCGATCCATGGAGGGCAACCGTGGCGAGCCCTATACCAAGCCGCCCTTTCCGGCCAATTCCGGATACTGGCACAAACCTACGGTTGTTAATAACGTGGAGACCTTTGCCAATATCCCGGCCATTCTGATCAAGGGCGCGGAATGGTTCGCCTCGATCGGCACGGAAAAATCCAAAGGTACCAAGGTGTTTGCCCTGGCCGGCAAGATCAGGAACGTGGGGCTGATCGAAGTGCCGATGGGTACCACCCTGAAAGAGGTGATCTTTGAAATTGGCTGCGGCTGTCCAGGCAACAAGAAGTTCAAGGCGGTCCAGACCGGCGGGCCCTCAGGCGGCGCCTTGACCAACAGTGATCTGGATGTGCCGATCGATTATGACAACCTGATTGCCAAAGGCTCCATGATGGGGTCGGGCGGCATGATTGTCATGGACGAGGATACCTGTATGGTCGATTTTGCCAAGTTTTTCCTGGAGTTCACCATGGACGAAACCTGCGGCAAATGCACCCCCTGCCGGATTGGCTCAAGGCGCTTGCATGAGATGCTGGAGCGGATCACGCTGGGCAAGGGCTGTGAAGACGATATCGACAAGCTGAAGATGCTGGCCAACACCATCAAGGACACGGCGCTGTGCGGGTTGGGCCAGACCATGCCCAATCCGGTGCTGTCAACCATCGACTCGTTCATGGACGAATACCGTGCCCATGTGATTGACCACAAGTGCCCGGCCGGCGTTTGCAGCAAACTGCTTGAGATTCGCATCCTGCCGGAAAAATGTGTCGGCTGTACGCTGTGCGCCCGCATCTGCCCGGTGAACTGCATCTCCGGCAAGATCAGGGAAACACATGTGATCGACAGGGAGGTCTGTATCAAATGCGGGGCCTGCATCGATAAATGCAAATTCGGTGCGATTGTCAAGGTGTGATGGCAGGCAGTTCTGCGCCTCCCCCATCCCCCCTTCTGTCTTTCCCCCCCCACTGGGGGGAAGTAAGGTGTGCTCTCTCCCTCTGGGAGAGAGATAGAGAGAGGGCCAAAGGGGAGGGGGTATGACCATATCCAGTGAGCCCTTTCAAGGAGCCAACATATGACAATGCTGAAAATCACAATTGACGGTAAAAATACCGAAGTTCCGGAAGGGAGCATGATCCTTGATGCGGCCCGGCAGCTGCATATTGACATTCCCACCCTCTGCTATCTGAAAATGGACGATCTGGCCTACAACAACCGGCAGGCATCCTGCCGCATCTGCGTGGTGGAGGTGGAGGGCAGGAAGAATCTGGCGCCGGCCTGCGCCACGCCGGTTACCGATGGAATGGCCGTGCTGACCCATACAGTCAGGGTGCTGAATGCCCGCAAGACGGTGCTGGAGCTGATGCTGTCCGATCACCCCAAGGACTGTCTGGCCTGCGCCAAATCGGGTGAATGCGAACTGCAGCGATTGGCTGAAAGGTTTGCCGTGCGCGAGGCGCGCTACAGCGGAGCCATGTCGACCTATCGCAAGGACACATCGCCCGCGATCATCCGTGACATGGACAAGTGCATCATGTGCCGCCGCTGTGAAACCATGTGCAACGAGGTGCAGACCTGCGGTGTGCTTTCAGGTATCAACCGGGGCTTCAATGCGGTTGTGTCGCCGGCCTTCGAGATGAATCTGGTGGATTCCACCTGCACCTTTTGCGGCCAGTGTGTGGCGGTCTGCCCGGTCGGGGCGCTGGTGGAGCGGGATTACACCTGGGAGGTCGTTAACGCCCTGGCTGATCCGGACAAGGTCACGGTTGTGCAGACCGCACCGGCGGTGCGCGCCGCTTTGGGGGAAGAATTCGGCCTGCCGCCTGGTACATCTGTTACCGGCAAAATGGCCGCCGCCCTGCGCAAGATCGGCTTCGACCATGTCTTTGATACCGACTTTGCCGCCGACCTGACCATCATGGAGGAAGCCTCGGAATTCCTGGATCGACTTACCCGCCACCTGGCCGGCGATAAGACGGTCAAACTGCCCATACTGACCTCCTGCTGCCCGGCCTGGGTCAACTTTTTCGAGCACCAGTTCCCGGACATGCTGGATATACCTTCCACCGCCAAATCGCCGCAACAGATGTTCGGCGCCATCGCCAAGTCTTATTATGCCGAGCTTTTGGGCATTCCGCGGGAAAAGATGGTGGTTGTTTCCGTGATGCCGTGCGTGGCAAAGAAATACGAATGCTCCCGCCCTGAATTCAGCGTCAACGGCAATCCTGATGTGGACTATTCGATCACCACCCGTGAACTGGCGCGGCTGATCAAGATCATGAACATTGATTTTGAAAGTCTGCCTGAGGAGGATTTTGACGCCCCCTTGGGCGTATCCACTGGCGCGGGTGTGATTTTTGGCGTTACCGGCGGGGTGATCGAGGCGGCCCTGAGAACTGCCTACGAATTCGCCACCGGGGAAACGCTGGAAAAGGTTGATTTTGAACCGGTGCGCGGCATGCAGGGCATCCGTTCCGCCGAGGTCAAGGTCGGCGAGCATACGCTCAGGATTGGCATTGCCCATGAACTGGGTAATGCGCGCAAACTGCTGGAGGACATCCGCGCCGGCCGGTCCCATTACCATGCCATTGAGATTATGGCCTGCCCCGGCGGCTGTATCGGCGGCGGTGGTCAGCCATATCACCATGGCAATATTGAGATACTCAAGCAGAGAACCAGGGCTATTTACAGCGAGGATCAGGCCAAAGTCATCCGCAAGTCCCATGAAAACCCCTACATCAAGGAACTTTACGAAAAGTACCTGGGCAAGCCTCTGGGCGAGAAGGCGCACCATCTGCTGCATACGCATTATTTCAAGAAATAGCGGGTAGCATTTTATTATCTGATTAGAACCAATCTGCAGCTTAATACAAGTTCCTCCCCCTTCAAGGGCGAGGTTAGGAGGGGGATGGGGTTGATTATTCACCAGATTTTACCCCATCCCCACCCCAGCCCTCCCCTTGAAGGGGAGGGAGATTTCTTCTGGCGGGAGATCAGTACTAATCAGGTTTTATTAACATGTTAGACTTTATGTCAGCCGTCGGGCATTAGCCTGACGGCTGCGTGCTTTTTTGCAGCTCATCTGCTCTGTAGATGATTGACAACCACTTCTCGTTTACGTTTTCGTATAGCTGCTTTTGACATTTAATAGTTGCTTACATATATTTATGTTCAAGCATTACAAGTTTATTTGTAACGGATAGTGCATGAGACTGGAAAAAGAACAGATACTGGATTGGCTTGGGTGTGAGGATGAAAGCCGACTGGAAGGGCTGTGGCGGTTGGCTGACAAGGCGCGCAAGGAAAACGTGGGCGATCAGGTGCATCTGCGCGGGCTGATCGAGTTTTCCAACTATTGCGGCAGGCGCTGCGCCTATTGCGGCATCAATGCCGGTAACAGCCATGTCCAGCGCTATCGCATGGGCGCGGATGCAATTCTGGCATGTGTCCGCGAGGCGGCCGGTTATGGCTACGGCACTGTGGTGCTGCAGTCCGGCGAGGATCCGGAGCTGTCAGCCACATGGATGGCCGATCTGATCCGCCGCATCAAGGTGGAGACCGATCTGGCAGTGACCCTCAGTCTGGGAGAGCGCAGCAAAGCGGAGTGGCGGCTGTGGAAACAGGCCGGCGCCGACCGCTACCTGCTGCGTTTTGAGACGTCCAATCCTGTGTTGTTTGAACGCATTCATCCGTCACGGCCCGACCGACGCAGCGACCGGGTTGCCATGCTGCAGATGCTGAAGCGGATCGGCTATGAGATCGGCAGCGGCGTGATGATCGGCATTCCCGGCCAGAGCTATGAGGATCTGGCCAATGACATCCTGCTGTTCCGCCAGCTTGATCTGGACATGATTGGCGTCGGGCCATACATACCACATCAGGAGACGCCGCTGGGCAGAAATGAGTTGCCGCCTGCGCCGCCTGGCGAGCAAGTGCCCAACACCGAGTTGATGACCTACAAGGTGGTGGCGCTGGCCCGGCTGGTCTGCCCGCGGGCCAACATCCCCAGCACCACCGCATTGGCGACGCTGAACACGGCTGCCGGCCGCGAGCTGGGTTTGCAGCGCGGGGCCAATGTGATCATGCCCAATATGACGCCGCCGAAATACCGTAAACTGTATGAGATCTACCCGGCCAAGGCCTGTATCGGGGAAACCGCTGAAGAGTGCCGCAGCTGCATGAAAGGCCGAATCGAATCCATCGGCAGAACGGTTGGCAAGGGCAGGGGGGATGCGCCAAAAATTACGATGACGTGACCCGTGTCCGTTATCCGTGACAAATGCTATTAAAGGAAACCTGACATGAACAAAATGCCATCGCTGGAACTAAGCAAGGGAGCGGTCGATTTTATCGACGAAACATATATAAATGCACTTCTCGGCGGGACTAAACCGGATGTTGTGCGGGTGCGCGAGATCATTGCTAAAAGCCTGTCCAAACAGGCCCTGACGCTGGAAGAGACTGCCACGCTGCTTTTGGCCGATGCGCCGGAACAGATCGAGGAGATCTTTGCTGCGGCGCGGGAGCTGAAGAAGAACGTCTACGGCAACCGCATCGTGCTGTTTGCCCCGCTTTATGTGGGCAATGAATGCGTCAATGACTGTAACTATTGCGCCTTCAAACGCAGCAACGCCTATGCCGTACGTCGTACCCTGACCGAAGCAGAACTCCGGCAGCAGGTGACAGCCCTGGAGGAAAAGGGGCATAAGCGTCTGATTCTGGTTTTCGGCGAACACCAGGCCTACGATGCCGAGTTTATCGCCCAATCCGTCAGGACGGTCTATGAAACCAGGGCTGGCCATGGCGAGATCAGACGGGTCAATATCAATGCCGCTCCGCTGGATCATGCAGGTTACCGGATTGTCAAGGCGGCCGGCATCGGCACCTATCAGATCTTCCATGAGACTTACCATCACGAGACCTATGCCAGGTTTCATCCTCAGAATACGAGGAAAGGCAATTACCTCTACCGGCTGGACGGCCTGAGCCGGGCATTTGAGGCCGGTTGCGACGACGTGGGGCTGGGGGTGCTGTTCGGCCTCTATGACTGGCGTTTTGAGGTGCTGGGGCTGGTCTCACATGCCCTGCATCTGCAGAGCCGCTATAACGTCGGTCCGCACACGATCAGTTTCCCGCGCCTGCGGCCGGCCGCCGGGGTCGAGCTGGATGAGCGCTATCAGGTCAGTGACGACGCGTTCAAGCGCATCATCGCCATTCTGCGCCTGGCCGTGCCTTACACCGGCCTGATCCTGACCGCCCGTGAGAATCCGGAGGTGCGGCGCGCATGCATGTCCTTCGGCGTTTCGCAGATCGATGCGGGCAGCCGTATTGAAATCGGCGGCTACACCGAGGCCGGTGATGCCCAGGTGATGGAGCGGGAGCAGTTCCAGCTGGGTGATATCCGCTCGCTGGATGAAGTTATGCGCGAATTGATGAACGACGGATATCTGCCCAGCTTCTGTACCTCCTGTTACAGGCTGGGGCGTACCGGTGAGCATTTCATGGAGTTCAGTATCCCCGGTTTCATCAAGGAATTTTGCACCCCCAATGCCCTGTTGACCATGGAAGAGTATCTGGTGGATTATGCCTCGCCTGAGACCCGTGCCGCCGGTGAGCGGCTGATTGCGGAGGAACTGGCCAAAATGGCGGACGGGGAGATGAAGGACAAGGTTGTCAAACGCCTGGAGCTGATCCGCACCGGCGAGGCGCGGGATCAGTATTTCTGATTCAGCTGCTGTTGCAGGACTGTACATGGCCTGGAAACGCGGTATGATCTTTTCATTCCAGTCTTTCGACTGGGACAAATCCTGACAAAGGGGGATCAGATGAAAAGATCGAGTCTAACTTTCCGAGTGCTGTTGTCTCTGGCGGTTGTGCTGCTGTTATCCGGTGTGGCGTTGTGCGCCGAGCCCTACCTCAAGCTGACCAACGGCGTGGGCAATATGATCTTCTCCGACAAGCGCATTGGCTTGCACAAGGAAAAGGAGGCGAAGCTTGCCGCGACCTTCCGCCAGGGGGACACGATTTTCGGGCGCGTCTATTTTCCCAGGGCCTTTGGACGTCTCCAGCATGGTGAGGCGGCCTATCTGACCATGTATGTCAACGACAGGTTTGCCGGCAGGATCAAACTGGGCGCCATTGAGCCGAGATGGGAAACCATGCAGATCGAGGTGTGCAACACCAACACCAGCGCTGATTTTACCAGCCAGCTGAACGAACTGTCTTCCGGGACTTACAAGGTTGTTCTTACCGTCATGCGCGAGGGGTACATGAAGGACAAATATGTGGGCAAATCGGTTGACGGCGGGATTCAGGTTTCCAAGCAGCAGGTGTACAAGCCGGTTTATCTCTCCAAGGGCGGATTCACCTTCATTGTTCCCTGATTAGTTTCCGTCCGGAAAGGGTGCTTTTTCCCCCTGGCGGCGTCAATCTTCGGCTTTGCTTGTGCGGCGTACCTGTGTACGTCTCCGCGCAACGCCTTGCTTTTCTTGTCAGGAGAAAAAATCCCCGCTTTCCGAATCGGAAACCAATAGTTTCTCATCCGGAGTTACCGGATGGAAACTGATTGGTTCCGTTAGCAATTTTTGGCGGCCTCCTGTATAAAGAGCGGGAGGCCGTTTCTAGTTTTATGGATATTGCCCCGACTGGGCGTTATACTAATGCCCCATACTTGATGATATTTCATGGAGTGCTGAATGAATATTCCTCCCAAAGGCATGCGCCTGCATATCGGACTGTTTGGACGCCGCAATGTGGGCAAGTCCTCGTTGTTGAATGCCCTGACCCGCCAGCATGTGTCGATTGTTTCCGATGTGGCCGGCACAACCACCGATCCGGTTGAGAAGCCGATGGAGCTGCTGCCCATCGGACCGGTGCAGTTTATCGATACGGCTGGTATCGATGATGCCGGCACCTTGGGCGAGATGCGCGTGCAGCGCACGCGGCAGGTATTCGATCGGACCGACCTGGGGATTCTGGTGACTGCGGCGGGCGAGTGGGGCGCGTTTGAGGATGCTGTTCTGGATGAGCTCAAGCTGCGCAAGATACCGGTGATTGTCGTGCTGAACAAGCACGACCTGTCCTGTGAGGGGCAGGCCGTGCCTGAGGCCCTGATTGATGCAGACATTGCTTGTGTGCAGGTTTCGTGCGTGACAGGGCAGGGCCTGGCGGAATTGCGGCACGCCCTGGTACAGTCTGCCCCGGACGAGTTTATCAATACCCCGTCCATTGTGGGTGATCTGGTGCCACCGGGCGAGCTGGCGGTGCTGGTGGTGCCGATTGACAAGGAAGCGCCCAAGGGCAGGCTGATATTGCCCCAGGTGCAGACCATCCGTGACCTGCTGGATCATGATGCCTGCTGTGTGGTTGTAAAGGAGCACGGTTTGCGTGAGGCGCTGAATCGGCTGAAGACCCCGCCGGCGCTGGTGGTGACCGATTCCCAGGCCTTTCAGCAGGTGTCTGCCGATACGCCGGACAGCATCCCGATGACCTCCTTTTCGATCCTGTTCGCCCGTTTCAAAGGTGATCTGGCTGAGTTTGCCCGCGGAGCCAGGGCGATTGGCAGACTGAAAAGCGGCGACCGGGTGATGGTCTGCGAGGCCTGTACGCACCACCCGATCGAGGATGATATCGGGCGGGTCAAGATACCGGCCTGGCTGAATCGCAGTGTGGGTGGCGAGCTGGTATTCACCCATCTGCAGGGGCATGATTTTCCCGCAGATCTGGGGGATTACAAGCTGGTGATCCATTGCGGCTCATGCATGCACAACCGCCGCGAGGTATTGTCAAAAATCATCCGCTGCCGGCAGGCCGGTGTTCCGGTTACCAATTATGGCATCGCCATTGCCTATTCGCTGGGCATCTGCGAACGGGCGCTCAGGCCGTTTCCGGATGCGCTGCAGGCGTTTGAAGCCGGGACTGGGGACCTGGGGGCAGGGGCCGTGTCGGTTGACCGTTGACCGTGTCCGTACAATCACGAGCAGTAGAATCCAAACCTGAAAGTCTGTCTCACGCGGAGGCGCGGAGAAAGGCGAAAAACATGGAATGGGTAATGTAATGAAGTCAAAGGCAATTACTGATTCCGAGGCCCGATAAAAATGAGCGCACCTGACATCAAAAAACTGCTCGACAGCCTCTGCGCGAACCGTCCGGAGGAACGTCTGGACAACGACCCGCTCTCCTTCTGCCACCGTTTTGCCGATCCGGCCGATCGTGAGGTGGCGGCGCTGATCGCCTCCTGCTTTGCCTATGGGGCGGTCGGGATCATCCTCAGGAGCCTGGAGTCGATCTTTGCCGTAATCGGCAAGTCGCCGCGCCGTTATGTGGAGCGCTTTGAGCCCCGTAAAGGGCGGGACTCTTTCCGGGGATTCAAGCACCGCTTCAACGACGGCCGCGACCTGTGCGCACTGCTATGGGCCTTGCGGCAGATGATCGAATGCTCCGGCAGCGTGAATGAATATTTTCTGCGAGGTCATGACGGCAGCGCAGAAGACGTGACTGGCGCCCTGACCAGTTTTTCCGCTTCTGTGCGCGCCCTTGACTATCATCCGGTGTTTGGAACGGATCTAATGCCGCCTGATGCTTACTTTCCGTTCTTCTTTCCATCGCCACAATCCGGCAGCGCCTGCAAACGGCTCTGCATGTTTCTGCGCTGGGTAGTCAGGCCCGATGACGGGGTTGACCTGGGCTTGTGGCATGGTGTCAGCCCGTCCCAACTGGTTATCCCTGTGGATACCCATATTCAGCGTATTTGCAGGTATCTTGGTTTTACGGCACGCCGGAGCGCGGATTGGCGCATGGCGCGTGAGATTACAGCGGCATTGCGTCGGATCGATCCCCTTGATCCGGTCAAATACGATTTTTCACTGGCCCATCTGGGGATTTCCGATGGCTGTGACGGCAAGGATGCGGCGGTTTGCAGTGTCTGCCTGCTTTCATCCGTTTGCTGTCAGGGCGGTTTTGCAAAAGGATGAGCAAATCTTTAATAAATTGACACAAAAATGCCTTTCTGATATAGGAAACGTTGTTCCAGCCTGTTTTTCCAACGTTCTTACAGCCAATAACAATCCGGGAGTTGCAGATGATAATCCAGTGTGAACAGTGCCGTACCAAGTTCAAGCTAGATGATGCAAAGGTCAAGGACAAGGGTGTCAAGGTCAGGTGTGCCAAATGCCGAAATGTGTTCACTGTGACCCGTGATCAGCAGTCCGCAACCCAGCCTGATTTTGCTGCGGTGCTTGAGCAGCATGGCGATATGCCGCAAGCCGTTGCCCCGGTTTCTTTTGAGCTGGAGCAGGGTGACGAAACTGTCCGGCAGGATGCCGCACCGGTATCCTTCGAACTGGAACAAGGTTCGGATGCTTTCCCGGCCAGCACAGCGCCGGTATCTTTTGAGTTTGAGCAGGCTGGCGCAGCTTCGCAGGATGATACCCCGGTATCCTTCGAGCTGGAGCAGAACCAGGATGCTTTCCCGGCCAGTACAACGCCGGTATCTTTCGAACTTGAACAGAGTGGGGACGCCCCCCAGGATTCTGCGCCCGTTTCCTTTGAGCTGGAGCAGGATCAGCAGCCCGCAGGGCCTGAGTCGCAGGAGTTTGAGTTTGATGATTCATCCATCCCTGCTGATGAACCACTTGCCGCAGATGCTGGTGGCTCCTTTGAACTGCCGGCGCAGGATGTGGCACCGGCGTCCCCGGAGGACGATTTTGACCTTTCGTCACTGGCATGGAGTGATGATCTCAAGCCAGAAGACGGCGGGGTTAGCGACGAAAAGATCGATTTTTCAGACACATTCGGCGAGGAACCGCCGGCCGCATCGGACAAGACCATGGTTGCCTCTTCGGTGTTTGCAGGTATCGAGGATATGACAATGGTCCAGTCCCGGGCCAGCTCTGCCAAACCGGATCTGGGACAGTTTTCCGCCTCAGTCGATGAAAAGGTTGGAACCGCCGTTAGAGGGCAGGAGCATGCGGCGGACTCCTTTGTGCTTGGTGATATCGATTTCGGTGATACGCTGGAGGTCAGCGCGGAACATCCGGTTAATCCCGATCAACCTGCCGGCGGCCACGACTTTGTTTTTGAGCCCCTGGAGGAAGGTGGCGAGGGCAAGGCCTGGAATGTGGATGAGGGTGGTGACAAGTCAGATGCAGCGGCTGTCCAGCCGCCGCACGAGGATGATATGCCGCCCTTGCCGATCGCATCGCGGCGCAAGCAATCCACCATGCTGATTGCTGTTCTGGGGGTGGTTGTGCTGGCGATAGCCGGAGTTGTCAGCTATTTCGGGTTAAGCATGTTTACCGGAGATGAAAAGCCGGTTGCCAGCGAGGTCGGACGTATCTCGCTACGGGCTGTCAGTGCCAGCTATGTCAAACATGCCACGGCCGGAGAGATGCTGGTCATTTCGGGTGAAGCCCTGAACTCATACAGTGTGCCCCGGGCGGCAATTCAGATCAAGGGCGCCGTGTATGGAGCTGGCGGTCAGGTGCTGGTCAGCAAGAATGCCTTTGCCGGCAATGTGATCAGCAAGGAACAGTTGGCCACCATGCCGGTGGAAAAGATCGAGGCGGCCATGGCCAACCAGTTTGGCGATTCGCTTTCCAACATGGAGGTGCCCCCTGGCAAGGCGATACCTTTTGTGGTGGTTATTACCAACCTTCCGGCCGATGCCAGGGATTACGGCGTAGAGCTGGTTGGTTCAACCGTGTCGACCGGAAAGAAATAAATAGAACGGGACTCGGGATCAGGGACTCGGGACTGGTAAAACCCGTACCTTTAACAGATGCCGACAAAATTTGTTTAGGATGAAAAAGAAAGAGCCTCGGACGATTTGTCCGGGGCTCTTTTGCTTGGGGATTAAGAATAACGGAAAACGGATACGCCCGGCGATTGTTTATACGATCTCTACCAGCCTGATATCGAAGGTCAGATCCATGCCGGCCAGTGGGTGGTTGGCATCCAGGGTGATGGTCTTGTCGGTTACCTCGGTGACCATGACCGGCATGGGCGAGCCGTCCTCGAGCACCACTTCCATCTGATCACCAGGCTGGGGATTGATGTCTGCCGGGATTTCGGAGCGATCGATTACGGCCACCATTTCTTCAACACGCTGCCCGTAGGCTTCGCCTGACTCAATCCTGACCTTGACGCTTTGGCCCGGTTCCAGGCCGACTACTGCTTGTTCAAATCCGGGGATCAGCATCCCCTCGCCGATGACGAACTCCATCGGGCTGGATGCGTTTCCTTCACATCCGCAACTGTCTTCGCCGCAGCATCCACCTGCTGCCTCCGAAGAGTCGAAGATGCTGCCGTCATCCAGAGTGCCGGTGTAATGTACGCGGACCTTGTCGCCGTTTTTTGCTAGTGCCATTGGTGTTCCTCTCTTGTTATGTTTCTGCTGCCGTGCAGTCAGATGATTATTGTCGTGTATCAGGTCAACTACCGGTGGTTATGCGGGCCGCAATGCCCTGAAGTCGCGATGGGTCCGGCGCGGTGATTCTGACGCGCTTGTGCCGTGATGTTTCCCCGGCGATGATTTCCACACTGGATTTGGGTACATCGAATACATCGGAGAGAAACTCCCGGCAGAGCTTGTTTGCAGCGCCATCCACCGGCGGTGATGTCAGTCTGATTTTCAGGGCTCCGTTCTGTATGCCGCTGATTTCATTTTTTGAGGCGCGCGGCTGGATGTGCAGGTTGAGCACAATCCCGTCTTCAATGCTGCTGAATATGCCGTCCTCAGGACGGCTCATGGCCGGAAAGCATGCGGGAATGGGATTCCAGCAGAGATTTGAGGCTGATTTCAAACTGGACCTTCTGCCGGCGCACATCTTCAATGCGGGCCATCAGGTCGCCCAGTTGACGTTCTGCGTCGGCGACAATCCGCTCCGCCTTCAACTCTGCTTCACCAACAATCAGTGAGGCCTCCTTCTGGGCGTTCAGCTTCATTTCTTCAATGACACGCTGGGCCGAAAGCATGGCCTCACGCAGATCCTTCTCCTTTTCGGACAGTTCCATCATTTCGCGGTTATGGCGAGACTGCTGTTCTTTGAGCTCGTTATTCTCCCGCACGAGGTTTTCCATTTCAGCGGCAACGGTTTGCAGGAAGGCATCCACGTCATCCGGGTCGAGCCCGCCGATCATCTTGCCCTTGAACTGCTGCTGCTGGATATCAATCGGTGTAATCTTCATGTGGTTCAACCTCTCAGTTTCAGCGTAATAGCTGTTTCAATCAGGTATTGGTAGGCTGTGTCGAAGACAATGATCTGAATGACGTAGATCAGGGCAAAGGCCACCAGCGGGGAAAAGTCGATCATGCCGGTGTCTGGCATGTGCCTTCTGATTTTGTTCAGCAGCGGATCGGTAATCCTGTAAATGAAACGGACTATCGGGTTATATGGATCGGCATTGACCCAGGAGATGATCACACTGGCCAGCAGTATGTATTTGTAGATTGTAAGCAGACCGCCGGCCAGTTCTATGATCTTGGCCATGGCGAACAGAATGTTGCCGAAAAGTAACACGCTAAACTCCGTTAAGATGGGATAAATGCTGCTAAATATGCCTTAAAGCTCTGTTAATGTCAAAGCAGAAAGACAGGTGTGTTGTCATCCGGTCTGTGCTGGTATATAACCAATTCTCGTAATCAGCAGAATATTGAATCGGGGAGTGGAGATGGAAAACTTGCATAAATACCTTGATGCGGCCATAGGGGCGGCCCGGCTGGCCGGAAGCTATCAGCGCTATCGCTTTGCCACGCCGCTGGATGTGGATATGAAGGGTGACAAGGATCTGGTCACCGAGGTCGACCGTGAGTCGGAGCGTCTGGTCGTGCAGCATCTGAAGGAACTGTTTCCGGAGTGCGACATCCTTGCGGAGGAAGGGGATTATCAGCAGTCAGGCGCTGACTGCCGCTGGATCATCGATCCGGTGGATGGCACTACCAACTTTGCCCATGGTTTCCCCTGGTTTTGTGTCTCAATTGCGCTGGAACGCGCCGGTGAGATCGTGGCCGGGGTAATCTATAACCCGGTCTATGACGAGTTGTTTACTGCCATGAGCGGCAGCGGCGCATATCTGAACGGTCGCCGCCTGCGTGTGTCTGACCGCAGTCCCTTGCGTGATACGCTGCTGGGCACCGGTTTTCCCTATGACTGCGCAACCGATCCGGCCAACAACTTTGACAATTTCATGGCTTTCCAGAAGGCGGCCCGCGGCATCCGTCGCGCCGGTTCCGCGGCCCTGGATCTGGCAGCTGTCGCTGCCGGCCGGCTGGACGGCTACTGGGAGATGAAACTCAAACCCTGGGATGTGGCGGCCGGGGTAATCATGGTGCGCGAAGCCGGTGGCGTTGTGACCGGTTTTAATGGGGCGCCATACAGCATCTATGAAAACGGTATCCTGGCCAGCAACGGCTTGATCCATGACGAAATGGTAGCCATGCTGAAGCGGGTTGCCGCCGGAGGTGAAAAATGACCCGCAAGACCAAGGCCATACTGATGAATGCCCTGATGCTGCCCGGCATGGGGCAGCTATATCTGGGGCGCAAGCTGCAGGGGGTTGTGCTGATCGTGCTGGTGAATGTCTTGCTGCTGGCGGCGTTTTTCGTATTGCTCAAGAGTGCATCCCCGCTGATTGCCGCCAGCCTGTCGGCTGGCAGTGTCAGCGCTGCAGAACTGCAGGCCTCGCTTGATGCGGTATCCGGCCTGGCCAAAGGTGTGATTGCGATCTTCTTTGCCCTGTGGGGATTTGCCCTCTATGATCTGGTAAAAAATGGCCGGGAAGAGCAGAGCGATTCCGGTAATTGATAATAATTACAACATGCTAAAACTTGCTTCCAGAAACACCTTCACCTGCCTGCACGTTATGCAGACCGCACGCCTTGAACACATCCCCGAGGGTTTCCCCGGGGATGTTCATTTTCCAGCCGCCATGAAAATGATCCGCTGCCAGCAGCATGCCGCCGGGAGCCAGCATTGACGCCAGATTTTCCACAATACGCTTCACGTCGCCTTGCCGGTTGACAATCGGCCCACCCAACAGACCGTTGCAGAGGATCAAATCAAACTTCTCGTCTTTTTCAGGCGGTCTGGCCAGATCGGCTTGCCGGAACAGCATGGACGCTGCGGCCCCTTGGCTAAAAACCGGCGCGCACCACTTCCTGAGCATGGATTCCCTGCGGCGGTCATGGGGAAAACAGGCGTGGGCGCCAGCCCAGGCCTCCAGCGGGTCGAGAGTCCAGCCTTCGATCCGGAAGGCGTCCGGAGGCCAGCCCGAATCCAGCAAAAGCATGGCCAGGCCGTAACTGGCTGCGCCGTCTCCGCAGGCGGCATCCAGACAGCGCAGGGGCGTTTTTTGATCGGGATGTCTGCCGGACAGGCGGGCGCGGATGAATTGCTCCTGCTGCGGATAGCGTATTAGCCCCCCGTAGAAGCGGCGCGGCAGAAAGGAGTGGAACAGGAAGGTGGTTCGCAACTCCTTGCTGTGCATCAATTGTCCCAACAGGTTGGCCGGGTTGGCCGTTGGGCCGACAAGCAGTGGCAGGCCGGACACAACGTCGGCCCAGCTGGCAGCATTGGCAAAGGGCGTGCTGGAGAGGATCGGCGGATAGCGCAACGCGGCCTGGTAAAAGCGCTCGAAAACCGGTTTGATCGAGGCTAAGGGCAGCCAGAGCTCGCTCTGATAGCGGATTTCGGGGGTGATGTGCAGGCCGGGGGCCGGCCAGGGGGGCGGGCATGCTGTGGCAAAGGCGGTATGCATGCGATCAAGACGACTTAAGGATCTTTTGAGGCTGTTGAAATCTGTTTGGGGAGCAATCAGTTTTTCAAGCCCTGCCAATGCGGAGACAGGGCTGGTATTTAGTCTGAAGCTGTGCCTTCCGGTTTCTTGAGCAGGACAGGATGAATGCATGGCTAATTGCAAGGGCAAGGGACGTGCAATTATGAAAGATGCCCTGCTAGTGCTCCCCCCCGCTATCTCTTTTCTTTCGGAACCTGTCTTTCAAAGCCAGCAGGGTGGAAATGAACGAGTGCTCCCGGGGATTCAGGGTGGCGTGTCTGATATCGCCGATCTGGCTACCTTCCGGTGCGGTCAGTGAGGCGCTTTTCTGGATGCCGAGCAACTGGCTTGGAAAAACGCTGTGGTAGCCGACAATCAAAAAACTGGTCATGCAGGCGACAGCAGCATAGGGACCAAAATGGGCGCCGAACAGTTCCATGGCCATAATGGATGCGGATATGGGTGTATTGGCGGCAGCAGACAACAATGCGACCATGCCGATCGCTGAAAAGGCGGCGATATTGGATTCATGGAACAGGCTGGCAAACAGATTGCCTGCTGCCGAGCCGATGAAGAAGAGCGGGGTGACTATGCCGCCGCTGCCGCCGCAACCAAGCGTGACAGATGTGGTCAGGCTTTTCCAGAACAGTGACCCGGCAGGTAGCGTACAGCCTGCCAGCGCCGCATCGATGCTTGACAAGCCGAGCCCCAGGTAATCCCTCGATACGAATGTCCCGACCAGCACCAGTACCAGGCTGCCAATCAGCGCCTTGTCAACCCAGCCTCGTGAAAAACGTGTCAGCAGTTTTTGCATCAGCCCCAGAATCTCAATCAGTATCAGGGCCACAATCCCGCACCAGATGCCCATCAGGAGCATTTCTACGAAACCCCAGCCCGTCAGGCCATGCTGAATGCTGATGGTGTGGTTCGGGTAAATGATTCCCAGACTGCTAGTAACATGGTAACCCACGATGCCTGCCACGAAGGAGGGGAACATGACGTCATACATCATCTGGCCCAGCACCAGCACTTCAATGCCGAAAAGCGCCCCGGCTATGGGGGTGCCGAAGACGGTGGAAAAACCGGCGCTGATACCGCATATGACCAGTTTTTTTCTGTCAGATTCCGGCAGCCTGAACAGGTTCGCCGCAGCCGAAGCCAGGCCGGCTCCGATCTGGGCGCAGGGGCCTTCTTTGCCTGCCGAACCGCCGCTGGCAAGTGTGATGATGGTGGCAATGAATTTGACCGGCACGACCTTGACATCCATGTTGCCCATGCGCTGATGAACAGCCTCGATCACCTTCTCCGTGCCGTGGCCGGCAGCGCCAGGCGCCAGATAACGCACTGCCGCGCTGCTAGCCAGAATGGAAAGCGGCAGTAAAAGCTGAAACGGTATGCCGCTGCTGTTATACGCGTCGCCTGCGGCAGAAAGCATTTTCAGAAACAGGGTGGTGCCAAGACCGGCCAGCAGGCCGACAACCGAGGCATAGATAGTCCATTTGGTGATGCTCAAAAACAGGGTCAATTGTTCAGTCAGGTGGTGTTTCATGTTGTCACTGCTTTCTTTGAATAAGCGGGAAATGATCCGTGCTGAAGCTGTTGGGGCTGCCGACATTCCGCAGCCACTGTATTTGACCGGAAAGGCGGGTCAAGACTACATGTTATTGATGGGCCTGTAAAGCGTATCCCGTTCCACCGGCGTTTTGCCGGCCAGTCTGATCAGCCTGATCAGGTCATCCCTGGTCATGGACTGCGGACTGTTCGCGCCGGCGTCGTGGCCGATCTTTTCCTCCACCACCGTGCCGTCCAGATCGTTGACGCCGAAGGAGAGGGAAACCTGGGCGATCTTTTCGCCCAGCATGATCCAGTAGGCCTTGATATGGTTGAAATTGTCCAGAAAGATGCGGCTGATGGCCAGTGTTTTCAGGTCATCCAGTCCCGAGGTGCCTTTGATGCCCAGCTTCAGTGCAGAGTTGTCCGGCTGGAAGGCCAGCGGGATAAAGGCTTGAAAACCTCCGGTTTCGTCCTGCAGGCTGCGCAGCAGCTCCATGTGAGCCACCCGGTCGGCCGGGGACTCGATATGGCCGTAGAGCATGGTGGCGTTGGTCTTCAGTCCGGCCAGATGCGCCAGACGGATGACCTCCAGCCAGCGTTGCCCAGAGATCTTCTCCGGGCAGATCTTCTGCCGCACGTTCTTCACCAGTATTTCCGCCCCGCCGCCCGGCATGGAGCCCAGTCCGGCATCAATCAGCTGCTTCAGCACCTGTTCGATGGACAGTCCGGAGATGCGTGCAAAATGGTCGATCTCTACTGCGGTGAAGGCCTTGATGTGCAGTCCAGGGGCAGATTGGCGGATGGCTTTCAGCGCTGCACAGTAAAAATCCAGGGGCAGATCGGGGTGCAGGCCGCCGACGATATGCACCTCGGTGGCTCCGGCTGCTGACGCCTCCTGTGCGCGCTGTGCGATCTCCTCCAGGGAAAGGGCGTAGGCCCCGGCCTCGTCAGCGCTGCGCGAAAAGGCGCAGAAACTGCAGCGGTTAACACAGATATTGGTCGGATTGATATGACGGTTGCAGTTGAAAAAAACCGTCAGCCCGTTTTTGATGCGGTTAGCCCTGTCGGCCAGCCGGCCGATGGCCAGCAGGTCGTTGGACGTGAACAGCTCCAGCGCCTCGTCAGTGCTGATCCGCTCGCTGTTTTCTATCTTTCTGCCAATGGTTTCAAACAGGTTCATTTGCCGTTACTGGAGCCCTCCTGTGGGCGCTCCTTCTCCTCGAACATGACGTTGTTGCGGCCGGTTCCCTTGACTCGGTAGAGCGCCTTGTCAGCCCGCTCCAGCAGGGTAATCTCGCTGTCGGCCTGATCTGCGGCGGATACGCCGATGGAAAGGGTGACATTAATCGTGTTGCCGTCCAGTATGAAGCGGCTCTCGCGGATGCCGGAGCACAGTTTCCAGGCCACCTCCAGCGCCGGTTTGGCGCCGGTCTTGACCAGAATCAGCGCGAACTCATCACCGCCGTAGCGTGCCAGGAAGTCGCTGCCCCGCAGCGCCTCCTTGATTTTGAAGGCCACCCCTTTCAGTATCCGGTCGCCGGCCAGGTGGCCGTAAGTATCGTTGATGTCCTTGAAGTTGTCCACGTCGATCATCATCAGGCAGAACGGCTCGTTGTAACGCTGTACCAGCCGGATCATCTCGGACAGCTTTTCGTCGAAATAGCTGCGATTGGCCAGCATGGTCAGGCCGTCGATGCGCACGGCTGTCTGCAACTGCTCAATCTCCTTGCGCTGATCGGCCAGTATGCCCTGGGAGTTGGCCAGTTCGCTCTTCAAATGTGAATTGCTGGAGACCACCCGGTCAATCTCACGCATCAGGGTGGCATGGGCCTCCTTCAGGTCTGCTGGAATCTCCATCTGGTCAATCACGCTCCTGACATCACCCAACGCCTGCGAGGAATCATTGGCGGCCTTCTCGGACCTCTGGATGGCCGTGGCAAGTGTCAGCAGGATGCTGCGGATTGTCTGGGCCGAATCATTGATCTGCTGCTCGCGGGGATCGGTATGTCTGATGATCTCCTCGGTTTCGTTTGTTTCGGCCCTGCTGATCTCTTCCTTGCGATGCAGATACTGCACCAGCTTTCTGAAGGGGAGGCAGACGATCCGGCCCAGCTCATCCAGAAAGTTGTTGATGGCCTCCAGGTTGACCAGCCTCAATAGCGGATGCATGACAAGCCCCAACAGCAGACCGCAGACAAGCACGAGAAAGTATACGAACAGTTCCATAAGAAAGCGCTCCTCAGGATGGAAGTGAATGATGCATCTTATCCGCAGTGAGCCATTTTTTAAACAGATTTATCGGAGAAACTGCACAGTGTGCAAACAGAAATCCCCCGCTTGTTCAGCGGGGGATCGGATTTTCAGAGAGTTGCAACCTGGATGAAGATCTAGCCCAATATGGCCTTCAGGTCGGCCTCGGCGGTGGTGATCGGGGCGATGTTGAAGTTCTCCACCAGGAAGTTGAGCACATTTGGTGTGATGAAGGCCGGCAATGACGGCCCGATCTTGATGTTCTTGATGCCCAGGTGCAGCAGTGTCAGCAGGATGATGACCGCTTTCTGCTCGTACCAGGAGAGTACCAGTGACAGCGGCAGGTCATTGACCCCGCACTTGAAGGCATCTGCCAGAGCCAGGGCAATCTGGATGGCCGAGTAGGCGTCGTTGCACTGACCCACGTCAAGCAGGCGCGGGATGCCGCCGATGTCGCCCAGTTCCAGCTTGTTGAAGCGGTACTTGCCGCAGGCCAGGGTCAGGATGACCGTATCCTTGGGTGCCTTTTCCACGAACTCGGTGTAGTAATTGCGGCCCGATTTGGCGCCGTCGCAGCCGCCCACCAGGAAGAAGTGTTTGATGGCGCCGGACTTGACCGCCTCGATGACCTTGTCGGCCACGCCCAGCACGGCGTTGTGCCCGAAGCCGGTCAGGATTTCCTGGCCGGGGGCTTCCGGCAGGTCAGGGCATGCCAGGGCCTTGTTGATCACTTCGCTGAAATCCCAGCCTTCGATATGCGTGACATCGGGCCACTGGACCAGTCCCCAGGTGTAGAGCCTGTCCATGTAGGACGCGGCCGGACGCTGGATGCAGTTGGTATTGAAGATGATGGCGCCGGGGAAGTTGGGGAATTCCTTGGCCTGGTCCTGCCAGGCGCCGCCGAAGTTGCCCACCAGGTGGCTGTACTTCTTCAGTCCCGGATAGCCGTGGGCCGGCAGCATCTCGCCATGGGTGTAGATGTTGATGCCCTTGCCCTCGGTCTGCTTGAGCAGTTCCTCCAGCATCTTCAGGTCATGGCCGGTGACCAGGATACCCTTGCCGGCCTTTGTACCCAGTTGGACCTTGGTCGGCACCGGATGGCCGTAGGTGTCGGTGTGGGCGGCATTGAGCATGCCCATGACGGTCAGGTTCTGCTGGCCGCACTCCATGGCCAGGCCTACGAAATCCATCAGCCCCAGTTCCTTGTTGGCGGTGGCGGCCAGCGCCTTGTGGAAAAAGGCCATCACGTCATCGTTGCTTCTGCCCAGGATCATGGCGTGATCCACATAGGCGGCCATGCCTTTCAGTCCGAAGGTGATGATTTCAATTACAGAGCGGATATCTTCATTATCATGGAAGGTGTTCAGGCCATGGGCCTCGCCCTGCCTGATCATCTCCTCCAGGTTGTCGGCCGGTTTCCAGGTGGCAATCTCGCCCGGGATGGTGACGCCGGCCAATGCCTTGGCCTTTTCCTTCATCGCGTAGCAGCGCTTGATCAGGATGGCGATCTTGGCCGGGTCAAAGTCCACATTGG
>DAONZY010000009.1:40682-59863 GCA_035407085.1 Deltaproteobacteria bacterium | reverse complement strand
CAACCCGCTCAAGGCCTCCAAGAAAGCATCCGGCGGCAAGAAGAAGTAAATCGTTTTTTTACTGTACTCAAATGGGGGGGATCACAATCCCCCCCTTTTTTAATGCCCGGAGCATTCCATGTCATTCAGTTCGCTCGATTGCCCCAAGTGCGGTGCGACTGTCAGGCAGTATCACAATCCCATCCCCACGGTTGACATCATCATTGAAATGAAATCCGGGATCGTGCTGGTCAGACGCAAGAACCCTCCCTGCGGCTGGGCTTTGCCAGGAGGCTTTGTTGACTACGGCGAAAGCCTGGAGGCTGCCGCCGTACGTGAAGCACAGGAAGAAACATTCCTGGCAATATCCGAGCTGAGACTGGTTGGATGTTACTCTGACCCGTCCCGTGATGCACGCCTGCACACCATCTCCACTGTATTTGCAGCCAAAGGTGCGGGGACACCCGCTGCTGGCGACGATGCTGCCGAGCTTTCACTGTTCCCGCCCGACCAGATTCCGCATCTGCTATGCTTTGACCATGCCATCATCATTGCCGACTACCAACGAAAAAAGGAAAGCGGTCTGATCTGACCGCCCTCCATGCTTGAACCGATGTTACTTTTTGTTTCCGCCACAGCTGCACCCTCTGCAATTGCCCGAACAGACTGCCCTGTCTTTGTGGAATGTCCGCAGCAACAGCCCAAGGGCGCCGACGGCAATCAGCAGCATCAGAGCGATATCCCCCATCTCCATATTACCCTCCCAAACCCAGCCACCGTCCCCCCTGATAGATCACCAGCGCAACACACCAGGCCAATGCAGTCTGATAAGCATACGCCAGAGCCGCCCACTTCCAGGAACCAAACTCCTGACGTATGGCAGCTGCAACCACCATGCAAGGCATGTAAAGCAACACAAAGGCCATGAAGGCATAGGCTGAAAGCGGCGTAAAACTCTGACGCACAGAATTGTTCAGCACCGAATTGTCTTCCTCTTTTTCATCCGGCTGAGGAATATTCAGCACAGCAATAACCGCCTTGCGCGATGCCGCGCCAAATGAAACCGCAATCTCCTTCAAATCCTCGCCCATCGTGTGCTGCTCCTTCTTCACACCATCCCTTTGGGGCGCATAGATCTCGCCCATGCTTCCGACCACGACCTCCTTGGCAATCACACCGGTAATCAGTGAGGCTGAAGCCTCCCATGTGCCGAAGCCAAGCGGCCTGAGTACCGGTGAAACTAAGGCTCCGGCCTGCCCCAGGTAAGAATCCCGTTTGTGTTCTACACCCCAGGGCAGATTCAGCAAAAACCAGACCAGGACGGACATGGCAAATATATAGGTACCGGCCTTGTAGAGAAAATGCTTCCCCTTCTCCCAGGTATGCAGACACAGACTGTGAAAGGAGGGCATGCGGTACGGCGGCAGCTCCATAATAAACAGCGGGGCTTCACCTTTGAACAGTGTACGCTTGAATATGAAACCCACCATGACGGCCATCAGCATGCCAAGGATATACAGAGACCAAAGCACAATTCCAGAGTTCTCCGGGAAGAATATACCAACAAACAGGGCGTATACCGGCAGGCGGGCGCCGCAGGACATCAGCGGCACCAGCAGTGCGGTCAGAATCCTGTCGCGTGGATTTTCCAGCGTCCTGGTGGCGTAGATGCCAGGCACGTTACAGCCAAAACCCAGCAGCATCGGGATAAACGATTTACCATGCAGACCAATGGCATGCATGGCCCGGTCCATGATGAATGCGGCCCTGGCCATGTAGCCACTCCCCTCCAGAAAGGTGATGAAGAACATCATGCTAAATATTACCGGAACAAAAACCAGCACAAATCCAACACCGGCAATTACCCCGTCGTTCACCAGTGACACCGTCCAGTCCGGGACGCCAAGACTACCCAGAAGTGCAGCGGCCCAGCGTTTGAAAGGCCCTTCATTCATGGCTTTGATCCATTCACCAAACGGCGTTGAAAGATCGAACGTCAGCTTGAACAGCAGCCACATGGCAACCATAAAGATCGGGATGCCCCAAAAGCGGTGCAGCACAATCCGGTCGATCCTTTCAGTCCATTCCAACCCCCATTTTTCCGGCCTGCGCACAGCTTCTCGATACAGACCGCTTGCCAGCCCATAACGCACATCAGCCAGGTGTCCTTCCACATCTTCACCATGCGCCTTTTCCAGATGGCTGATCGGCTGTCCAGACATCTTTTGCCGATCGATAGCCGTTTCCTCCAACAGTGCACTGTCCCCCTCCAGCACCTTGAGCGACAGCCAGCGCTGAGGGTATCTGTCCATCAGTACCGGATACTGCTGACCGATCATCTCCCGGACGCATGGCAATGCCAGTTCCACATCCTCGCCATAGCTCAGAACACTGGGGCGGTGGGCCTCAGGATTGCATGCAATACGCACAATCCCTTCAGCCAGTTCGGTCAGGCCGGTTTTCTTGATGGCCGAGGTGGGCACGACAGTTACGCCCAGGACCTTTTGCATATGTTCCAGATCAAATTCATAACCCTTGGCCTCCGCCTCATCATGGATATTGAGAGCCATTATCATTGGTAGGTCAAGCTCAAGCAGCTGCATCGTCAGATACAGATTCCTTTCCAGGTTGGTCGCATCAACCACATTAACGATCAGATCGGGTTTTTCCTTGATCAGATAGTCGCGTGCAATGATTTCCTCCTGGGTGTATGGCGAGAGCGAGTAGGTTCCGGGCAGATCGACTAGTCGAATTGCCTGACCAGCATGCACAAAATCGGCCTCCTTTTTTTCCACTGTGACCCCGGGCCAGTTTCCGACATGCAGGCGGCTACCGGCCATGGCGTTGATCAGGGTCGACTTGCCCGCATTGGGGTTTCCTGCTACGGCAACCACCAGTTCATTATTGCATTTCATGCCGGCACCTCGACTTCGATACCGCCCGCCTCTTCCTTACGCAACGAAAGGCTGTAACCACGGACGATGACTTCGATCGGGTTGCCCAGGGGGGCCACCTTCTCAACCCGGACCAGTTCGCCGGGTAAAACGCCCATATCCATCAGGCGCCTCCTGACCGGGCCAAGGACTGTGCCCAGCTTGATAATTCTGGCCTCCTGGCCGGGTTTCAACATCGACAGATACATCATTTTATCTCCTGACCATGATTTTCATCGCCATACGACGATCAAGCGCAATCCTTGTGTCATCGACCATCAAAAGCAGCAGGTTGCCCTCGTTTTTCAGCACCTCCACATATTTGCCTACACGCAGTCCCAATTCTTCAGCCCTGACCTGCGCATTATGCCCGGCGCCTCCGCCATGAACATGACCATGTCCGTGACTGCAACAGGCAGCCGGCGGCCTCACACCGACAATTTCGCACCTCTCACCCGGTGCCATCAGCCCAACTGTCATCATAAGCTCTCCTCGTCAGAACTTGAGCACTATCCCATACAATGCGGTCACGTCGTCTTCAGGCGCCGTCAGTCCAACCTTTACTCCTGCATTGACATCAAGATAACTGCTGATCTCATAACGTGCCCCGACAATCGAATAGGCCGTCAGTTCACGCGTGCTTCTGTCAGCCGTGGTCTTGACACCAAAGTCAGCCACTGCGGTCAATCGATCAATCAGCTTGGCTTCACCGGCCAGAGATCCGGACCAGATATCAGCACGCGCGCCGGTTCTGGTTTCTTCCGTACGATAATCGTGGTGTTCATACCCCAGATTGGCATGCAGGGTATATCTGCCATCCATGAATTCACGGGTGGCGATCAGGGTAGTGCCAAACTGCCAGCGACCCTCGGAAAGGCCATTGGCATAACGCCCGGACGGCATGATTACCTTCGGTTTGATGGCAAAACCGATGCCGCCCAGCTCAAGAAACCGATACTTCACCTCCAGCACCATGTCACGCCAACCGTTGTTGTCAGAGGCCAATACGCCGTCCACCCGCTCACGACCGTTGAAGACGTATGGAACAACCAGTGAAACACCCAGGTCTTTATAAATACCGGTAGTGATCTTCATTTCACCGCTAGTTACCTTTGTGACGGTTTCACTGCCATTTGTGGTTTTGCTGTCATGACTATACGAGCCGTTCAATTCAACCTCTACCTTGCCGACATTAACCGTTCCTGCATCATCGGTTGCCAGCGGAGGCCCAGCGTACGACTCGACTACGCATGAGAACTGAAACGCCACGACCAAAGCAACGGCCATAATACTGCTGAATCTGATGTTCATGATGCACTCCTTGTTTTTTCTGTGAAAAATCACCCAAAAGTATGTGTTCGTGTTTATTGATTTCGATATTCAATAACAGAAGCACGCAGTAGTGTCAACTTCTTTCTGTAAAAGAGCTAAAACACACATTCATCAAGGCCAATATTGTGGGGCAGCATGTTAAATAGGCAGAAAAGAGAGTTCAGGGGCAAAAGGAATCAGTCCCATTTGGGCGGCATAATTATAAAACAAGCGCAGCCCTTTCAGGTGGGCCTCTGAAAGATCGTAGGAAAGCACCTGCCAGTAATCCAGCAGTTGTTCACGCCCCATCCAGAAAGCCTCCGGAGCAGAATCGGCAATCCGGTCAAGGTGTGAGAGTGCGTGATGCTTGGAAGAAACAAAGTGACTGGCCAATTGCGCCATATCCTCGGGAAAAGCTTCAAATGCAGTGCGGCGGGCAAGCCATAGGGCAAAAACAAAGGGGGTTTCGGTCCACTGCGACCACAGTTCACCCAGATCATAAACATGCATCCGATGAGAAACCATAGCCGACTTTAAGGCCGCGTCTCCGATCAGCAACAAGGCTGAATCAGCGTCAAGGTGTTTTGGCGACAAGCTGCTGGTAACCTGGAAACGGCAGCTCAATCCGTAACATTTTGACAGAAGGATTTTAAGCAGATTTACGGATGTGGCTGACTCGGCACTTAACAACACTACGCAGCCATCAAGCCGCTCAATTGGTCGCTGCGTGAACAGCAGCACACTCCTGACAGGACCGCAGCTACTGATGGACAATTCTGGAAAAATCAGCAGATCGTCGGGATATTTGGAAAACATGATCGAAGAGGAAGGGCAGACATCTACAAGTCCGGAGACCAGCAAGGAATTCAATTCAGCCGGCACCCCGGCGGTTAAACCATGGCATTCACAGGGATACAATTCATGCAGCGCATGGAAGATTGGTGTGCAATTGGCATACTGAATATGTCCTATGCGCAGCATGGATATACCTTCCCACTGGTGTTCATATTGAGAACCAGCCTGTCCCCAAAAACAGAGCCAGCTTCTGCTGCTGGCTGAAAAAAGGGACGGGGGTCAAACCCCGTCCCTCCGGAATAGTCCAATAGCAGATGTCCCTAGTCGCTGTTCTCCACATACTCGGCATAATCCTCAGCCGACATGAGTCCTTTCAGCTCTTCCGGATCATCAAGGGATATTTCCAGCAGCCAACCACTGTCATACGGATCGTCGTTGATCAGCCCGGGGTTGTCCATCACCTCGGCGTTAACCTCCTGTACGGTGCCGCTGAACGGCGCGTATAGTTCGGCTACTGTCTTTCTTGCTTCGATCGAACCAACAGAGTCATCCTGCTCAACCAGATCCCCCTCCTCGGGCAGTTCCAGTCCGGAGACCAAACCCAGTTCCTCCTGAGCAAGATCAGTAATGCCGATAACAGCCGATCGACCCTCAACCCGCACCCACACATGCTCTTTGGAATACTTCAGCTCTTCCGGAAAATCCATACGCTACTCCAATACTATCCTTTCAAGAAAGGAGGTGTCTATGTTGCCTTCTATAAAATCCTTATTTGCCATGATCTGTTTGTGAAAGAATATCGTGGTTTTGATCCCTTCGATAATGAATTCGTCAAGGGCGCGGGACATGCGCCTGATGGCGTCCTCGCGCGTTTCGGCGTGAACAATCAGCTTGGCGATCATCGAATCATAATTGGGTACCACGGTATAGTTATCGTAGACAAAAGCGTCCACCCGCACTCCCAGTCCGCCTGGCGGATGATAGGCGGTAATCCTTCCCGGGCAAGGGGTAAACTTGAGCGGATCTTCAGCATTAATACGGCATTCTATGGCATGGCCATTGATCCTGATATCATCCTGCCGGTAGCGCAACGGCAGCCCGGCTGCCGAGCGGATCTGTTCGCGGATAATATCAACACCGGTGATCATCTCCGTGACAGGATGCTCCACCTGCACACGGGTATTCATCTCCATGAAATAGAAATTGTTCTGTTTGTCAACCAGAAATTCGACCGTGCCAACACTGTCATATCCAACCGCCGAAGCGGCATCCACAGCAGCCTTGCCCATGGCGCTACGCAACTCTGGGGTACAGACTGTCGAAGGAGCCTCCTCGATCAGTTTCTGATGGCGACGCTGAATGGAACAGTCCCGCTCCCCCAGGTGAATCACATTGCCATGCTTGTCCGCCAGGATCTGAATTTCCACATGGCGGGGATGTTCACAATACTTCTCTATGTACACGTCCGGGTTGCCAAAGCTGGCCTGAGCCTCGGCCCTCGCCATTGAAAACGCATTGGGCAATGTTGCCTGGGAATGAACGATCTTCATCCCCTTTCCGCCTCCGCCGGCGGTTGCCTTGATAATCACCGGGAAACCGATCTCCCTGGCGATCCTGACAGCGTCCTCGACCGTGGCTACGCTTTCCTTGGTGCCCGGCAGAATCGGCACACCATGCTTGATCACAGCCTGACGGGCACTGATCTTGTCACCCATGATGCGCATGCAGTCAGAACCGGGGCCGATAAAAGTGATGCCGCATTGTTCGCAGATCTCGGCAAAATCGGCATTTTCTGACAGGAAACCGTAACCGGGATGGATAGCCTCTGCGTCGGTCAATTCCGCCGCGCTGATGATGGCATTGATGTTTAGATAACTCTTGGCGCTTGGGGCCGGACCAATACAGACACTCTCGTCCGCCAGCTTGACATGCAGCGAATTGACATCCGCCTGTGAATAGACCGCTACCGTTTTTATACCGAGCTCCTTACAGGCCCGGATAACGCGGATGGCAATCTCGCCTCTGTTTGCAATCAGTATTTTATGGAACATGGCACTAGAGCCTCTCAATAACAAACAGAGGGTCGCCATACTCCACGGCTTGAGCATTATCCTTGCAAATCCTGACGATACGACAGCGAAATTCCGCTTCGATCTCGTTCATCAATTTCATCGCCTCAACGATGCAAAGCTGTTGCCCCTTCTCCACAACCTGACCCACCTGAACGTAAGGGGGGGCATCCGGTGACGGTGCGGCATAAAAAGTACCCACTATGGGAGAATTGATCGTCTCTCCACTTTCTGCCGCCACAACCGCAGCGGGCGCAGCAGCGGCAGACACTGCAACAGGAGCCGCAACAGAGGCTTGCGGCACGCCAGTTACTGTCGGAGAGTTCACGACAGCATATTCGGTTCTTGCTCCGCGCTTGATAACAATCTTCTCTTCACTGCTTTCCATTTCAAACTCGGTGATATCCGTCTCGGTTATCATCCTTACCAGCTGCTTCAATTCCTTGATTTCCATTACTATTCTCCTTTGTTTACTTGATCACTATTGACACTTCAAAGGTCACTGCTGATTCACTGTTCACAACACACTTGTTCAAAATCACTGGTTCACTGGCATGCACTCTCCTGTCTTTCATGAATTCACACTCCGTCCGGTCTGAAAACAGAGTATGCTGACAAATCTACAGCACGGTCAGTTCCTTGGGCACGGAGGTCAGTAGCCGACAGCCGTTGGAGGTCAGACAGACCGTATCCTCGATTCTGACCCCGCCAACCCCCGGGATGTAGATACCCGGCTCGATCGTAAAGACCATCCCCTCCTGCAGCACGATGTCACTGCGGGGCGAGACGGTCGGCTTTTCATGAATTTCCAGCCCGACCCCATGCCCCAACCCATGGCCAAAAAATTCACCATAGCCACTATTGCGGATATAATCCCTGGCAACGGCATCCAGCTGGCGGCATGTCATCCCCGGCCTGGCAGCCGCGACGGCAAGGTCATGGGCTTCTTTTACAACAGCGTGAATCTCACGGCAACGATTATCAGGGGCGCCGATGGAAAACGTGACTGTCTCGTCGGAGTGATAGCCATCCAGCACCGCGCCGAAATCGATGGTCAAAAGCTCACCAGACATAATCCGTTTGTCCGAAGCACGGCCATGGGGCATGGCACCCCGTTCACCAGAAGCCACAATAAAATCAAACGCCTTGCCCTGCGCACCACGGCGCAACATTTCAATCTCGAGTTCCATGGCCAGCCGGGCTTCGGTCATACCAACCTTGAACTGAGACAAAACAGAGAGCAGCGCATCGGATGCCAGACGGGCCACCAGTTCAAGCATCCCGATCTCCGTCTGGTCCTTGACAGCACGGATCTGGTCCAACTCATCACCAACAGGCACCAGTTCACATCCCTGCAGGGCTGAAGCCACCGCGTTGAATGCGGCAACCGTCATATGGGTAGATTCGACCCCGATCCGTCGCAGGCCCCTTTCTGCAAACAACATTGCCAGAGCACTGTTCCGCTCGACAAACTGGATCACCTCCACATGACTGGTCTCAGCCTCGGCCTGGATGGTATATCGGGAATCACACAACAGCCAGCAGGCAGAGTCCGCAGCAGTCACTAACATGGCCTCGCTGCCACTGAAGCCTGAAAGGTAACGGACATTGAGGATATTGGTAAACAGGATGGCGTCGAGATTGTGTTCCTGGTAGAAGCGCTCCAACCTGCTGCGCCGGTCGATGATCATGGTTATTCTCTGAGGATATGGGGGCTGTTGTCCAGCCCCCGGTTTGATTTCAGCAGTTTTTTTGCAGGATGCCGCAGACTGCGCGCAACCCCAGCAGATAGCTGTCCACTCCAAAACCGCATATCTGACCCGAAGCCAGCGCGGCTGTCAAGCTTTTGTGACGGAACTCTTCGCGCCGGTGGATGTTTGACAGATGAACCTCCACAAACGGCACGGCAACAGCAGCCAGGGCGTCACGAATGGCAACACTGGTATGGGTGTAGGCAGCCGGATTGATAACGATACCGTCGAACCGGTCCGGACAGGTCTGGATGACATCGATAATCTCGCCTTCGTGATTGGACTGTATAAAGGAAACACTGCAGCCCAATTCATCAGCCAGAAGTTCCAGAGCGCTATTAATCTCGGCCATGGTCAGCGTTCCATAGGTTTCAGGCTCACGCATGCCCAACAGATTCAGATTGGGACCATGCAATATCAGGATGCGCATGACATCACCCCAATTCCTGCAGCAGATCGAATGACTTAAGCTTCAGCAGATAACGGCCCTTGCCGTGATTACCGTCACGCGTCATCACCAACACAACAAAAAGATCCGCGTTGAGTACTCGGATGGCCACATGCAATTGACCAGTGGTGATCGACACCTCTTCCATGTCACCCACCTTGAGAATCTCGACAGCACGTTTGATATCCTTCAGCAAGGTGGCATATTCAACCGTAAGGAGCTGCAGGTCGAAATCGGTTCTGGCAACTGCCTCATCAATGGAAATACCATCGTAGGCCATTACTATGGCAGCTACGCCCCCTTCCACACTCGAAACAATCCCGGTAAGTGTCTCCCTTAATGACATAGCCTGAGCCTCCTGATGTTGTCTAGCCATGTTTCCATGGTAGCAATGACCGTCTCCCTGGCAGACTGCGCCGAAGCAGCCACTTTATCCCCGGTAGGCACAGCCGCATCCAGAGATACTGACGACGACGCTGTCACAGAAGACTCAAGCTCTGCAACGCGTTTTCGGGCCGCCTGATTGTCGGGCTGATCCGCAAGAATGGATCTGTAAATCCCCAGTGCCTTTTCAACAAACCCCTGCTGGACATACAGCTCGGCAAGCGTTCCGGTCGTAAGCGGGTCCTGACGCTGGGTTTCTACAGGAGCCGGCTGCAGTTCGTCAGCCACATCCTCAACGATATCGGACTCACTCAGTTCGATAATCTCTTCTTCCGGCTCATCCACCAGCGGACCGAAACCAAAGCCCGAGTCTCCCGCTCCGGCTTTCTGCAACAGTGATTGCATTCCAGCAAGGCATGCCGGATCATCAGGGCAGAAATCCAGAGCAGTCTCAAAGGCCCTTTTTGCCGCATCATGGTCACCTGCTGCAGCCAGCAGACGGCCAAGCAGCCTCTGCGCTTCAACATCTTCAGGGGTGGACTGAACGACCTTGCGCAATGGCGGTAAGCTCTCCGCATCCAGCCCGGCAGCATGACTGGCCATGGCCAGGGCCCGCTGACCGGCAATGTAATCCGGATGCCTGGCTGTGCCTTGCCGGGCAACCCGCAGCGCCTCATCCACCTGGCCCGCCTGGAGACAGGCGTCTGACAAGTGCGCAAACAGAAGTGATTCCGGATTCCGGTTCAGTCGTTCCCGGTAGTTCACGATGCTATTCAAGAGCGACTCATTATCGTGATGCATGCGTCACACCTCCAATCCACTCAGGGTGAACATCTGTTCGATCGAAAGCTTTTCCATGGCAAAGCTGCCAATGCCACGGTTGCAGATAAAGCTGATGCTGCCGTTTCTGCTCTTCTTGTCCGTCTGCAACGCCGCAACCATCTGGCAACGCTCAACCGCTGGAAGTCCGAGCTCCAGCCCAAGGATTTTAAGAAGCCCGTTGATCCGGTCCAGGTCAGCCTGGCTGCAGTGTCCCAGCTGCATGCTGATTCTGGCAGCCAGTGCCATGCCGATGGCCACCGCTTCGCCATGCACCAGCTCACCATAACCTGCCGATGTCTCCAGGGCATGCCCCAGGGTATGACCGTAATTCAATACAGCACGCAGCCCGGACTCCTTCTCATCCTGCTCCACAATCCGCGCCTTGATGTCACAGCAGCGCCCGGCAATCTGTTCCAGCACAGATCGTTCCCTGGCGTTAATGGCCGAAACATGCTGTTCAAGATATTCAAAAAAACCTGCATCAAGGGCAACGCCGTATTTGACCACCTCGGCCAGACCAGCCCTGAATTCCCTCTCAGGAAGCGTAAGCAGCGTCTCCACATCGATCATTACCAGCCACGGCTGATAGAAGGCGCCAATCAGATTCTTACCGCGCGGATGATCAATGGCAGTCTTGCCGCCCACACTACTGTCGACCTGCGCCAGCAGGGTCGTTGGCACCTGAACATAAGGAATGCCGCGCAGATATGTGGCTGCGGAAAATCCGGCCAAATCACCAACCACGCCGCCGCCCAGGGCGACTATATAAGAATTGCGATCCAGCCCGGCCTCAATCAGCTGATCGTAAACCCCATTCAGCGTATGTGCATTTTTAAACTGCTCACCATCGGGGATATGGATCACCGCAACGGAATTTCCGCTGTTTGTAAGCGACGTCACAACTGCATCGGCATACAGCTCGGATACAACCGGATTGGTGATAACCGCCACACGCCCCTTGAGACCAGCTGCCGCGCAGGATTCCCCCAGTTCAGGCAGCGTGCCGCTGCCGATCAGAATATCATAGCTCTGCTGCCCCAAAGAGACCTTTAACACACTCACCCGGCACCCTCACAAGAGGCGCAGAAAGACGGCAACCCCTTTAAAACCTTCACTATCTCCAGCGCCACATCTTCCACGGATTTATTATCCGTGTCAATTCTAATATCCGCGTCGCGGTAAAAATGTTCCCGCTCTGTCATGAGCCGGTTAATACGCTCTGCGGCGCTGTCACCGGAAAGCAGGGGACGGTTGCTGCACCCGGCCAGACGATTCATGATCACATCCGGCGCTGCGTTCAGATTGACCACAATCCCCCGACTGCGCATCAACTGGCGATTGCCCGCTGAGATAACCAACCCGCCGCCACCGGAAATAACCACCTGTCCGGCATTGATGGCCTGCTCAAGGGCACAGCTTTCCCTCAATCTGAAGCCGGATTCCCCTTCCAGGGCAAATATCTCAGTAATGCTCATACCGGCATCGGCCTCAATCACAGCATCCAGATCGACAAAACGCCAGCCCAGTCTGCAGGCCAATTCCCGGCCGACACTGCTCTTGCCGCTGCCCATGAAACCGGTCAGAATAATCGGTTTGTCAGGCATGTCTGATCTGCTCCAGATATCCGTCATAGTTGCGCCTGATCTCGGACAAAGAGTCCCCGCCGAATTTTTCCAGGAAGGCATTGGCGATCTCTACAGCCACAACGGCCTCGGCCACCACCAGTGCCGCAGGCACCGCACAGGCATCAGAACGTTCGATAGCCGCCTCAAAGGGTTGGTGGGTTGACATATCCACCGAACGCAACGGTTTGTAGAGCGTTGGGATCGGCTTCATGGCTGCCCGCAAGACAATCGGCTCGCCATTGGACATGCCCCCTTCAATCCCGCCGGCATTATTGGTGTTTCGGTAATAGGATGACATGGCCCCCACACCGCAGCGTGAGGCATCGTAGAATATCTCGTCATGTACGCGGGAACCGGGATTGCGGGCTGTTTCAAAGCCCATGCCAACCTCGACACCCTTGATGGCCTGGATACTCATCAACGCCATGGCCAGACGCGCATCCAGTTTGCGATCCCACTGCACATAGCTGCCCAGCCCCGGAGGCAGACCAATCACATGGACCTCCACCACGCCGCCAACCGTATCACCCTCGTTTTTAGCATCATCAATCAGCGACTTCATCCGCACTTCTGCATCCGCATCACAGCAGAACAACTCGGAACGGGCAGCCAGTTCCCAAAGCTTCTCAAACGGACCTTCAGGACAAACCGCACAGATGCCGCCCAATTCACTGACAACACCGCCGATTTTTATGCCGAACTGTCGCAACATTGATTTGGCTACAGCTCCAACAGCCACTCTCACAGCGGTTTCACGTGCACTGGAGCGCTCCAGAATATTGCGGATATCCCCATGATTGTACTTGAGTGCGCCGGGCAGGTCAGAATGACCAGGGCGCGGCCTGGTAATGGCAATTGACGGATCAATATGCTCCGCCAGGGGGGACATGCGGGTGGTCCAGTTCTCCCAATCGCGGTTTTTGACGGCCAGAGTTATCGGTGAAGCCAGAGTTTTTCCCCAGCGCACACCGGAAAGTATTTCAACCTGATCCTGCTCGATCTTCATGCGACCGCCGCGTCCATATCCCTGCTGCCTGCGGGCCAGTTCGCGGTCAATATCTTCGGCATCCAGCCCGATGCCGGCCGGCATACCCTCGATAATCGCAGTTAGTTGGGGGCCATGGGATTCCCCGGCGGTCAGATAACGGAGCATAAATATAAAACCTCCATCCTTTCAAGAATGGAGGCTAAATTAGCATTAATGACACCACGTCGGCAAGGCAAATCAGAGGGCTGAAGGGCCTTGGCAATTGTGTGCCGACACGGTTTCACTTTGTCTGTTTCAAAGACCGGGAAGACTTCTTTTTACCGCTTTTCTGCTTTACAGCCTCCTTAAGCCGCTTTTCAGACCTGGCAATCAGCATGCGATGGCTCCCCTCCACAGGCTCATGCCCGTCCGGCATCCGTTGCAGATAGCTGCCGTCCGGTTGCATCTCCCAGGCCGAGCGCCGGTCATTGATCTGGATATCCAGAAGAGCCCTCAGCTCCCTGGCCAGGGATGGATCGGGCACAGGGCAGAGCACCTCAACCCGCGCCTCAAGATTACGTTTCATGGCATCGGCCGAAGCGATGAAATACTCTTCGGTACCGCCATTGCGGAAGTAGTAGATACGGGCGTGCTCAAGGAATCGTCCGACGATGCTGATAACCCGGATATTATCCGACAACCCGGGGATGCCGGGTCGCAAACGACAGGTATCCCGCACCAACAGATCAATCTTCACCCCGGCCATGGAGGCGCGGTAAAGTGCCTTGACGATGTCACCATCCTCCAGTGCATTCATTTTGAACTGGATCAGACCATTGCCGTGCTGCCGGTGCTGTTCGATTTCCCGCTCGATTCTGGACTGGAGCGCCTTCTTCAGCAGGCGGGGGGCCGGAGCAATCCGGCTGTACTTGCGCTTGGCAGTAAAACCGGTGGTCAGGTAATTGAACAGTTCCGTAACATCCTGCCCGATGGTTTCATCACATGTCAGCATGCCGACATCGCTGTATATCCGGGCAGTTTCTGCATGATAATTGCCGGTACCGATATGCACATAACGCCGCAGACCGGTGTAATCCTGACGCACCACCAGGATCAGCTTGCAATGGGTCTTCAGACCGACGACACCGTAGGTAACATGGATGCCGGCCGCCTCCATGCGCTCCGCCAGACGGATGTTGGCCGCCTCATCGAACCGGGCCTTCAGTTCAACCACCACCGCCACCTGTTTTCCGTTCTGGGCAGCCTGGATCAGCGCCTCGATGATCCGGCCGCGACTGGAGGTGCGGTAGAGGGTCATCTTGATGCCGCGCACCTTGTTATCCACAGCCGCCTCACGCAGAAAGCGCTCAACAGACGTGGCAAAGGACTCGTAGGGATGCTGCAGCAGGATCGAACCCACATCGCGGATGATGTGAAAGATATTGCGCGTACTCTGCAGCAGCGGGTGGTCGATCGGATGGTGGGGCGGATCGTGCAGTTTGGGATTATCCAGCGCAACAAGCTCGAACAGATCCCGCATGGCCAGCATGCCCGGCACCTCGAACACGTCGTTCAGTTCGTCCAGTTCCAGTTCAGCCGCCAACCGGCCGCGATGCACCGGATCCATGCCGGTGCCGATCTCCAGACGTACAATCGGCGCAAACTTGCGTTCCTTGAGCTCGGACTCGATCATGGCCATCAGGTCATCGGCCTCTTCCTCGTCCTGTTCCGTATTGGCATTGCGGGTGACCCTGAATATCTCGCAGCCAAGTATGTCCATGCCAGGGAACAGCATGTCCAGGTTGTTCATCATCACATCTTCCAAGCGGACAAAACGATCCCCCTTGCCAACCTGAATGAAACGTGGCGACTCATTGTCAACCGGCATCTTGACCCGCGCCAGCGACACCTCGCTGGATTTGGGATAGCGCAGCGTCACCAGCAGGTTTACCGACAGATTGGAGATAAATGGAAAGGGATGGGCCGGGTCAATCGACTGGGGCGTCAGCAACGGGAAGATATTATCGTAGTAGTGACCACGAAGCTGTTTCTTCTCCTTTGGACTCAGTTCGGCATAGTTTTCAATTACGATATTATTTTCTTCTAGCAGACCCCGCACATGGTTGAACAGTTTTTCCTTGCGCGCCTCCAGTTCACGGATCAGTGCATGACACTCCTTGACCTGCTGGCGCGCGTTACGACCATCCAGCGTCAATTCGCGCATACCGGCCCCGATCTGCTGCTTGAGGCCGCCGATGCGCTTCATGAAAAACTCGTCCAGATTGGCACTGACAATGGCAATGAACTTGAGCCGTTCCAGCAGCGGATTGCGGCCATCCTCGGCCTCATGCAGCACCCGGCTGTTAAATGCCAGCCAGGTCAATTCACGGTTCAGGTACCACTCGCTGTCGGAAAGATCAAACTGCTCCAAGTCACTTTTTTCCGGTTGAAGCGGCGTTTCAGTCGCGACCGGTTCAGCAGTCGGGTTTTTACCGGAATCAGATGGTGCGGACAACACTTGCTGTTCTGCCGATACCGTCTCTTCATTCAAACTGGTTTCTTTGGTCTTTTTTGCAGCCGATATCATCTACTCCCCCAAACCACCTTATAATCCATGCCTTAATCAACAGATGACATTTAAATTTATCCGTTTTTTGAGGGATTGCAACCTTTAAGGGCGTAACATGGCCATCCCGGGTCAGATTTCACACAATCGTAACATATGCCGCACGCAATAGCGTAGTCACCCCTATCTTTACATAGTTTCCATCCGGAAACTCCGGATGAGAAACTATTGGTTTCCGATCGGGAATGCGGGGATTTTTTCTCCTGGCAAGAAAATCAAGGTTTTGTGCGGAGGCCCCTCACCCGGCCTTTGGCCACCCTCTCCCGCGGGGAGAGGGGAAACAGTATACCTTCTCCCTCTGGGAGAAGGATAGGATGAGGGAGGTACGCCGCACAAGCAAAACCGAAGATTGACAACGCCAGGGGGGAAAAGCACCCTTTCCGGACGGAAACTACATAACCATCGGTTTTGGTTGTTGAAACGTGCAGGTTTGTATATAGTTTCAATCCGAAACACCGGATGAGAAACTATAACTGATGGCAATAACACCGTGACGGAGAACATGAATGGAATTCACGCTATTAAAGAAAGACAAGCGCACTGCGGCCCGCCTGGGCATATTAAACACATCCCGCGGCCAGATCCAGACCCCCATCTTCATGCCGGTCGCCACCCACGGCGCCATGAAACCGCTCACCCCGGCCCAGATTGAGGAGACAGGTGCGCAAATCATACTCAGCAACACCTATCATCTGCACCTGCAGCCCGGCGAAGGTCTGGTCAAAAAGGCCGGCGGACTGCACCGGTTCATGAACTGGCAAAAACCGATCCTGACTGACTCTGGCGGCTTCCAGGTTTTTTCTCTGCCCAACAAACGCATCACCGAGGACGGCGTTTTTTTCAAGCACGAAATCAGCGGCGAAGAGATCTATCTCGATCCAGCCACCGCCATTCGCATACAGCAAGACCTGGGTGCCGACATCATCATGGCCTTTGACGAATGCATCCCCTACCCCTGCGAACGCGGCTATGCCGAGCAGTCCACCCAAAAGACCATCCGCTGGTTGAAGGAATGCCAGAATGCCATGACCGACAACGGCCAGGCCCTGTTTGGCATTGTTCAGGGCAGTGTATTTGAGGACCTGCGGGCCATGTGCGCCAGGGAGATGCGCAAGCTGGACCTGCCGGGCTATGCCATCGGCGGGGTCAGTGTTGGCGAGGGATTGGAACTGCTCAAACAGGTAGTCGGCTGGACCGCGCCGCATCTGCCGGAGGACAAGCCCCGTTACCTGATGGGGGTTGGACTGCCGGAAGACATCCTGGAAAGCGTGGAACGCGGCATCGACATGTTCGACTGCGTCATACCAACCCGCTATGCCCGCAGCGCCACCCTGTTCACCCGGCGCGGCCGGATCAGACTGACCAACAAAAACTACAAGCGCGATTTCTTCCCAATCGATCCTTCCTGCGACTGCTATACCTGCCAAAACTTCACCCGTGCCTACCTGCACCACCTGTTTGCCGCCAATGAAGTGCTGTCGGCCGTATTGTCCGCTATCCACAACGTCCGGTTCTACCTGAACATGATGGCTGAAATCAGGGATGCAATCGCCAACAACAGATTTCTGGAATACAAGCAGGCCTTCCTGGCAGAATACATGGCCGGGGGGAAGAAGAAATAGGAGATGATGTAAATGAAATGTCCGAAGTGCAATAGCAACATGCTGCGGGGAAAACTGCTGGGTGACCGCTATGCAATCAAATGGATGAATGAGGAAGATAAACTGTTTTTGGGATTGTGGGCCACCAGATCAGTCAAGGTCGGCTCAGGTATGGGCTTCGGTCGGCCAAGGGCCAACGGTTACAGATGCGAAAGGTGTGGCATCATCGTAATCGATGAGCGCCAGGCTTATTGAACCGGTGGTGAAACATATGAATGGTAGGGGCTAGGCTTGCCTCGCCCAATCCGGGGCGGGGCGCCCCGCCCCTACAGCAGGGTTTGAATGTTTAATCACCGGAGCAATAAACAGATCTCAAATCAAAACGCCTTGGACCAGAGCAGCATCAGCCCGCTGCCGGCAGTGCCGTTCCTCAATATCCCGAAGTCCTGGGAATATTCCAGATACAGGCTGCTGTCCCAGGGCATGCCGCTGGTTAAACCAACTGAAAATGCCTCGCCCCGATCCTGGCTGAACCTGATCATGCCGCCATGCTGGTAATCACGGTTGATCCAGGCCACTGTTCCGCGCAGATGGAGATAGAGAAAAAACAGCAGCTCCCGGCGATATTCCAGATTGCCGACCACATAATCGGCAACCGTAAACTGATTGAACAGCGCGCCGGGATAGGGGGTGCGCCACAGGTCGTCACTCTCGTTGGGAAATGGGCCGCCACCAATACGGAAGCCAGAATAACGGTCCAGACTCTCGTGTGGGGAAAAACCACCGTAAACGCTGGCCACCAGCCGATCCCTGTCGGTCAGGAACGGCACCGGCATGGCCGCCACGCCATAGCCGGACAGCTTGGCATACTCCTGGGTATCGGACTGTTTCATTTGCAGACTGCCGTAGTTGGAATCACTCCACCGCATGCGGCGTGACCATTCCAGATCACCTCCCCAGGCAATCCCCTCATGGGGCAGTTCCATCAGATTGCGGCGCAGTCCGTCATACCGTATCCTCAGCCGCACGCCGTTTTCCCAGGTATCCGGCGGCAGATGCACATCAGTCCCGGTGTCACCGGTACGGGAGTTGTACAGGTATTTGAGGGTACAGAACAATTGCACCCGCAGGTCATTGTCACTCTGAAATGGTGCAACCGGTGTGCGATATCCCACCCCCAGCCAGCCTGTGCCGTAACCCCACACGGCGGAGGTGGACTTGATCGACCGGCCGCCAATCAGCTCCTCCTGTGGAAACGGGTCGGTATAATTCTCCAGATGGGCCAGATATTCCACACCCCGATTACCCTTCAGCGCCCCATCCCACTCATTGTAGAACACACTAAAGATCAGCCGCGAGCGGTAATGTCCGGTTTCCTTGCGCCAGTAAAGGGCTGCAATCGGCAGGGCATCCGTACTACCGACCGCAGGCGTATAGAGGGTGCCGCCCAGGGATATGGCCGCAGTATTGGCACGATCCCGGCGTTCAATCTCCACCTTGTGACCGAAAACCTCCGTCCGGAACGGTTCACCCGCCAGCGGCGTGCGGTATTCGGAGGCCTGCGCGCTGCCGGCAATGACCGGCAGCAGGATCGCCAGCATCAGGGGATATCCGACCAAATACGTCATCAAAGATACCGGGAGTTAACAAGATTGATCGGGCTGCCGGAAAGGTATGAGGACACATTGGCAGCCAGTATGGCCATCAACCGCTTGCGGGCAGCCAGGGAGGCCCAGGCAATGTGGGGGGTAAAAATCACATTGGGCGCTTTGAGCAGCGGGTTGTCGGCTTGCATCGGCTCGTGGGCCACCACATCCAGACCGGCACCGGCCAGTTTACCAGCAGCCAGGGCATCGGCCAGATCCTGCTC
>DAONZY010000009.1:0-40582 GCA_035407085.1 Deltaproteobacteria bacterium | reverse complement strand
CCAGACCGGCACCGGCCAGTTTACCAGCAGCCAGGGCATCGGCCAGATCCTGCTCGTTGACCAGCCCGCCTCGGGCAGCGTTGATCAGAAAAGCGGACGGCCTCATCCGCGACAGCAGCGAAGCATTCACAAAACCGTCGTTTTCGTTAGTCTGCGGACAGTTGAGACTGATAACATCCGCCGTTGAAAACAGTTCATCCAGCGGCACAAAGGTAACCGGCACCGGCCCGGAATCTGCCGGGATACGAGGCGCATGGGCGATCACGCGCATGCCGAAGGCATGGGCGATGCGGCCAATAGCGCGTCCGATCGTACCATAACCCACGATACCGATGGTCTGGCCATGCAGCTCTACGATTGAGCTCTTGCAGAAACAGTGATCCGGGCAGTTGATCCACTCGCCGGCCTTGACCGCCCGGTCATGCAGCCCGACCTGCACCGCCAGCTCCAGCAGCAGGGCAAACACGGTCTGGGCCACCGACTCGGTGGAATAGGCGGGTATATTGGAGACCGGAATACCCAGGCGGCCGGCCGCCTCGATATCCACATTGTTATAGCCGGTGGCCAGCATGGAGATATATTTCAGGTTCGGCAGTGCCTTGAGCGTATCTGCATCCATCTTGCATTTGCTGGTCAGGATGATCTCGGCGTCTTTGGCACGCTCGATCTTCAGCTCCGCCGGAGTGCGGTCGAAGATGGTGCAATCCCCCAGCGCGGTAATGCTGTCCCAGGGGTTGTCCCCCGGATTGATGGTGTATCCGTCCAAAATCACGATCTTTGCCGGTTTGCTCATATCTCTGTTCTCCTTTTCATCCGCGAAAATGGATGCCGCTCGTCTTCCGGAGTATAAAGTCACGCACCGCAAAGTCAAGCCCACAACCAGCGCACCGTACGGGGTCGGATAGATTGACATTTTACCGGCGGCATTATATTGAATACGTTTCCGATTTAGCGGGAAGCACATCATTAATTCAGGAGTTCATCCGTGCCGCAAAAACCAGCAGCCAATATAATCAAATTCGTAACCGGACACCCCCGCCTGATCATGACCCTGGCGCTGCTGATGTCCGTCGCCTCAATCTTCTACACCGTTAACAAGATGGAATTCCTGACTGGCCGCGATGACCTGATGCCGCGTAACGCTGCTTTCCAGGTCGATTACCGCAACTATCGCCAGGAGTTTGGCGATCAGGAGGAGATCGTTGTGGTGATCGAGTCGGACGACGCCGGACTGACCGCCCAATGCAGTGATGCCATCCACAAACGTCTGGGGCAGGAGCAGGGTGTGTTTCGCGAGGTATTTTATCCGGGAGGGCTGCCATTCTTCCGCAACAGCGGACTTTTGTTCATGCCGCTGGAAGACATCCGCAAACTGCACGAACGACTGGAAATGGCAGCGCCGATACTGAAGGATCTGGCCGCCGCCCCCTCGATCAAAACCCTTTTCACCAGCATGACCGCCCAGATTGACAGCTATCTGATCAAACCGGATCCACATAAGCTCAAGAACCTGACCTTCATGCTCTCCACCATGGATAAGGGTTTCAAGGGATTTGACGGAAAAAACAGCACCATGAACATGGATGCCTTTCTGACCGGCGGAGAAGACGGTGAAAAGTCGATGCTGGCCACCGCCGGGCGACAGCAGGTCATCACCATTCTGCCGGTCAAGGAGGCCGACAGCTTTGTGCCCGCGGAAAAGGCCATCCTGGCCGCACGAGCGGCCGCAGCAGCAATCACCGCAGATCCGAGATTCAAGGGGGTCAAGGTCGGCCTGACCGGCGTGCCGGTGCTGGAATACGAGGAGATGAACACCGGCCAGCGTGACATGAAGATAGCCACCATGCTGTCACTGGGGCTGACCGTGGTTTTGCTGTTCTTCGCCTTCCGCGGTGCGGTCAACGTGATCTGCGCCATGATCTCGCTGACTGTCGCCATCTGCCTCTCCTTCGGCTTCGCCACCTTCAGTGTTGGACACCTTAACATCCTCTCGATGATCTTTGCCGTCATGCTGATCGGCCTGGGGATCGAATACGGCATCCAGGTCGTGCTGCGCTATCAGGAGGAACTGGGCCTTGGCAATCCCCCCCAGACCGCTCTGGACACCTCGCTGCGCATGAACCTGCGTTCGATCATCCTGGCCGGTGCCACCACCGCCATGGCCTTTCTGACCTTTGTGCTGACCGACTTCAAGGGCATCTCGGAACTGGGGCTGATCGCCGCCGGCGGGATCGTGATCTGCGTGCTGTCCACATTCACCGTGCTGCCAGCCATGCTGGTGCTGATGGAGCCATTGCGCCGCAAAAAGGCGGACCCCGGCGTCCAGGCAAACCCACGTCTGGCCGGGCTGCCGCTTGTGCGCAGCCTGTTCGCCAACCCCAGGGCGGTCATCGCGGTAACCTCCGCCCTGATGCTGCTCTGCATCTATCCGGTGTTAAACATCCGCTTTGATTTCAACATGATGAACCTGCAGGCCAAGGGTCTGGAATCGGTGGAATACGCCTACCGGCTGATGCGCAGCAAGGAAAACTCCGGGTACTTCGCCGTAGTAACCGCCGATAATGCCGAAGAGGCTCGCCAATTGACAAACCGTCTGGAGAAGCTGCCCGGCGTGGCCCATGTGGTCAGTCTGCCAGCCCTGGTGCCAGACCGGCAGCAAGAAAAGCTGGCCCTGCTGGACACCACCCGCAAGCTGATGTCACAGATCAAGCCGGTACCATACGAAGAAAACCTGAACCCCATGGAACTGCCCCAGGTATTCGAGAGATTTCACGACAGCGTGGAAAAGCTGAAAAACAGACTGGAAACGGACAAGGCGCCTGAAGCCAAGCCGATCGGGGCATTTCTGGCCACATTGGACGGTTTTTTCAAATCGCTGGAAAAGGAAAAGGATAATAACGCACTGGGCATGCTGCGCGAATTTCAGGAAGGCATGTTCGCTGCACTGCCGGACAAACTGGCCATGCTGAAACAAAGCCTGACCGTTGCTCCGGTCAAAGCCGAGGATGTGCCGGAAGAACTGAAGCGCCGCTTTGTTGGCAAAAGCGGCAAGCTGCTGCTGCAGGTGGCCCCGGCAAAAGAGATCTTCGAGCACGCACCACTGGCCGAATTTGTAAATCAGGTCAAGGGGGTCGCCCCCGGCGCCACCGGTGAACCGGTGATGGTCTATGAATCCATGACCGTGCTGCGCAATTCCTATTTGCAGGCTTTTGGATACGCCTTCATCGGCATTGCCCTGATCCTGCTGGTCAATTTCAGAAGCCTGCGCTACGCCGTGATCGGCGCCCTGCCGCTGATGGCCGGCCTTTTGCTGATGGTGGGGGGCATGTGGCTGACCGGCATACCGTTCAATTCGGCCAATATCATCGTGCTGCCGCTGCTTTTGGGGGTCGGTATCGATTCAGCCATCTACATCATCAACCGCTACCGGCAGGGCAGCGAAACCCCGGCCGAGGTGGCTGCCAGCAGTGCCGGCATCGGTGTATTTCTCAACGCCCTGACAATCCTGTTCAGCTTCGGCGCCCTGATGGCGGCGCATCACCAGGGGGTCTTCAGTATCGGCGCGGTCATGTCCCTCGGCATGGGGGCCAGCGTGGCGGTCTTTCTGGCCTTCCTGCCGGCCATGCTCTCCCTGTGGGGCAAACGGTGATGATGTCATTTTCCCGATTGGCTGGTATAATCTGAACACGCACATCCACACCAGCCAATCCGGGAAACAGATCGATGAACATCGAAAAAAACGGCCGCTACATACGCATATCCATCCAGCCGGGCGGCTATTACAGCACCGGCGAACCGGCCATGATCACCACCCTGCTCGGCTCATGCATCGCTGCCTGCCTGTATGACCCGGAGGTCAAGATCATCGGCATGAACCACTTCATGCTCAGCAACACCCGCTACTCCCAGGACCTGCCAATTTATGCCACCGAAGCCGGTAAATATGGCATACACGCCATGGAACTACTGATCAATGACATGCTCTCCAAGGGCGCCAGAAAGAATCGCATGCGCGCCAAGGTCTTCGGCGGGGCCTCGATTATGATCAATCGCGAAAAAGTCGGCAATTTTGCCTGTGTCGGGTCGGTCAATTGCAAGTTCATCCGCGAATTTCTGAACAGCGAAGGCATCCCGATCGTGGCTGAAAACCTGGGCGGCACAAGCGGTCGGGTGATCCATTTCATGAACGGCGACTTTTCCATCTACATGCGGCGCATCGACCACACCCGCAGCGAAAGACTGGCCACCCGTGACCGGGAATGCTGGCAGCGAGCCATCGAGATGCAGGAAAAGACCATGCCGTCCATCGAACTATGGTAGTTTCCGTCCGGAAAGGGTGCTTATTCCCCCTGGCGTCGTCAATCTTCGGTTTTGCTTGTGCGGCGTACCTCCCTCATCCTATCCTTCTCCCAGAGGGAGAAGGTATACTGTTTCCCCTCTCCCCGCGGGAGAGGGTGGCCAAAGGCCGGGTGAGGGGCCTCCGCGCAAGACCTTGATTTCCTTGTCAGGAGAAAAAATCCCCGCTTTCCGAATCGGAAACCAATAGTTTCACATCCGGAACTTCCGGATGGATACTATGGTAACAGCCCACAATCTGCCCTGATTTAAGGCAGCTGCAAACAGATTGAACAGACAGCACAAACTACCCGCATCATACCCACTTGGACTAACACCCCCAACTCTCTATAATTGCAGGTTTTCATATCTGTGGCCCGCATTGGCACAGGACATGAAATACAAAAAAGGCAACAAGCGCCTTCCTCTCTTCAACGCCAAGGAAAGGAGTGACCCTGTCATGGAATACATGGAGAGATACACGGAACACTACAGTACGGATAATTGCTTTGCAGAGCCAACTGCCCGCGTCGTGGCCACCGGTGGCGCCCTCCACCTGCTGGAACTCTCCGGACGTCAGGCCCCGACCATCGGCATCAGCCGCCCCGGCGCCTTTTTTACCGCTGCCACGCTGGTGATGATCGCGGTGCGGCTGTTCTGCAGCGCTATGTTCGACCGCTATGACAAGTTCAGGCTCAGCGCTGCCGGGCTGTTCTGCAGCGCCTGCTGCTATGCCCTGCTGCCGCTGTGCGCCTCGGAGACACAGTTCCATCTGCTGGCCATCTTCACCGGCCTGGGCTGGGGCATCGCCATGCCGCTGCAGGCCGCTGCCATGTTCGACATCTCCACCCCCCAGACCCGCGCCATGAACCAGAATCTGATGATCATCATGATGCAGGGGGGCTTTTTTCTGGGACCGCTGGCGGCTGGGCAACTGATTCACCAATACGGTTTCAACCTGCTGTTTCTGGGCCTGGCCATCACGACGCTGCTCTCGGCGGCCATGATGGCGGCCATCAATCCGCCCGCAAAGGAGGACGCCGCATGCCAGAAGTGACGCCTGCGGGTGCAAACCAGGACAACGCTCTGGAAATATTTGAGGAGATTGTGCGGCTGGGGCGCTACGGCCAGCCTTCCGCCCTGGCGACCGTCATCGCCAGCAATGGCTCTTCACCGCGCAAATCCGGCGCCGGCATGCTGGTAAAGAATGACGCTAGCATCATCGGCAGTGTAGGGGGCGGCAGCGTGGAACAGGATGTGATTGCTGCGGCCCTGGAGGTTATGCGCACCGGCGCACCACGGCTGCTGGATTTCCATCTGACCGAGAGATTCGGCCATGTCTGCGGAGGCACCATGCATGTTTTCATCCAGCCCAACCCGATCGAATACAGCCTGATCATTGCCGGTGCCGGGCATGTGGGCTCGGCCCTGGTGCCGCTGGCCCGCTACGCCGGCTACCGCGTGACGGTGATTGATCCGCGCGAAGAGTATGCCCGCCCCGAAAGGCTGCCGGAGGCGGATCTCGTTATTGCTGACGATGCCGCCCTGGCCATGGCCCGCCTGGCCGTGCCGCCTTCCACAGCCATTGTCATCGCCACCACCGATTTCCAGCAGGATTTTGACGCCGTCAAGGCCGCCTTGCAGACACCGGCCGGCTTTATCGGTCTGATCGGCAGCAGACGCAAAAAGGCGGCACTGGAAGAGACACTGAGGCAGGAAGGATTCACGCCGGAACAGATCAGCCGCATCACAGTGCCGGTGGGGCTGGATATCGGCGCGGAAACCCCCAGGGAGATCGCTGTCAGTATCATCGCCCAGCTGATCGCTTGCAGGAAAAACAATGCCCTCTGATCTGTCCGCCATTTTGCTGGCAGCAGGCAAATCCACCCGCATGGGGCACTGCAAGCAGCTTTTGCCGCTGGCTGGCCAGCCGACCATTGTGCGCTGCATCCAGACACTGGTTGCGGCGGGCATCACGGATATCGTGGTTGTCACCGGCGCCAACCGGGATGCCATCGCGGCGGCCATCGGACATCTGCCGGTCAGAATGGTTGTGAATCCCGATCCCGATGGCGACATGGCCAGTTCCGTGATGACCGGGCTGGAGGCCGCTCCTGAATACTGCCGGGGGGTAATGATCTGTCTGGCTGACCAGCCGCTGGTATCGGTAGAAAGCTGCCGCCGTTTGCTGGAACAACATGGCGCCGCTCCCGGCCAGATCGCTATACCGTTTTTCGAGGGAAAAAGAGGGCATCCACTGGTGCTGCCGCTGAGTATGGCAGCGGAACTGGAAACAGGCGTCACGCTGCGTGATATCATCAGCCGTCATCAGGACAGGGTGCAGTTGGTGGAGGTATCGGATCGGGGGGTGCTGCTGGATATGGACACACCGGAGGATTACCGGCTCATGCAGGAAGCGGTAACGACTGTAGACAGGTGTAACTGACTGCCCCCAGATGGCTGTATCCCTAAAAAGCGGGGCTCAGGGTTGGGGTTTACGCGGGGTGCCGGCAAATACGCGCCGGCTGTTGGCATGGGCAGACCGGATCAAATCTTCAAGCGACTCTTCGGCGCTCTTTTCCAGCGCATTTATCTGTACCGGACGGGCATGGACACGGATCAGGGTGTGACACTGCACACACATCAGCCCGGACCAGACTGGACTGTCCTGCCCCGCAACTTCGCTCTTGCCGATCCATACAAATGTCTCACCGGAGCAATTCCGGCATGGCTGGGGAACAACCATGATACTTCCCTTTCATTTTTGCTGAAGCAGATGCGTATAAAAAACAGGTCTGCCCGTTAAACGTCAGCGTAACGGGCAAACCGGACTGCTTCAAACTGTATGAAATGCAATACGTAAAAATCAGCCTTGTTGAAGATTTTCCTCTACCATCTGAATGGAAAGCTCATGGTTTCTGGGCCAGTAGAGCTTGAGTCCGTCGGTCTTGACCTGCTGAAAAAGCTGCGGGTCAGTCAATTCGCGATATTCACTTTTGAAAAGAAACGGCTTTACATCGAGAACGCCCTTGCGGCCGTCATTGAATTCAATCTGCAGGATGTTGTCCGGCCTTACCTTTACTGATGTGATCTGAAGAAGCGTCAAAACATGTATCTCCTGTTATCAAATTTGCCGGTTGCGGCAAGATGGTTGACAGATGAACGCAAATGGCAGCAAAACAAAAGGGACCTGCCTGGCAGACCCCGGATATGGTCGAGTTTCAGGGGATACCCTGAACTGAGAGGGTTCCAGGAACCAGCCAAAGATATGCGAATACCGCATTATCAAAAGATTGCTTCGACGTTGACCGGCGGGTAGCCCCACCCTTAACCTGAGCAGCAAAGGCAGATATATATACACGAAAAGCAGGATCATGACCAGAGAAAGTTTCAGTATTCATCTACGTTGACAGACACGGGACGCGCTGGCTTAACACACCGCTGTCCGGTTTTGAATACAGCAGGCCAAAGAATACGCTTGACAGTTGCACCGGTCTTTCTGCATCTATACGACTCTTTTCATTAATACTGCGGAGTCACAGCATGATTACGGCAACAATCGATCTATCAAAAGCCAGGGGAGATGAAGTTATCATGGGCATGATGCTGGTGGACCAGATCAGCAGCAGACTGCCGGTATCCATGTTGCAGGTCGTGGTGATCGAACCGGAATGTGATGATCGCAGCCTGCCGTTGCCGTTCGAGTGAGCATAAATCCAAAAACAAATACTATGCCACCCAATCCTCATGTCCCAGCGGGGTACGCTTCAGCTCATCCCTGTGTTCCCGCCACTGGGGCATAAAACTATCCATCAGGGCGATAAACCGGCTGTTGTGTGACGGCTCCAGCAGATGCGCCATTTCGTGGACAACAACATATTCCAGGCACTCTGGCGGTTTCTTGGCCAGTTCCGTATTCAACCGAATATTACCCTGACGATAATTGCAGCTGCCCCAGCGGGTTTTCATCTTCTGCACAAAAAACTGCCGTACCCTGACCCCCATAACCGGCTCCCACTTTTCAATCAGGTCAGGGACAACCTCTTTGACCAGCTCACGGTACCATTCAGACACAATCTCCTGCCTGCGTGCTTTGCCGGTTTCAGGTCGGACATGCAGTTGCATGCTGTCATGCTTCAAAACAACAAACGGGGCCGCATCCTTTTCAACAACACGCAGAAGATAGCGTTTTCCCCAGACGTAATGGCTTTCCCGTTCAACATATTCCCGTGGCGCTTCTCTGTGCTGCTCCTGCATCCGCTGCTGATGTTTTCTGATCCAGGCCAGTTTGGAAATCACAAACAACCGGATTGTCTCGCTGTCCATCCTCAATGGCGCCGAAACACGCACCTTGCCAGCCGGGGGGTGGATGCTCAGATGCATATGCTTGATCTTCTTCTTGACCACATCAATGATGATGTCGCCCAGTTGAATCTGCTCGGTCATCAGTATTCATCCTTATGCTTTTCAATCACCTTGAATACGCGTTCGACCTCAGCCTTATCATTTCACCAACAAACCAAATCGCGACTTGAAAAGGATAATTGTAACTACCAAAATATCGCATAACAAAAAAGGGACTCAAGCAATCAAGCTTGAGTCCCTTATCATTGTTTGGTTGCGGGGACAGGATTTGAACCTGTGACCTTCGGGTTATGAGCCCGACGAGCTACCAGACTGCTCCACCCCGCGTCAATTGGTCCCCTTATATAACCCGTGGGACAGGCAATGTCAACAACAAATTAAGAAAAAGATGCACAGGTGTTACAAAAGCACCAGATTATCGCGGTGCACAATCACGTCGGAATAATGGTAACCCAGCAGTTCTTCTATTTCGCTGCTCTTTCGACCCGCCAGCAGGGCGATGTCTGCAGCCGAGTAGTCGGACAGGCCACGGGCAAATTCCTGACCGTTTTCTTCACAGATACGCACGCAGGCACCACGTTCAAAACGCCCCTCTACCTTCAGAATACCTGAAGGCAGCAGGCTCTTACATCTGTTCAGCAGCACATCCCTGGCCCCGGCGTCCACAAACAAACGCCCGGCCGGCTTAAGCGTATAGGCGATCCAGTGTTTGCGGCGGTTCAGTCCATCGGCAGCGGGCAAAAAAAGCGTGCCCACATCCTGTCCGGACATGACAGCTGCAATAATTCCCTGCTTCTTCCCGGGCACGATCACCGTGGGCACTCCGTTTTTGCCGGCTTTCTTGGCAGCCTCGACCTTGGTGGCCATGCCCCCTGTACCAACGCTGGAGGAACTGCCGCCGGCAGCCCTTTCAATCTCCCGCGTTACGCCATGCACCACGGAAATCAGCCTGGCATCGGGATTAGAACGCGGGTCGGCATTGTAAAGTCCGTCGATGTCAGTCAGTATGACCAGCAGATCGGCTTCGGAAACATTGGTGACAAGGGCGGAGAGGTTATCATTATCGCCAAACTTGATCTCATCCACCACCACAGTGTCGTTTTCATTGATGACTGGAATTACGCCAAATCCAAGCAGTGCGTCCAGGGTGGCGCGCGCATTCAGGAAACGCTGACGGCTGGCCAGGTCCTCGCTGGTTAAAAGCAGTTGGGCCACCTTAAGACCATGCGGCTCCATAGCCGTCTCGTAGGCCATCATCAGGCTGGTCTGGCCGACCGCGGCAGCGGCCTGTTTGTGGGGGATGGTTCTGGGTTTTTCAGTCAGTCCCAGCACACTGCGCCCGGCTGCAATCGCCCCGGATGAAACCACCACCACCTGCAGTCCCCTGCCCCTCAATTGAGCAATATCTCCACAGATCCGACCGATCACCGCCATATCCAGACAGCCAGCGTCATCGGTCAGCACCCTGCTGCCGATCTTGATTACCACGCGCTTTACGCTTTTAAGGATATCCTTGCGCATTACCACTCCTCTTCCACCCTGCCCCACAGCCGCCTGGCAATCTCATCCAGCAGCTCTTCAATGCCTTCGCCGGTTGCAGATGATATGGGAAAGACCTTGATGCCCTTTGATTCAAACCAGCTCCTGATCTCAGGCAGCTTATCCTGCGTCTGGGGCAGGTCGATCTTGGTAATCACCACCACATGCTCCTTGGCGGCAAGTTCGGGACTGAACAGTTCCAGTTCACGGCAGACAGATGCGTATTCGACCAGCGGGTCACGTTCCGGCATCCAGGAGATATCCACCAGATGCAGCAGCATGCCCGACCGTTCCAGATGCTTGAGAAAACGGTGCCCCAGGCCGGCCCCTTCATGCGCACCCTCGATAATGCCTGGGATGTCGGCCATAACAAACGATCTGTAGTTTTTGTAAGGCACAACCCCCAGATTGGGCACCATGGTGGTGAAGGGATAGTCGGCTATCTTGGGACGGGCAGCGGAGATCTTGCTGATAAGAGAAGATTTGCCGGCATTGGGCAGGCCCAGAAGGCCAACATCGGCCATCAGCTTCAGTTCCAGGCGCAGCTTGCGTTCTTCACCCTCTTCACCCGGCTGTGCAAACTTGGGCGCTTTGTGGGTGGCTGTGGCAAAACGGGCATTGCCCTGACCACCACGTCCACCTTTAAGCAGCACCACCCGCTGACCGTTTTCGGTCAGATCGGCCAGTTGCTCCTCTGTTTCGGCGTCCTTGATGATAGTTCCTACCGGTACCCGGATGAGCAGATCCTTGCCGGATGCACCATGGCGGTTCTTGCCCTGACCGTTGTGCCCCTTTTCCGCCTTCTGATGGGGACGGTGGCGCAACTCCAGCAATGTGGAAAGACCGGAAAAGGCCTCAAAAACCACATCGCCCCCCTTGCCGCCATCGCCGCCGTTGGGTCCGCCGAACTCGATGAACTTCTCGCGGCGGAAGGCAACGCACCCAGGGCCGCCGTGCCCGGAAGATGCAAACAATGTAACTTCATCGATAAACTTCATGCATACCTCATAAATTATGTGTCCGTTGTCCGTTACCCGTGTCCGTATTCATTAACGGTCAGCACATCACGGACAAAAATCACTACTTGCCGCCTTCCAACCACTCCTGCACCTTGGCCATCCGCAACGTCCATGCATCGCCAAGACGCTCCCTGAGAAAGGTCTTGAACAGGCTGTCGAAAAGCTGGATACCCTGCTCCAGCAGATACATGCGTTCGTAAAATGCCGCCTCACGTTCGCTCATCTCTTCCACTGTGTTGTCTTTTTCAATACGCACCTGAGGACTCTTGAATGAAACAAAACCGAAGGTTTCCCCTTTGAGTGTCAGCTTCCACAGGTTTTCGTCCTTCTCCATGCAGATGGTGGCACTGGTGATCTTCTTGCCAGCTTTGAGGGCCGATTTGGCTTCCTGATAGCTATCCTGGGAGCCGGAGACGGACACCTTCTGAATGCCACCTTCTTCACTGCCCCCCTGAAACTGGATCCGGTCATCAATCCAGGCCGAAAAACGCTCCGCTTCAGTAAAATGGCCGGGACGGCAGACCTGAAACTCCCCTTCACCGTTCACACCGCGCTGCAGCAGCCAGAGCATAAAATCCCAGCCCAGCCACTGGTTGTCCCTGATCAAGGCCAGTGCGGAATCGGAATTGGCCTGATTTGCCTTTTCCAGTTTGTCCAGTTCCTGACCTTCCAACAGCATGCGGGCACGGGCAAAAGGATGGATGGGCAATGGCTGCAGTCCTTCAAAGGTTTTGCGGAATACGTCTTCAAACCGTTCCAGCACCTTGTTACCCAGGCTGAACAACGTCAGCACACCGGCCTTGACATCCCAAACCAGATCAACCGTGGATGGCACGGGCAGACAGCGGCTCATCAGCCTGAGTTGCACCAGTTCCTTGATCTCGTTGCGTTTATTCTTGGGGGTACGCCGCAGATTGGGATGCTGGGCGAGGAATGCCCCCTCTTCCCTGGATGTGTGTGATTTGAGCACTGCGGCAGGGATCTTGCGCTGATCGCGGCGCAGGGAAAAAAACAGGTAGTTGTCACGCCAGAAGTCTGAAGGCGATTCAAAGCTGGCATCATCGGGGTGATCCACCCGGGTCCATCCCTCGGAGAGTTCTTCCGTGGAATTCTCTATCGAGTGAAAAACACGCCCGGACAACCTGGCTGAGAACCAGTCGAATTCATCCTTTACCGGTAAATCACCGCTAACGGTGTACTGGAAAATACTGACTGTATTGGCATATAATCCCATGATCTATCGTATGTTTCCTTTCATTGCAAATTGGGTTTTGGATCATATCAGAACTGCATGAGAATGCATAGGGGAACCGGGAATATTTCTGATCTCGCATAAAAACGGGGCGACCAACTACGCCGCCCCGTGGGATGCAACATCTGACAAAACAGACTATTCAGCCTTCATGGCCACATACATGATAGTGCCGTCCGGTTTTCGGACCAGCAGACGCACCACATCCCCTTTTTTTACCTTCGCGGCTACAGCCATGAACTTCTTCAGCGTGTCTGGCCGTTGACCGTTGATCTCAACTATCAAGTCACCGGCAGAAATGCCGGTGCTGTCGGCAGGGGACCCGGGGGCCACTCCGGACACAACCAGGCCTTTGGAGTCCTTGAGGCCAAGCCGACTGGCCACTTCCGGCGAAAGTTCCTGGACCTCGATGCCGATTTTGGCATTATTCTCCATTTTGTCGCCAGTAGCCGCAGCAACCTCACCATCGCTCATTCTGGCAACCTTGATTGTCAACACCTGTTTCTTGCCGTCCCTGAAGATCAGCAGCTTGACGTTCTTGTCAACCGGTGTAGCAGCCACAAAACGCGGCAGTTCATTGCCATCCTTGATCGGCTTGCCGTCGTACTGAAGAATCACGTCGCCGGCCCTCATTCCGGCCCTGTCAGCCGGGGTATCCTTTTCAACGTTTGAAACCAGCGCGCCCTGGGCCGATTCCAGGCCAAAAGACTTGGCCAGCTCCGGTGTCAGCGGCTGAAAACGCACCCCCAGGTAACCGCGTGTAACCTTGCCGCTCTCCCTCAACTGCTTGACCACCTCCCGGGCAACATTGACCGGTATGGCAAAGCCGATACCACCGCCACCACCGGCGATGATGGCCGTATTGATACCAATCACACGCCCCCGCGCATCAAACAGCGGACCGCCGGAGTTACCAGGGTTGATGGATGCATCGGTCTGAATGAAATCATCGTAAGGTCCGCTGCCGATCACGCGCCCCTTGGCACTGACAATGCCGGCTGTAACAGTGTGCGAAAGTCCGAACGGATTGCCGATGGCCATGACCCACTCGCCCACCTGCAAGGCATCGCTGTCTCCCAGTTCTGCATAGGGCAGAGGCGTGCTGCTATTGACCTTAATCAAAGCCAGGTCCAGTTTTTCATCCTTGCCCTTGATTTCTCCCTTCATCTCGCGGCCGTCGGACAGTTTGACCATGACTTCGTCTGCACCGCTGATAACATGATTATTGGTCAGAATATAACCCTCGGTATTGATAATGAAGCCGGTGCCCAGCCCCTGTTCCTTTCTGGGGCGCTGCTGCCGGGGATCATTGAATCGGCCGAAAAACTCGTTGAAAAGGTCATCAAATGGATTCTGGAATTGGGGGCGCTGGGAATAGCGCCTGGGTTTGACAACCTTGACTGTGCGTATGTTGACAACCGTCGGGGTAAGTTTTTTTGAAAGCACCACAAAATCCGGAGCAACCGGCTTCGCCAGTGTGATTGCCGGGACAGTTAACACCATCGCCAGCGCCAGTGTGATGAAACGGAACAGTTCAAAGCGTTTTGACATACCATAGACCTCCATGAAAATAATCTGACTGCCGGATTGACAGCTCCCAAATAAGAAAAGTGGAGCTGAAACGGCAAGGGGCGGGCCGCCATCAGCGGTACCACCCCTTTAAATGTAAACGCATTATAATCATGGCAGCTGGATAAATCAACCCCGAGCTGCACTTTTTACCAAGAAGCTACTTTCAAAACAACAAGTTAGCCTTCGCGCAGGATATAGCCCTGACCACGCACAGTATGAATCAGCTTGGTGGAGTAATCCTTGTCTATCTTCTTGCGCAGATAGTTGACATAAACATCAATAATATTGGTAAAGCTGTCAAAGGCATAGTCCCAGACATGCTCGGCGATCATGGCCCTGGAAAGCACCTGATTCGGATTACGCACCAGATATTCCAGCAGGCCGTATTCCTTGGCCGTCAGATCGATCTCCTTGCCACCGCGCCATACCTTGTGGGTAACCGGGTCAAGCCGCAGATCGGCAAAAACAATCTCGGCCCCCCTATCCAGCTCACTGCGCCGCACCAACGCCCGCACACGGGCCACCAGCTCGGCAAATGCGAATGGCTTGGTCAGGTAATCATCAGAACCGGCATCCAGCCCAGAGACGATATCATCGGTGGAACCGCGAGCCGTAAGCATCAATACCGGAATCTGCCTGCCTGCATCACGCAGTTCCTTGACAATGGTTAAACCATCCTTCTTGGGTAGCATCCAGTCCATAATCACCAGACTGAATTCACCACCCATGGCCACCTTGCATCCCTCAGCGCCATCGGTCACAATCGTCACCTTGTAACCGTCCTCTTCCAGGCCACGCTTGATAAAATTGGCAACTTTCTTTTCATCTTCGATCACGAGTATCTTCATACGCACTCCCCTTTCATTACCACTGGCATCTGAATTAATTATGTTCAGGCGTTCTGATTACGCAGATCAATACGTCTCAGTATTTCAGAGCTGGTTTCTTCAACCGACCTGTTAGTCACATCAATGATCATCCACTTCGGATTACGCCGATAAAGCTGCTTGCAGAAATTGATCTCATCCTCCACATGCTGATAATCCGCATAACTGCCGCGTGGACTCTGACGCATATTGATCAGCCTGGAAGTACGAATCTCCACAAGACGTTTCGGATCCACCAGCAGACCAAAAACCCTGCTCTGGTCAACCTGAAATAGCTCAGCCGGCGGTTCAATGCCTTTGACCAGCGGCACATTGGCCACCTTGTAACCCTTGTGGGCAAGGTACATGGCCAAAGGGGTCTTGGAAGAGCGAGAGGCGCCTACCAGCACCAGGTCAGCCTTGTGCAGATTGCGTAACTCCTGACCATCGTCATGATTAACGGTAAAATTTACCGCCTCCATGCGTTTGAAATATTCAGTGTCTATAGTATGCAGCAAGCCTGGCGTGCCAATGGATGACGCATCCAGAAACTGTGAAAGACTGAAGATCAGGCCGCTTAAAAGATCGACTGCGTACAAACCGTTCTCGTCTGCCAACCGGGCAGCTACAGCAGACAAATGCGGGTCTACCAGTGTATATGCCACCATGCCAGGCTCACGCACGGCAATCGACATGGCCAGCATCAGATCGTCTTCGTTCTGTATGCGGCAAAGACGCTGAACCCTTACATCTTCCTTGTAGAATTGTGAAAGCGCCGCCCGGATCACCCTTTCAGCGGTTTCACCAGTGGCATCTGAAACAACATATATGATTTTCATATATAATACACCATCTTAAGAACCATATTAACGCACTGTTATCTTTCTAATTAAAGTAGTGACATTTGTCAAGCACTTTCATCAGGTTTTTGTTGCCATCCAGTCTACGTTCTGCTAAGTTATCGAACTTCTAGGAAAAACACGCCGTTTTGTCCATCACAGCGCCATCAAAATGAGGATATACTAAATTGGTAACATTGCAAGCCGCTGAAACAATTTCCATTTTCTTCCGGGAGTTCAGATGAGTAATAAATGGCTGGAAATCACCTGTGATGTACCGGAAGAGCTGGCCGATATGCTAGCAGACTTTCTTACCGGACTATCCGGTAAAGGTGTCTGTATGGAAAATTTAGATGTGGATGCATTTTCGCAAAGCGAAATAACCCACGCCACTACGGTATCCATAAAAACCTACTTCGATGCCAGGGATGATATCAATCTCCGCATGAACCAAATCAGTCACTACCTGAAACATCTGTCTGAAGAGCACCCTGGTATGACATTGTCAGATCCGGTTCTGTCAGAGGTAAGAAGCGAAGACTGGAGCAGCAGCTGGAAGATCAACTTCAAACCGCTGCGGATCGGACGCCGCCTGCTGATCGTCCCGACCTGGGAACAGGCCGAGACTCGGCCGGATGACATTCTACTCAGGATTGATCCCGGCATGGCCTTTGGCACCGGCGGACACGAAACCACCCGACTCTGCCTCGAACTGCTTGAAGATCTGTTCGATGCGCCAGGGGCTGCAGTCACACCTTCAGTACTTGATCTGGGAACCGGTTCCGGCATCCTGGCCATGGCTGCCTGGCGTCTGGGCGCGGGACATGTGATGGCTGTGGATATCGATCCGGAAGCCGTACAGGTTGCCCGCGAGAACTTCGAACTCAACCAGCTCTCCGATAAGATCGAGTGCGACACAACCCCACTAGAATCCATTCCAGAAACATTTGACATCATTCTTGCCAATATCCTGGCCGAAGAACTTGCCAGACTGGCTCCCTGCCTGACAGAACGACTCAAACCGGGTGGCATGCTGATACTTTCCGGTATCCTGTCTGAAAAAGAGCAGCTGGTGCTGGAGGGGTTTGCTTCGACCGGACTACGGCATGTAAGAACAAGACATCTGGGTGACTGGGTTGCCATGCATTATCAAAGGGAGGGAGACCGTTGAGTAATCGCCGCTTCATGATAAATGCACGCAGCATCCGTAACGGCTTCGCATCCTTTGACGGGGAACTGTTCAACCACATTGTGCGTGTACTGCGATTGGGCACCGGCACCAGTGTCATGCTGGTAGATGAGCGCGGCAACGAGCACCAGGGGGTCATTGACCAGGTGGACAGGGACTGGGTTGTAGTAAAGATCATTGCCACTCTGCCCCCACCAGACTCGGTCAGTAGCACAACCCGCCTGACAATCTGCCAGGCATTGCCCAAAGGAGAGAAGACCGACCTGATCCTGCAGAAATGTACGGAGCTGGGCGCCCACGACTTCTGGCTGTTCGGTGGCCGACGGTCGGTAGCCAAGATCCGCGAGGAGCAGTTAAACGGAAAGCTTGAGCGCTGGGGCAAGATCACCTCAGAGGCAGCCCGACAGTGCTGCAGACGGGACATCCCGGCAGTTTCATGGTTTTCCACAGCAGTGGAAGCGGCCGACGCCACTTCCCATGAAGTACGACTGCTGCTCTGGGAGGGAGAACGCAAGCAGCACCTTAAGCAGATCGTATCATCACTCCAGCCCCCAGCCTCGGTGATCATCGCCATTGGCCCGGAAGGCGGGTTCGACCCACTGGAAGTCAGACACTTTTCCAAACACGGTTTCATACCGGTTTCCCTGGGCGACAGGATTCTGCGCACGGAGACAGCCGCCCTTGCCATAACATCGATCCTGCAGTATATATGGGAAGACAACTAGTTCCGCAGGATACTAATCAACTCAAGGAGCCCCTATGAGATGCCCAAAATGCGGTTACAACAGCTTTGAGTACAACGATGCCTGTTTCAAGTGTACCAATGACCTGCAGGCGTTCAAGGAAACGCATGGCCTGAAGCCGATCGTGATACCCAAGCAGGCACGTAAAGTCATGTCGGACGAGCTGATTGCATCCCGCAAGAAAGAGCAGTCACCGCAAAAGCCTGCCGGCGCGCCGGGAGATGTTTTTGCCTTCGGCATGCAGGGTACTCCAGGGGATCAAACAGGTGCCAAAGATAATCCATTTGACTTTGATGACGACATGCTGACTTCCAAGCCCAAGGGTTTTGACGACTTCAATTTCGACACGCCCGCTCCCGACAAACAATCCTCGGATGTGGAGGCTGATTTTGCCAACCTGCTTGAGCAGACAGCACACGCGCCAGCTGGTCAGCCAAGCGATTCCGGCACAGCTACGGGATCACAGAAAACAGATGAATTCAACCTGAATGATTTTTCCTGGGACGACACCCCGTCACCCAAAGCAGAAGAACCCAAAAAACCAAGTGATGATTTCAGCAGCCTGTTTGGCAGCCCGGAAAAGAAATAGCCCAACAACACGAGACCGTAATCAGACATCTTTACCAAAAGGAGCGGCTTGGCCGCTCCTTTTCTTTAACCTGACGGTCGGAGAAATGCTTTGTCCCGAAGAATTGCCATTCTGCCAGAAAATATCACCAACAAGATCGCTGCCGGCGAAGTCGTTGAGCGGCCTGCCTCGGTTATCAAGGAATTAATCGAAAACTCGCTGGACGCAGGTGCCACCGAGATATCAATCGAGATTTCCGCCGGCGGCAGACGTTTGATCAAGATCAGCGACAACGGTCACGGCATGTCGCGGGAAGATGCCCTGCTGGCACTGGAACGACACGCAACCAGCAAGATCAGAACCGACGGCGATCTTGAAAATATCGGCACACTCGGTTTTCGAGGAGAGGCCCTGCCATCAATCGCCTCGGTATCGCTCTTCCGCCTCGCCAGCCGGGAAGCAAAACATCCGGAAGGCACTGAAATACTGGTTGATGGAGGACGCATACGCGATGTAAAAGCCTGTGGCATGGCACCCGGCACGGTTATCTGCGTGGAGCGCCTGTTCTTCAACACCCCGGCACGCCAGAAATTCATGCGCAGTGCAGAAACAGAAGTCGGCCATGTGGGTGACACGGTGGTGCGAATGGCCATTTCCCGACCTGATGTGGCTATTTCGCTGACTAGTGACGGCAGGGTATTACTGAAAACACAAAAGGGCGACCTGCTGCGCAGGCTGATGCAGACACAAGGGTCAGAGGTAGCAAAACAGCTTTTCCCGCTCGATTTTCACGGCCAGGGTATTGACATCAGCGGCTTCATATCCGGACCTGCTATCGTACGTTCCAGTACTGCCACCATGTTTACCTTCGTCAATGGCCGTTTCATAAGGGACAAGGTGGTACAACACGCCATCATGCAAGCCTACCGTGGTGTGATCGACCGCGGCAGATACCCGGTACTGGCATTATTCATCTGCACCGCTCCGGGAGAAGTGGATGTGAATGTACATCCGACCAAACACGAAGTGCGCTTCCGCCACCAGGCGTCTGTCCATGACGCCATTCAGGCCGCACTCCAGGAATTGCTGGGGCGCTCCCCATGGCTGCTAACTTCACGCCATATTACAACTTTGGCTACACCGCATCCACAGACCGATGCCAGACAAATACCGCCAGCCCAGACAAACATCCCCCTGCACCGTCTCGCTCCTGCAAACGATAACCCAGCGCCGACGCAATCCCATCCAGACCCCTCCGGCGCAAAGGCCATGGCCATTACGGTATCTGAACCCGCAACCTTTTTCACGGCGGCCTCTTCATCTGGCCAGGGCAAGGGATACTTTTCGTCACTGGAGGTGATCGGCCAGTTTCACTCTGAATACATCCTCTGTCAGTCAGGCCATGAACTTGTTATCATCGATCAGCACGCCGCCAGCGAGCGCGTGGCATTCCAGCGACTGAAGCAGCAGCATGCCGCCGGAATGATAGAATCCCAGCAAATGCTTTTTCCAGAAACACTTGACCTTTCCTACAGTGAACTGGCTGTGGTGTCACGACACCACTCCGAACTGGCCGGGATCGGACTTGAGCTGGAACCATTTGGCGGCAGCACTGCCATCATCAGCGCTGTCCCACGCATTATTCAAGGGCAGAACCCCGCCTCACTTGTTCGCGACATTATTGCAGAATTATCCCAACTTGGCACCAGCACTGTTTTTCAGGACATACTGGAAGGGATGCTTTCACGCATCGCCTGTCACAGTGTGGTGCGCGGCATGCGCCGCCTGGAACGCCGCCAGATTGAAGAGCTGCTCCGCAATATGGATGAGACGGATTTTGCCGCCAGCTGTCCACATGGACGTCCAGTTTCACACACCATCACAATTAGAGAGCTTGAAAAACTCTTCAAACGCACATGACCATGCCAGATACAGTAAAACTGCTGATCATTTGCGGTCCGACAGCCTCCGGCAAAAGCGAACTGGCCATACGGCTTGCCCGAGAGCTGGACGGAGAGATTATCAACGCAGACTCCATGCAGGTTTATCGCGGCATGGACATCGGCACAGCCAAGCCCTGCCTTGAGGAGCGCCAGGGCATTACCCACCACCTGATCGATGTATCCGAACCGAACCAGCTCTTTTCTGCAGCAGATTTCGCCGATGCCGCAGACAAAGCTATCCGTGACATCACCAGCAGGGGCAAACGGGCAATAGTCGCTGGGGGAACCGGGCTTTACATACGCAGCCTGCTGCACGGTCTGGTTGACTCACCCAGCGGTGCCGGCGAGGTTCGCGCACGATTGCAGCAAGAGGCAGCAGAGTTGGGCAATCTGGCCATACTGGAAAGACTCAGGCAGGTTGATCCGCAACTGGCCAGTCGGATCCACCCCAATAATCTTGTGCGCATCATCCGGGCTCTGGAGGTACATCAACTGACTGGTGTCCCCCTTTCCAGCCATCAGCAAAAACACGGATTCGCCGGAACACGTTATGAAAGCTTGAAAATTGGCATCCGTATCGACCGGCAACAGCTTTATCATCGTATTGAGCAGCGCGTGGAACAGATGCTGGCCTCCGGACTGATCGATGAGGTTGCCAGTCTGCTTGCGCGGGGATACAGCCGAGACCTGAAAAGTATGCGATCCATCGGTTATAAAGAGATCTCGGCCCTGCTGGCAGGTGAAATCAGCCACGATGAGTCGGTTCGTCTAATCAAGCGTGACACAAGGCGTTACGCCAAAAGACAGTTGACATGGTTTAATGCGGATAATGGGATAATATGGCTTGAATATCCGAAAAACTTTGATAATATCCTGACGCATGCAATAGATTTCTTTAACCGTTAGGGGGGCTTCATGGCCAAGGCACCATTCAACATCCAGGACCAGTATCTGAACCAGTCCCGCAGGGAACACATCAAGATCTGCATCGTTCTCATGTCCGGTGAAAAACTGGAAGGGTACATCAAGTCCTTTGACAACTTTTCAGTCCTGCTGGACAGCAATTGCGACATACTGATCTACAAGCACGCCATAGCCACAATCACATCGCTTGACGGCACGTTCCGTTTACATCAATAACAACCAGGTACTCGGCAGCGCCAGGTTCACTGTTTGCCGACATTCAGTTCTCAGGTCACAATGACATACAACAAAAGAACATTACTCACCATCACAGCAGTGCTGGTCCTTATATCGGCACTGCTGTTGTACTTTTCCTACTCGGTATTTCTGCAGTTGTTCATAGCAGTCGCCCTGGCTTACATCCTCAACCCAGCCGTTGCTTTTATGCAGAAACACGGCATTAACAGGATCATCAGTATCCTGATTGTGTTCACCTGCGCCATGCTGGCATTTGCCGGCTTTACAGCTTTTTTGGTGGTCTCTATCAGTTCGGAACTTTCCAGCATCCAACTCAGCCTTCCCGATTATGTGCAGAGACTTTACGAGATCACCCCCCCCAGCCTCAAATCCTATCTGGGTATCGAAACGCCGCAGGCACTCTCACAGCGCCTGTCAGAGCTTGTACAGCAGATACGCGGCATGTCCCCCGGCATGGTCAAACCGGTGCTACAGTTCCTGCAACAGTTTTTTTCATCCACGCTGTCCGTGATACTTGCGGCATTAGGTTATCTGATCATTCCGGTCTACCTGTTCTACCTGCTTGCAGACCTGTCCAGACTGAAACGTTTTCTTGAATCGTTCGTGCCGGAACGCTATCTGGATATATACAATGCCAGACTGAACGAAGTGGACACTGTTCTTTCCGCCTTTATCAGGGGGCAGCTCTCCATATGTGCTATCCTGGCCGTGCTATACAGCATCGGCCTGTACCTGATTGGTATCGACCTGGCAATTGCCATTGGTACGCTGGCCGGAGCAGCCTTCATTATCCCCTATGTGGGCACCATCATCGGCATCCTGCTCTCGATGATCATGGCAGCCCTTAAATTTCATGACATTCTGCACCCACTGCTCTGCCTGGGATGGTTTTGTATTGTCCAGGCCCTGGAGGGCATGCTGATTACACCCAAGATCGTAGGTGACTCAGTCGGACTGCATCCTTTGGTTACGATTGTGGCCCTGTTAATCGGCGGGCAGGTATTCGGGCTGTTCGGCATGTTGGTGGCCGTGCCGTTCACCGCCGTGCTGCAGGTATTCATGCGTTCCATGGCAGCCAACTATCGCAATTCCGAGTTTTTCAGGAAAGCATAATGAACGGACTACCGATACAGTCAGTTATTCCAGGTTCAATCGCTGATGAGCTGGAGATCGAGGCAGGCGACCGGCTGTTGCTCATCAACGGCCATAAACTGCGCGACATCATCGATTTCACCTACTTCACGTCCGCAGATGATGAATTGCTGCTGGTAATTGAAAAACCGGACGGCGAGCTATGGGAACTGGAAATAGAGCGTGAGCCGGGCGAACCGCTGGGACTGATATTCCCTCCCCCCAAGCCGGCCCGCTGCAGCAACAACTGTGTTTTCTGCTTCGTGCACCAACTACCCAAAGGACTCCGCAAACCTCTATATGTCAAGGACGAAGACTACCGGCTTTCCTTCCTGAATGGCAACTACGTCACCCTGGCCAATATCAAACCTTCAGAACTCAGACGCATTATTGAACAGCGACTATCTCCGCTATACATATCAGTACACGCAACCAATCCTGAACTGCGCGAGAAGCTGCTTTCAAGGCAGGGCATACCTCCAATCCTGGAACAGCTGCAGAAACTTGCCAACGGACGTATTGTCATGCATACCCAGATAGTGCTTTGCCCTGGTCTGAATGACGGGGTCGAACTGGCAAGAACTGTAAGCGACCTGGCTGCACTGCATCCTTCCGTTCAATCACTGGCCATCGTTCCACTCGGACTTACCGGACATCGCCGGAACCTGCCCCCACTAACCCCTGTCAGTAGTGATTATGCGGCAGCATTCATCCGGCAATGGGAACCAGAGGCCCGCCTTCTGAAAAAACAGTTGGGCGAACCGTTCCTGTTTCTGGCCGATGAATTCTATATAAAAGCCGGCCTCCCCTTTCCTGCGCTCAAGGAATACGGTGACCTGCATCAGATTGAAAATGGGGTCGGACTGGTCCCGCTCTTTATGCGGGACGCAGCCCGCACACTCAGAACAGCAAGACCGCTGGGCAGCTTCATGGTCACAGTCGTTACCGGCTGTTCATCCTTTGACTTAGTAAGCGAATTTCTGAATAAACTGGCACAAAAAACCGGACTTACCATCAATACGGTTGCCATAGAAAACCGTCTGTTCGGTAGCAGCGTAACTGTCAGTGGACTGGTTAGCGGAAACGATATTGCTGCATCGCTCACCGGAAAGGATCCGGGTAGGGCTTTGCTGGTGCCGGAAGTGATGATCAAGGAAGGTGAAGGGGTATTTCTGGACGACGTCTCGCTCATTAATCTTGAAGAAAGATTGGGTTGTCATGTAACCACCTTCGAACCAACCCCGGGCGGTTTTTACCAGGCCTTGAAAAAACTGTGCTGAAACCCGTTCATTGCTACTTGCAAAAAAGGCCGTTTCCTGCCACAGGAAACGGCCTTTTACTTGTAACACCTAAAACAAAATCTATTTTACAACCGGTACTGGCACCACTGCAGGTGATGACGGCGCTACAACAGCCTTCCGGGCTTGTTCCAGTTTGTCTTTCAGTTCGATGATCTCCTTGTTCTGTTTGGACACCTGCTCAGATAGTTTGGAATTTTCAGACTTGAGTACAGACAGTTCGCTGGCGGCAGATCCCAGTTTTGCCACATCGCCCTTAACCTTGCTCAATTCACTGCGGCAGCTCTCGATGATCCCGATACGCTTTTTTGTTATCAATGTTAGTTTGTCATACTGTTCCGCATCATGATCTGAACGGGCCTTTGATGCATGTAATCCGGAGAGGGAAACATACAGGCCAACCATCTGGGCATTATGGGCAACATCCTTCTCCAACGCCCTTTTCTTATCTCCAAAGGTCATAAAACCAATACTTGCCAAAGCATCCTCAGCCTTTTTCAGATAGATATTGGCCTGTTGCAGGTCATCAATGGCTGACTTGATATTGCTGGCGTTCACAGTAGCCTTCTCAATAGACACCTTTGCCGCATTAATGCGGGCCTCAGGCGTATCATTTTCAGCAGCCTGAATCACGCTCACCGAAAAGAGTAAAAGTGCAGATAAAGCATAAAGAATCCTTTTCATATCATTTGCCCCCTTCCTGAAAGAAACTGTCCAACCTGGACTCCTGCTGCTTGAGCTGTGCTCTTTTCAGAGTAGCCTGTTCAGCCGCCTCTTTTTCAGCAGTTCTGGCTTCCGCAATGGTCAACTGGACCTCTGCAATCTCAAGTTTTTGCAGCGCCAGCTTCTCATTTTTGGCAGCTTGAGCCAGTTTGGCAGCCGAAATGCTGGTTCTGGCTGCCGCGATATCATCTTTGGCATATTCCCCGACCTTAGTGGAAGCCAATTTTGAAGCCCGTTCAGAGAGTTGATCAAACCGACCTTGAATCTCCTTAGGTGCTTCCGCACCATAAGCCGTTGCAACCATCAGGGTCAGCAAAACAAAGGGCACTGCAACGATCCGTCTCATAAGCACCTCCATGACTAGTAAGTTCAAATATTCAAGCCATACAGACATTGTCAGCCCAAGTCAAGCAGCGGTCTGGCAAGCTGCACCAACTCCAGTCCAAAGGAAATATTAATGGCAAATCGGTTAAATGATAACACTACCTGCCGGTATAGCAAGCAAGCCTGCCCAACCTGAATTATGCAAGGCTGCTCCCTATAATTGCATTAATTTTAATATTATGTTATTTCTCTTCTGCAAGTTTGTTAACCGCAACTCAGGCTAATACCTCCGACATTTAATCAAGCAGTGGGAACATATCGATACGGAGAGCGTCACAGATACCATGACAGTGGACAGACAGATCATGACAGACGACAGCCGCCTGGTGGCAGAATGCAAAAACGGCAACACAGCAGCCTTCGAGTCATTGGTAAACAGGTATCAACGGCTGATCCTCAATATCGCCTTTCGCATGACCGGCAACCATGAGGAAGCCTGCGATATATCCCAGGAAACCTTTCTGGCTGCATGGCGCAAACTGTCAGATTTCAGAGGCGAAGCACGCTTTTCCACATGGCTGACCGCCATTGTAATCAACCAGTCACGAAACAGACTGCAACAACTGCGCAAAGCCGTTCAGCAGGATGCATACTCGCTGAATGACGACACCCGAGTGGATTTTGGTCTCATGCCATTTGACCCACCCTGCGGCAACCCCTCGGCGCTTGACCTGCTGGAGGAGGCTGAGCTACGTAGAATACTGCATGAATGCATGGACAAACTGCCGGTGGAATTCAGGGAAGTACTTGTGCTGAGGGATATGCAGGATTTTTCCTATCAGGATGTGGGGCAGGCGCTGGGTATTAAAGACGGCACCGTCAAGTCCAGGCTTTTCAGGGCACGAGACGGCGTAAAGGATTGCATCAAAGGTGCGGCAGGAATTGCTCAAAACTAAAGCAACGGCTTATTTGTTTCAGCTGAGGCGGGATAACAGCCATGACCCATGACGAAATTAAAAAACTTCTCCCAGCCTACTGCAGTGGCGATACCACGCCCGCCGAACGGGCCTGGATCGAAGAGCATCTCTCATCATGCCGTACCTGCCGGGCTGAACTGGCCGACCTGAGAACTACACTTGCGCTTATAAAGAATACGCCAGAGATTGACCCGCCCGACTGGCTAGCGTCACGGATCATGGCAAGAGTACTGGATCAGCCGGCACCGTCACGAAGTTGGGCAGAGAAACTGTTTTTTCCGCTGCATATCAAGCTGCCGGTTGAAATCATGGCACTCCTGATTGTTTGTATAACCGGCTACTACCTTGCCAACCCGGGTGACGATGAAATCCAGCAGGCTGTCCCGCAGCTTAAATCCTCAGCGCCTGACACCCGTTCTCCGCAAGCACCACTGACCGTACAACCGATACCGGAGGGGCTCCCGCAGTCCCAGCCTGACTTACAAACTACTGATCCGCCCGGATTGGAGCAGAAATCCCCTGTATCCAGACAAGGCCGGACACACCGAAATAGATCGGTTCCGTCCCCGGCACCGTCTATTCAAAACACAACTGAGGTAAAGCCAACCTTTTCCAAACCAGCACCCCAACCGGAATCGGGTTTCATGAAAACCGTCCCAAAGGCCATGAAATCAGCAGTTGCGCCAGGTGCTGTCACCGAAACAAAAGGTTTCACACATCCAGCAGAGCTTTTTGAACCAAAAGGCCAAACACACACCGAAAAAGTCAACTCCGAGGCAATAGCGCCTGATGAAATCAAACAGGCCGTCACCGAGCCAGCCCATGTGACAATCAAACTGCAGCCGGTCGATGAGGCCACTGCTGAAAGCAACGTCCGAGAGGCGGCAAAAAGTACGGGCGGCAATGTGGAAGAGTCGGACATCCCCTCCACCAGTCGCATAATCAGGATCAAACTTCCAGCGAACAAAGCCGGAGCATTTCTAGACAAACTTGAACGTGCCGGAAAAATCGAACAACGACCGGCAATACCGGAGTCAACCGAAAGTGTTGAGCTGGAGGTCGCCTGGTAATCATCATCCCAAGCCCGGGAAACAAACGCTTACGCTTCACATCACAAGCAGCATAAAATTCTCCGTCCTGATTCACACCGGACATGCCCACCCACCCCCATTTCAGGGACCACGATCACAACGGCTGTTTTTTTCAGGAACATTTGGCTCCATGGTCTGTCAAACCCTTCATAGAAAGCAATCGAAGGGAGGACAAATCATGAAAACCATTGCAGGCATCATACTGGCGCTGGTTGTCCTGGCAACTAACAGCCTGGGGGCAGGCTCCGATGAGGCAATCGAAGTACGCATCATCACCGATGAAGGAAGGGCACTACCCACCTATCTGGTCAGACAGAACAAAGATGTCAAGAAGGTATATGCAGAGGCGATCAAAGGGGAGCACTATCATATCGAGGTCATCAACCGCCTCAATCGCAAGGTCGGGCTGGTTATTGCCGTTGACGGCCGCAACATCATCAGCGGCGCAAAATCATGGCTGAAACGCAGTGAGCGCATGTATATCCTGGAACCATACGCCAGCGGCAAGTTCTCAGGATGGCGCACCGGGCAGAACCGTGTCAACCGCTTCTATTTCACCGATCCGCCAGACTCATACGCCAAAGCCTTCGGTGACAGCAGTGCCATGGGGGTCATCGCTGTAGCAGCCTATCCCGAGCGGCAGCGTCAGGTGACATCACCACCGATCGGGCAATGGCCGCCATTTTTGAACAGCAGCAAGGGGGAATCCCGGGGCGCTGCGCCAGCCCCGCAGGCAGCGGATCGCAGCAACAAGGCAAGATCGGGTGGACAAGCAGAAAAAGTACTGGAAAGCGCCGGCACCGGATATGGGCGCGGTGAATACTCACCCGTAAGGACCGTGGCGTTTGAACCGGAACGGCACGCAGTACAAGCAGTTTATATCAAGTATGAATGGCATGCCACACTCTGTAGTCTGGGGGTGATCAATTGTAGGGCACCCAGTCTTCAGCCCCCCAATCGCATGTGGGGAGAAAATAGCTATGCCCCAGCGCCTCCTGGCCGTTGAGCAGGTGAGTAGGCCACAAACCAAGCCAGGTGTTTCTGCGTTACCGCGTCGAACGCCTGGCTACCAGTATGGCCGGCAATGTGACCAGAGCAAACAGTGCTGTAAAACCAACCCCCAGATTAGTACCCCAACCAATGGAGGCCAATGCCGGATAATCGGCAAAGGCCAGGGAACCAAAGCCGGCAATGGAAGTCAGTGCAGAGATCAGTACCGCACGACCGGCCTGAACAAAGCTCTCGGCAGCTTCACCATTGCCGGAGTTGCTGACCCTGTGTGCAACGTGCAGACCGTAATCACTGCCCATACCGACAATTGTTACCAGCACCATGGCATTCATGAAGTTGATGCCAATCCCCAATACGGCCATGCTGCCCAGCATCATCAGTGCTCCGCCGCCAACCGGGAAAAGGGTATAGAAGATGCCCCTGCCTGATTCAAAATGTGTCACCAGCAGAAACAGTACGATCGCTCCCCCCAAGAGAAAGCTCCACATGAAACTATGGGCAACGGATTCAGCCAACTGGCTGCTGACCAGCTCGACGCCGGTCACCCTCACCCCAGGAACGCTGGCCTTCAGATCGGCCACAAACCTTTCCAGTTCCAATTCATCATCCGCATAAAAGACGTACATCAGCCCATGATAGCCACTCTTGTCTTTGACCAGGTGACGATTTACCACCCCCCGCAGCGGAGAGGCCGCAAGCCTGGCAATGGCCTCTGTTTCGGCCTGCGGTCCGCTCTTGCCAAAACTGGCCATGGCCTTCGTAAACGGCTGAAATGGTGTTGTTTCGAAACCGGCCTGTTCCAATGCCACCTTCAGAGAGACCGTAGCAGCCCCCATATCCAGACAGGACATACTGCTGATAAGCTGCTGTTGTTCTTCCCTGCTGTTGATGACCTGACCCAGGGAAGACCAGCCCCTGATACGGCCTGCGTTCCTGTATCGTTCGGCCAGTTGCCCCCCCCTGCCGAGACCGGACATGACCTGGCTTACCTCGGTTCCGTCGATGGCGATCAGCAACTGCCTGGGAGCCAGACTCAGATGTCTTTCAATCTTCTCTTGGGCCTTGAAGGCTTCGGAATGACGGGGTTGCAGATTTTTCAATTCACCATCGAAACTTAAACGGCTTGTCGCCACACCTCCTCCAAGCAGCAGCAGAATTGTCGCTACCACGACAAGCCGGGGATGTGTGCCTGTCCAGCGCCACAATGCACGCATGCCCACAGCCGGGATCGGACTGAAAGGTGCCGGAAACCTCCGTTCCATATAGATCAGCAGCGGCGGCAGGAAAAAAAAGGTCGCATACATGGAAAACAGCACACCCAGACCGACCAGCAACCCCAGTTCATACAAAGCCCGAACATCAGAGATAATCAGGGCCAGAAAGGGAAGTGCCGTGGTAGTTGCTGCTGTGAAGATGCCATGCCCGGTATCGACCACAGCCAGTCGGATCGCCGCCATCATATCCCGTCCGGCAACCCGTTCACAGTGATAGCGATCATACAGATGCACGGAATAATCGGTGCCGAGACCTATAATCAAGGCCATGAAGGCAAAGGATATGATGTGGATTGATGGAAGCAGCAAGGCAGCCGTAGCCAGTGCAAGCACGACACCCACCGCCACAATCAGCGGCAGCAGCAACGTGGGCAAAAGCCGGCGGTAGACGGAGTAGAAAATCATCAGCACCACCACCAGAGAAGAGAGAATACAGGCCAGTATATTGGTCTTCATCTCCGCTTCGTCCAACACAGCGCTCATATGGGCTCCGGCACAGCTGACCGAAACCTCCAGTCCCTGGCGGGCCTGATTGATCCCGACCACCAGACGACGGGCAAATTCCATGTCCTGCACCGGACGGGCAGGTTCGGCAATCACAATCATGACCTGGCCATCGCGGGAAAGAAAATACGGTGAAGATGTATCCAGATCCAGCGACTGACTGGCCGCCTTCAAACGTGGCAGTATCAGCTCTCGCAGATAAAGCGGATCAGCGGTAACCAGCATGGTGGAAGCACCACCGAACTGTCCGGACAGATCGGCCTTGACACGCCCCAGAGATGCAGCATGACTGGCTGGCGAAAGACGGGCAATTAACTGTCGGGCACCTGACAGTTCAACAAAGAGTTGAGGATTGCTGGCGGCGTAGGCAATAAACTCAGCAAATAAACGTCCCTCGGATTCATCATAAATTCGCCATGTAACCCGTGAGAAGGCCGGTTTGCCATCCAGTTGCAAACTCTGCAGGCGGCTGACCAGTTTTTCTGTCTCGCCCGGAAGAATAGCCTTGTCACCTTCCACCAGAAAATAAGCCTCCCTGGAACTGCCGGTCCATTCCAGAGAGTCCATCAGCAGGTGCAGAGCAGGCAAATGCCTTGGGAACAGCCGAAAAATGTCCGACTCGAAACCCGACCTGAAGATGATTACGCCAGAGCAGATCAACAGCAGGATTGTGGCCAGGGCGACTTTAAAGGGGGCCCGGCTGGTAATATGAAAAATCCATTCCAGATGCTTGCGGGTCATGGCATTGGTAAAAGCGGTTATGCGGGTTAGTATCCTGGCGATCATAAACTGTTGCTGGCCTTTCGCTGGGGTGTTGCGGATGCTACACCTATAGCAGATTGCCACACGTCCATCCAAGAGTAATATGGCATAATCGGGTTTTTCACTTGAAGGCAGAGCACATTTTACGTATACTTTTTCACCTGCATGTACAGTCTTTGGAGGCCCACAATGGATATCAGTATCTACCCCCTGCCGGCAGATAAAATGAAACAGAAAATTTCAGACGAAAGTCAGTTGGGGTTTGGCAAACACTTTACCGACCGCATGCTGGTGGTTGAATGGAAACCAGAAGCAGGCTGGCACAATGGCCGCATCGAACCCTATGCGCCTTTTTCCCTGGACCCGTCCTGCATGGTGCTGCACTATTCTCAAGAGATTTTTGAAGGCCTGAAAGCCTATAAGTGGGCTGATGGGCGTGTTGCGCTGTTCCGCCCCGAAATGAATGCACGCCGCTTCAACCAGTCTGCCGACCGCATCTGTATGCCGGAACTGCCGGAAGAAATATTCCTGAAGGGTATTGAACAGCTGGTCAGCCTGGAAAAGGACTGGGTACCGTCAGCTCCCGGAACTTCGCTTTATATTCGTCCAGCCATGATTGCCGTAGAAGCCGGTCTGGGCGTCAAGCCTTCCAGCCACTACTACTTCTTTGTAATTCTTTCACCCGTTGGCGCATACTACAGCGGCGGTTTCAAACCGACCGGCATCATGGTCGAAGACAAATATGTACGTGCCGTACCGGGCGGTACCGGTGAAGCAAAAACAGGCGGCAACTATGCCAGTTCGATCAAAGCCGCCCTGGAGGCCAAGCAGAAGGGCTATGATCAGGTACTCTGGCTGGACGGATGCCATAAACGCTATGTGGAAGAAGTAGGATCTATGAACATGTTCTTTGTGTACGGCAGCAAGATTGTAACCGCCGAACTGAATGGTTCGATCCTCTCCGGAATTACCAGGGATACGGTTTGCACAATAGCCCCAACGCTGGGTTGTGATGTTGAAGAACGCCAGATTGACATTGAAGAGTTGATGGCAGACATCAGAAGCGGCAAAGTGACCGAAGCATTCGGTAGCGGCACTGCTGCCGTAATTACACCTGTGGGTAAGCTCTGCTACAGAAATGAAGTGGTTGAATTCGGTAATGGAGAGGTTGGCGAGGTGACCCAGAAGTTGTACGACACGCTGACCGGCATCCAGACAGGCAAGATCAGGGATGAATTCGGCTGGATCAGGTTTGTGAGCTAAATGACATAACCAGACCTCCGGGACAGACTCCCGGGGGTCTGGTCAATGCATAAATCATCCATGAACAGAGATAATACTAAAAATATCACACCAAACAAGCTCTGCACCTCATGTCGCCGTACATGCAAACAGACAGCCAGTGCCGTTGTAGCCAGCTGTCCCCGCTATTATCCCTTTAACAGAAAACAGACCAAAGCAGAATTCACATGGAAGCAAATGGATCTGGAATTATAAAACAGGTGTGCATCGACCAGCTGCGCTGCTCCGGCTGTGGACGCTGCGTAGCCGCCTGCCCGTTACGCTTGTTTACGCTTGAAAGCCACGGCGGCAGAAAAAGCGCCCTGATTGTCGACATAGCCGCATGTACCGCTTGCGGTAAATGTGTGACAGATTGTCCGATGGCGGCCATCAGACTTGGGCTAGCCCCCTGAACAACATTGACAATACTGATGCAATCGGTTATTTTTTGCATCCGCTGTAGTATAGAGCATGTGCACATCCCATTATAACCAGGCATTGCATTGCCGATTTAGCTCAGTTGGTAGAGCACATCACTCGTAATGATGAGGTCGTCGGTTCGATTCCGACAATCGGCTCCAGAAAAAAGGGGGTTACGTTAACAACGTAGCCCCCTTTAACTTTATCTGCGGTTTAGTCAATCATCTGCCCTGACCTGCCGTGCGCGCACCAGATCAGAATACACATTGACCGGCTTGGGACTGCCAGACTGCATGCCAATCACCGTCAGATGGAGATGCGTCGGAGAGCGGCGCTTGTCAGCATTCAGCCCGCTCCGCCCCACATTAGCCAGCACATCCCCAGGCCTGACTATCGTGCCCAGATCCACAAGCAGTTCACTGTTGTGTGCGTAATAGACCAGCAGCTTATTTAGCGGGTCGTAAATCCATAAATATTTTCCGCCGCGCAAACGACTGCCACGCGCCCATGTCTTCTCAAGAGCAACAACAACCCCTCCCCCCAGGGATAACACCCTGACCGGTCTGCCGATACGGTCATCAAGACTATCCTGATTGCGATCACGGATGAATATGTCAAAAGAGGGATGCCCGCCATGGCGATTACCGCTGAAATATTTGTATCCGGAAGCCACATAACCCTTGTTGCGACCACCGGTAATCGATCGCACACCATGACCTTCCAGTGGGAAGACCCAGTCACTCCTGGGATAATCCCTGCCGCCCCGACGATAATAATCCTGCCCGATCTCGTCCAGCAGCATATTCATCATCTTTAGCGCCGGTTCTGGTTTAATCTTGCAGTCACGAACCAGGTTGTTAAATGTGTTGAAACGGGCATACACATCTGCAGGTTTTACAACCGAGACGCCGTTTGCAGCACCAGCCGCCCCACCCTCACCGTAAGCCAGCGAGGTAAACATGCCGAAAAGGCCCGGCAGTAAAGTCAGCAACAGCATAATCGTCGAACGCACAAAGCACAGCACCACGGATCTCCGATCAAACTTTAACATATTGGTTTTATGCACATAAAAAGACAGCCCTCCATGCCTGCGCATGAGGGCTGTCATAAAATACAGCTAAAAACCTTCAGAAGCGCCAAAGTACGAAACCTTCCGGTGAGGCGCGGCTCCACTCCTTGCGGTCAACCCTGCCGTCACGGTTGTGATCGGCCTGTTCCCAAAATTTGCGTTTCTGCATCTCGGACAGGGCGGCAGCCTTGCCCTCTTTGACAAAATCCTTGTGCTGCAATTCCTGTTTACCATCTTCACGGGTTACCACGACGATATCACTTCTCATGAACTCTTCCATGCTAACGCTGCCGTCACTGTTTTTGTCAAGCTTTTCAAACAGCTTGTCATCCGCTGATGAGCAAAATACCGGCAGCGAAAGGGCAAAAAATACGGCAAAGACGATCAATTCATTTTTCACATCAGGCTCCATTCTTACAGGTTAGTAATCCGTACAGTCGGGATGTTCAAATCTATCATGGCAGGGTGCATTTAAAAACACAAAAAAGGCCGACTTGACGGTCGACCTTGATAACCACAACATATACTGGCATCAATCATGCGTAGGTTGAAAATCCAAATCCACCCTGATTAACAGGCTGTGGGGCCTGTTTGGCGTTCTGGGCCAGCATGTTGGCCATCTGATTCTGCTGTTCAGCGGCCATTTTCACCATGGCCATGGACATCGCTGACTGCGTCTGGCTCAAATTCATCATCAATGATGTTCCAGCTATTGTGCTAGTATCCATATGGCACCTCGTCATAATCTGCTTTTGTTTGACTAATATTACCACAATTAGCGGATCGTTTGGCAATATCTTTTTGATGACCATCTTTGAACATCTTTTTTGATTAAACCGTTTTTTTGTGTGGTACAATTCCAGACACTCAACGCCAACAAACAAGGGGAACAGCGCATATGCACATCGAATGGTGGCACTGGATAATCGCCGGTTTCTGCATGATTGGCCTGGAGCTTATTATACCCTCCTTCACTATCATATGGTTCGGCATGGGCGCACTGGTGGTAGGCATACTTAAAGCGGTCTGGCCCGGATTTCCGCTGACCGGTCAGCTGATTTTATGGAGTCTGGCCTCGATTGCCTTTACAATCATGTGGTTTAAATATCTCAAACCCAACAAAAATCAGACCGGCGCTGGACAATCCAAAGAGGGTATCGTCGGCGAATCCGGGATTGTCATCCGCGGTACTGCCAACAGCTACGAAAAAGGCGTCGTAAGGTTCCGCATTTCCATACTGGGTGCGGATGAATGGACCTGTTATTCAGATGACACGCTGCAGATAGGAGATAATGTCAGAGTTGTTGATATAGAAGGACAAATACTGAAAGTTGCCAAACTGTAAAAGGAGAATCCCCATGGAGTTTACGTTTGTTGTTTTCTTTGTACTCGTCGCCGCCACTGTTTTTGCCGGCGTAAAAACAGTGCCCCAGGGGCAGGAATGGGTTGTTGAGCGGCTGGGCAAGTATTTTACCACTTTAAAACCGGGGCTGAAGTTTATCATCCCCTATGTGGACAGGGTCGCCTATCGCGTATCGACCAAAGGTGATGTGCTTTCAGTCGGCTCCCAGGAAGTCATCACCAAGGACAATGCCGTAATAATCACCAATGCCGTGGCATTCATAAAGGTCACCGACCCTACCCGGGCGGTGTATGAGATACAGAGCTATGAATATGCCATCCAGAATCTGGTAATGAGCTCACTGCGTGCAATTATCGGTCAGATGGATCTGAACAGCGCCCTTTCTGAACGTGAACATATCAAGGCCAGGCTGCAGGAAAACATTTCCAAAGAGGTTGCCGCCTGGGGTATCTATGTCCAGTCAGTGGAGATTCAGGACATCAAACCGTCCGAGTCCATGCAGCGGGCCATGGAACAACAGGCTAGCGCCGAACGCTTCAAACAGGCCACCATTCTTGAGGCAGAAGGCAAGCGAGAAGCAATTATCCGTGAATCTGAAGGCAAGCTGGAAGCAGCCAAACGTGAGGCCGAAGCCCAGGTAAGACTGGCCCAGGCATCCTCCAGGGCAATCAGCGACATCAGCGAAGCCATCAAGGATAACGACCTGCCGGCAGTCTTCCTGCTGGGCGACCGCTATATCAATGCGATGCAGAAGATTGCCGTATCACAGAACTCCAAGATGGTCATACTGCCTTCTGACCTGCCAGCTGCAATCCGGGGAATTTTGGGTAAAAACTGAGCAGGGGTACAACGGCCAACTCCCATATCAAAGCCCCTTTCCGCATTTGGAACGGGGCTTTCAATTGTATCCGCAAATTCAGCATACATCATCAACAACAGGACAAATATCCATGCAGCTGACCAAGAAAAATATTCTGGCCTTCCTAAAACAGCAGGACGGATCAACCCAATTTGCATCGATCTTGAGATACTTCGGCGGCAGGCACGTCAAGGGTGTCTTGAAACAGATGCTGGAAGACATGGCAGACGACGGAGAAGTGGTCAGGTTTAAAGGCAACAGCTATGCCCTGACAGCTTCGGTAAAAAGCATCCGCGGCAGGCTCTCCATGCATCGCGACGGATATGGGTTCGTGACCCCCGAAGGAGGGGGCGAAGACATCTTCATTCCCAGCCGTGACATGAAGAACGCTATGCATGGCGATCTGGTTGAAGTGCGAGCGGAAAAAAGCCGCATGGGAGGCAACAAGCAGCAGGGACGCGTCGTTGCGGTCAGTGACAGGGCCACAACCCGGGTGGTCGGCCGCTATGAAGAGACACGCCGGGGAGCGATTGTCATCCCCGAAGAACAGCGCCTGCACACGGTTATCCTGATTCCATCAAAAGGTCGCGGTTTAGCCCAGGACGGCCATCAGGTTGTTGCGGAACTGACCAGCTATCCGGTTGGCGGTCGGCCTGCTGAAGGTCGCATCATTGAGGTTCTGGGATGGCCTGATGACCCGGAAGTTGAGGTTCAATCAGCGATCAGGCGTTTTGACCTGCCCCATCTGTTTTCAAAAGACGCCATCAGCGAGGCCGAGGGTATATCCGAGTCAGTTTCAAGGGAGGAGCTGCAGGGACGGGTCGATCTGCGCCATATGCAGACCGTCACAATTGATGGGGAAACAGCCAAGGATTTTGACGATGCGGTAGCGCTGAAACTGGAAGGAAACAACTTTCGTCTGTGGGTCTCCATCGCTGACGTATCACACTACGTCAAGCCAGACAGTCCGCTGGATCGCGACGCCTATCTGCGCGGCACATCGGTCTACTTTCCTGACCGTTGCATTCCCATGCTTCCCGAACGGCTTTCCAACGGCATCTGCTCACTCAACCCCAAGGTCGACCGGCTGACCATGACCGCCGAAATGCTTTTCAGCAATCAGGGCAAGCTGCTGGAATCCAGTTTCTATCCCAGCGTAATCAGGAGCACAGCCCGACTGACCTACACACTGGTCAGACAGATTATAGTTGATCAGGATCAACAGGCCGTGGAAGAAAACCGGGAACTGGCCGGGATGCTCAACCAGATGAAGGAACTGGCCCTGATCCTGATGAAGATGCGCCAGACACGAGGCAGCATCGACTTCGACCTGCCTGAACCGGAGATCATCATCGGACTGACCGGCCAGACTGAAGGCATTATCCGCGCAGAGCGCAACCTGGCGCACCAGCTGATCGAGGAATTCATGCTGGCTGCCAATGAGGCGGTCGCCGCCTTTATCACCGCCCGGGAGATCCCCTTCCTTTACCGTATCCACGAGAACCCCGATCCTGCCAAGCTGCAGAATTTCCAGGAATTCATCTACGGTTTCGGTTATGAATTTGCCCTGGTCGATGAGCGCGTAAACCCGAAGGAACTGCAGCGACTGCTGGCCGAGGCAGAAGGAAAGCCGGAAGAACGCATGCTCAATTATGCCCTTTTGCGTTGCATGAAACAGGCCCGCTACGCTGCCGAGAATCTGGGACATTTTGGCCTGGCTTCACGTTGTTACTGCCACTTCACATCACCGATCCGTCGTTATCCCGATCTGGCAGTTCATCGAATACTCAAAGCGGCCCTGATGCAGGATGGCCAGAAACAGGGCAACAAAGCAGACAAGCAGCTCAGCCTGGCGACACGCAACCTGTCAGAGACGGCCGAACACACCAGCAAACGGGAACGGGTCGCCATGGAGGCCGAGCGTGACATCGTCGAACTGAAGAAGATCCAGTTCATGCAACAGCATGTTGGAGATGAATTTGACGGCTACATCGCCGGGGTGACCGGCTTCGGCTTCTTCGTAGAGCTGGATCAGTTTTTCGTCGAGGGGTTGGTGCATATCTCGACCCTGGAAGACGACATCTACACCTATCTGGAAAAGCAGCACGCCCTGATGGGGCGGCGCCTGAAAAGGGTGCTGCGCATCGGCGACAAGGCGCGCGTCAAGGTGGCAGCAGTTAACCCTGCCACCCGGCGAATAGAATTCATCCTGGCAGGGCATAGCCCCGCCGTCCACACTGCGCACATGTCGGAACATATCAGACCCGAAGATGAGTACCAGCGCATACCGATCAAAGGCAAACGCCCCAGGGCAGCTATCGCCAGCAAACAGGATCGCTCCCCTGGCAATCAGTCCACCTCGAAACAGAGGAATAAAACCGGTACAGGAAAACGGCATCGTTAGCACCACCGATTCCACATACTTTCAGCTTTTGCTTTTGTGCAATCATGCTATAGTTTCACAATAAAATCTGACTTTTTGAGACGTTTCCCCCTATTTTCCTTTCAAAAGGAGATCACACCATGGGAAATCAGCACCAGATCAGAAAATTTGTCAACCCGGAGATCGTTTACGGAAACGGCGCACTCAATCTGGCAGGCCAGTACGCCAGGACATATGAAGCCGAAAAAGTACTGGTGGTGACCGATAAAGGGGTAATGGAGGCCGGCTGGGCAGACAAGGTCACCAGTTGTCTGAATAATGCCGGCATAGAAACAGTTACGTTTTCCGACATTTCACCCAATCCGCGCGATCACGAGGTCATGGCTGGAGCAGATCTGTACATCTCTTCCATGTGCGATGCCATTGTGGCCGTCGGTGGCGGCAGTCCGATGGATTGCGCCAAGGGCATTGCCATAGTCGCCACCAACAACTGCCATATTCTGGATGTGGAGGGGGTCGACAAGGTCAGGTACCCGATGCCGCCGCTGATATGCATACCGACCACCGCCGGCACCTCTGCCGATGTATCCCAGTTTGCCATCATCAACAACACCGCTGAAAAGGTCAAAATTGCCATTGTCAGCAAATCAACCGTACCAGATGTCGCCCTGATAGACCCGCAAACCACAACCACAATGCCGTCATATCTGACCGCCTGCACCGGCATGGATGCCCTGACCCATGCCGTAGAGGCCTATGTATCCAATGCCAGCTCTGCCATGACCGATCTGCATGCACTGCAGGCCATCAAGCTGGTCGGCCTCCATCTTCAGAAAGCCATCGACAATCCTCAAAATCTGGAATACCGGGACGGCATGATGCTGGCCAGCATGGAGGCCGGACTGGCCTTTTCCAATGCCAGCCTGGGGGCGGTGCACGCCATGGCCCACAGCCTGGGCGGCCTGCTAGACCTGCCACACGGCGAATGCAACGCACTTCTGCTGGAACATGTCATCCGCTACAACTTCAGTGCCGCGACCGAGCGTTATCGTGATGTGGCGGCAGCATTGGGGCTGGATGTCTCCAACATGGGTGACGACGTATGTCTGGACACACTGACCGGATGTATCCGTAATATGCGCATCAGGGCAGGCATCACAAATTCACTGAGAAAAGCCGGCGTCACAACAGACATCATACCTTCACTGGCGGTCAAAGCCATGAAGGATGCCTGCATGGTCACTAATCCGCGTCGACCTTCACTGTCGGACATCGAGACCATTTATGAAAATGCCGCCTGATAATATGGAGGACTGGGAAGTCCGCAGAGCACAAATTATCGGGCTGGGTGAACACTCCGCCCGAAAAAGCTACTATCCGGAGTTGCAGCAGCGGCTACGCGAACTGGAGAGAACCAAGTCCACTCTGGCTGCCGCCAATCTGCAGCTTCAAGCAGTGCTCGATGCTGCCTCGGAGGTTGCAATTATTGCCACCAATCAAGAGGGCATCATTACTATCTTCAATAAAGGCGCTGAAAAAATGCTCGGATATACCGAGGATGAGGTTGTCGGAAAGATTTCAATTTTAAGCATGCATCTGCCTAAAGAGATCGCAGATCGTGGACAGGAGCTCGGAGAGAAACAGGGAAGCCCCGTTGAAGGTTTTAATGTAATCATCGAACTAATGATGTCCCATAGCTCTGACAGGAGGGAGTGGACATATGTTTGCAAGGATGGCAAGCATATCCTGGTATTGGTAACCATCACCGCCATGCGCAACTCCAAAGGAGAGATAACCGGTTTCCTGTCCATTGCCAATGACATCACCGAACAGAAGTCCCTGGAATCAAAACTGCTCCAGTCACAAAAAATGGAATCCATCGGCCAGTTGGCCGGGGGCCTGGCACACGATTTCAACAACGTTCTCAGTGTGGTGATCGGTTTTGCCAGCCTGCTACAGATGAAACTGCATCTGCCAGAGAACGAGGCCAAGATGCTGGATAACATTTTGACCGCCTCCAAGAAGGCGGCCAACCTGACCCATAGCCTGCTTGCCTTCAGCCGTAAACAGATCATGATCAAGCACTATCATAACCTGAACAATATAGTAACCAACGTGACAAAACTGCTGGGCAATCTGATCGGGGAAGACATAGAGTTCAAACTCAACCTCTGCAATCAGGGACTGCCCGTTTTTGCAGACAGCGGCCAAATCGAACAGGTGATCCTGAACCTGGCCACCAACGCCCGCGACGCCATGCCGCAAGGCGGCCTGCTATCAATAATAACAAGGCAGGAATCTTTCGATGAGCATTTTGCCATGCTCCACAACAACTGCGGCCCTGGCGAATTCGCCACTATCATAGTATCCGATTCCGGTAGCGGTATGGATGAAGAAACACGCAAGCGCATTTTCGAACCGTTTTTCACCACCAAAGAAGCCGGTAAAGGGACCGGATTGGGCCTCCCAATGGTCTACGGCATCATCAAGCAGCACAATGGATGTATCAGTGTTTACAGCGAGCCGGGTATCGGAACCACATTTCAGATCCATCTGCCGCTGATCGAGCAATCAGGAGAATTATCCAAAGATTCTGTTACACAGGAGCGAGATGTTCCGCCAGGTGGCAGCGAGACCATCCTGGTTGCCGAAGACGAGGCGCCGGTTAGGGAGCTGATGGAAAACATCCTGACCCACTTCGGATACAAGGTCATCATGGCG
>DAONZY010000008.1:3585-63553 GCA_035407085.1 Deltaproteobacteria bacterium | reverse complement strand
TTCCGGTTTTTTTATTTACCAAGGCAACGACCCGACAGAAAAGGAGTTGGCATGACCAGAGCATGCGCCCGTCACATACTGGTTGGTAGTAGAGCTGAATGCGAACAGCTGAAGGTTCAGATTGAGGCCGGCGCTGATTTTGCCGTCTGCGCACGGAAACACTCGCTCTGTCCCACGGCCCAAAAAGGTGGTGATCTGGGCGCCATCAAGCCGGGACAGCTGATCAGGGAATTTGACGAATGCATCTTCGGCGCGGAGGTCGGCAAACTAATCGGGCCGGTGGAAACTGCCTTCGGCTATCACCTGATAGAGATCATCAAACGTTCCTAGCCCCGGCCGACTGATGCCAACCGGACAAACCATCAGATCAGCAGATGCAGCTTCTGGCTGCATCTTTCCACAACCGCGCTGCAGAGATGGCTGACAGCATCCGCCACCCTGTCCAGTGCCACAACCAGTCGATCACCCAGTTTCGTGTTTTCAAGCTCTGCCGCCACTGGTGACCAGACCTGCCTGACCGTTGCGATATCAACCATCTTCCGGCTGGCCTCCCGAGCATATCCCTCTGTTACACCGCAGCAAACCGCCCTTTCCCATCCAGCAAGACCGTCGTCACCCCACTTCTCAGAAAATGTCGTTTGGGAGACCGGGCGACCGTAGTTCATCTCGCTCACATCAACAGCGGTTACGGCGCCAAAGCGGTCCAGATAAACCCTTTCCACAATGGCAACATGCCAGAAGCTGCCCATGAAAAAGATGGCCACATCACCATCGGCAATCTGCCAGGTCTCACGATTATTCAAGCTCAACATCTCTTGATGGGTCTGGGGGAAAGGAAAGGAGGGAACCCTGGCTTTCACATAATCTACACAGTAACCGCCCCTGAGAACCCAATCATCGCAGTTGCAGTCGGCAAACACGCAGGCAGGGGCAGTCATCGTCAGGAGGACGTGGAGTAACACAAGCAATAGTTTCATCACAATTCAAGTCGTACAGCAACGCAATGATGCGCTGCGCGGCATTCCATTCATTTATTTGTCGGATTGATTCCCGAAGCGGGATCAGTGGCAATCTTCGAGGAGAAGTTGCAAGGTGTTTTACTTCTAAACCAGAACTCAGGTTTTATCAAGTCCGGATCAGCAAGACCTGCGGGTTTAACATCCCGACACTCTGGCACATTCAGTGTTGGCCGGGCAGCAGACGGCATACTTCCTCACCGGCAGAGAGCTGGCAGTTACCCGGCAAATCCACACAGATCACATACTCAGCCGCTCCACTGCAGCCGAACCGGCATGAAATGGTCCTGACCAGATTGCCGGTTGCCAGCGAGGTATAGCTATCAGTCGCATAATGCCCCTGTCCATCAAGCATGGTCATATAGAAATACTCTTTGCGGGAAAGATCGTCACCTTTATGGGCACAGTGAAACAGACGTCCCCTGCTGGGCAGCGGCACATCCCCGAAAACCGTATCTGTAACCATATTCCCCTCTCCATCCAGCACATAGGCCGCCTCGACAAACGGCAGGCACTTCAGCATCTGCTCCAGTTCCGACTGGAACCGATCCGAATCCAGCCGGGAGAGGCTCATGACAAACCGGTTGACAACATCCCGGCAGATCCTGTGCTGCACCCTGATCCGGTCGATCTCCAGCGCCTTGCAGCTGCACAGCCGGTCGACAGCAGCCTCCATCTTGCCCTCCAGCTGGCTCTGCATATGTCTCCAGCACGACCCGGGCCTGGCAAAAAAATACCCCTGCAGCAGATCCGCGTCACAGTTGAGCGCTGTCACGGCCTCTTCCAGCGTCTCCACGCCTTCGGCCAGCACCAGGGCACCAATCTTTCTGGATAGCTGCACAAGTGCCCGGAAGGTTTCCTGTTTGCAAAAATCTGCATCGATCCCACTGATAATAGAGCGATCCACCTTGATGATATCCGGACGGATCATACTGAAACGATCAAAATTGGAATGGCCGGAGCCCACATCATCCAGCGCAATCAGAAAACCGCTGTCGCGATAACGCGCAACAAAGCTCCCCAGCGCCGCGATATCTTTAACCTCGCTTTCGACAATCTCGATCACAATCCGGCCCGGAGGGATGCCTGCAGAAGCTGCCTGACTAAGCAGAAATCCGGAATTGGCCACGCCAGCATCCAGCACGGTCGTATCCATGTTGATAAACAGCAGTGGCGTAACACCCGTCCGCAGTGTGGGCAACAACTCTACATAGGCGTTCAAGGCCCTGCCACGGCAGAGCCGATCTGTCTCAACGATGTATCCGTAGCGTCGGGCGGACTCAAAGAAAACGGAAGGAACAACAGCGCTGCCATCTTCGCGCCTGGGACGAGCCAGCGCCTCCAATCCCAGAAAGGCCGCATCCTTTAGTGACACAATCGGCTGGAATGCCGTCCCAATATCCCCATTGCGTAAAATGTCAATGAAATCCTGCTGATCCAGCATGACCTCAACGTTGGTTTCATGGGCTGTTGGCAGGCAAGGGCATTCCATGTCTGTTATCGGTACAATTTTCGCTAACAATCAGACCCCCTCCTGCATACGGCTAAGCCCTTCAAAATCCAGATCAGCACCGAATATACCGATGCTCCGCCCCTGCTTGTCCAGCAGCGCCGCCGAAATAGTCAGACAGAAATGGCCATTGGCCATCTGCCTTGCGGTCTCGGTCAATCTTGAGTTTTCAGCCCCATGCTGGTAACCGGCAAGACGCACCAGCAGGACAGTGGTACCCGCACCCAACAGACCAGACGCCATGATAAACAGCCCCAAACAACTGCCCGGCCCGACATCGGTCATATGACCCAGGATATAGCCGGTACCAGCCAGCAGAAAAAGTGAATCTGCGACATGAAAGGTCAATAGCGGCAGCAACAGCCTGCCCGTCAGCGAGGTGGGGAACGCCATTTCAGTATCTCCTTTGATATGACATCAGATTGCATTCGGCATTGAACAGCCGCAGAAAAATCGGCACAGTCCGGCTATCGCACAAACTATGCCCACCAGAGGAGTCGGAAACAGCGGCGACTTCATTTTTTAATTAAACCATCTGTTTAACAGGTGTCAGGGGGGCAAAGTAAATGTAACCGGGTGTAAGACCAGAGAACTGGATTGAAAAGAGATTGGTGGAACTGCTGATTTTAAATGCGGATTTGCGTAAAAAGGAGGCAGAGATAATCAGCAGAGACAGATCGGACAGTCAAACTACCCAATCAGTCTCTGCTGGCCAAACATCATCCTGCGTAGTGGTTATTCTGTCACACAGGTCTTAAGTTTTCCATTGTCATAGAGGGAAACCGGCTGACCCTGCATGCATCTCCTGCCATCTATAACGGCTGGTTTGGTCAAGGTGCAAGAGTGAAGCTGACCGGAGGGATAGAAGGATATTGTCGCCAGATCGCCACATGCAACACTGCCAGCAGCATAGTCCTCATACAGTACACAGGCCTTGACCCTGCCGTCTTCAAAAAAGCTGATCTTGCTATAGGCATTGCACTTGAGAGCACCCTGTTCGTAAACCCTTTTCAAATCACAGGCCTTGAGCTGTCCGTCCGCAAAAAAAACAATATCCGAGTCCGGATTACAGACAGACACATCAGCCGCAAACAGTGAAAACGGGCACATGACCAGAAGACAGATCATCATCAGCACTTTTGTATTCATCACACAACTCCTCCACTCGGAGATTTTCCCAAAATACCACCCACCTTACAGCTGCCGGCCCAATTATACATCAGTTCTTCAGAATAACCAGAATGGCACATCCTGGCTGTTTCGCTAAGTTCGCACATCCAAAGCATATGCGGGGATACATCATCGGAAGATAATTGCCGATTCGCCCTCCGTATAAACCAGGATAGAGACCTTGTCCTGCTGCACCAGCATGTCATTGACCTTGAGGCTTTTTATGTCACCCTGGAGGTAGACGTTGTCCATCAGCCTTAACCGGGACAGGGATTTTTCCGCCATCTGCCGCGCCTTTTCCAACTGCGCTGCCAGGTTGAGATTCAGTTTTTCCTGGACGATGCCCTTGAGCACCCAATGCAACAGCCAGTCGCCAGACTGCATCAGCATGCTGCGGCTCTGCATGTCAAAATCCACATCCTCCAGCGAAAAGATGCCGGTGGCCGCATCAAAGGCAGGCCGCGCCGTCAGGTAAAACACCCCGTCCAGCGCCCCCTCGCTGTGCAGCCGGATCACCAGACGATCACCATTGCCGTACAGTTCAATATCACGGATGGTAATAGTCTTGCCATCCGAGCTAATCGGCCGGTTCAGCAGCACCCGCTCAGCCACCTGGCGCAGTTCACGGTAGTGCAGATCACTGTAAAGCGACAGCCGGAAGGTCTTGTCCAGCCGGTCAACCCGCTTCAGATCAGGCAGCGGCACCACAACTCCGGCTGACGGCTCCGGGCCGATGACCAGCTCGGCGACGGTGTTGATGCCGACACCAATCCGGACCACACCGGCTTGGGCATAAAACGGGTAATGCACCACATCGGTCGGAGACAGTTTCAGCCAGGCGCTGTACTGCCGATCCAGCAAGATCGGCTTGTGGGCCATGCTCCAGGCAGCAGACACATGTTCGCGCAGCGGCAGCATCTCGTTCAATTTTTGTGCAATCCGGTCGGAAATCGCCTTCTGCAGTGGCAAGGTAATGCCGTCCACGATCTTGCGCGGCTTGAAAGAAAAGGGTCCCAGCTTGACATCATCACTGAACAGGTCAGTCAATCCCTGATAGAGTACCTCGCTGTGCAGCCGCCAGTCCGGGGTGATGGAGGCGCTGGCCTTGAATTTCAGGGTAAAAGGCATATCAGGTGCCTTCCAGGGGCCATAGCTGAGCGTCATCCTGAGCGGCAGTGAAACAAACAGGTAGTTGTCCGCCGCTTCGACCGTCATCCCGCCGTTGCGGGCCAGCACCGCCGATAATCCAATGGCATTGGCCGAGCCGCGGTAGAGTTCACCCCTGATCGAACGGTTGAGCACAGCGGCAATTTCAGCGACTTCCACCTCAACCGGCACAAAAATTGTCGATGATTCGCGCCGGATCTCCGTACGAAAGGCCTGCGGCGTCGGGCGTTCTGCCGTAAACCTGGCAGTGGCGCAGGAGCATAGCAGCATGGTCGCCGCCAATAGCAGCAGCACGAAAACAGCATGCACTCTGCGCTGCACCAACGACACAATCTGAAACATATCATCCTCCATTTTGGGACATCTCACTTGTCCAGCAGCACAATAACAATAATTACCAAGGATTCAACAGAGAAAGCTTGCAACCCCGGGCATTTCTGCGGCCTTCCCGGTTTCCATAAATTTCACACCCCAAAAGCCTCATACAGTTTCCTGTGGACATGCTTGATGCCATCCAGTCCGAATGCACGGGTTATCTGGTCAAACCTGTCAGTGAGCCCATGCTCCGCAGCATACTGTCAAAACACATCGCCATCGTCAGACCCGGCATGTAACGCAGCGCGATGCCTCATGAATCCTCCGTATAAGATTTCAACGGTCTGCTAACAGACCTCTTCTATAACAAGACACTGACCTGACTCATCCAGAGATTTCACCTCATCACCCGCCTGTTTGCCCAGCAGATTCCTGCCCAGCGGCGACTGCGGGGTAATCACCACGATTTCACCTGTGCCGCAGGCAACCTTCAGACCGCCGGCGCCCGGCCCGAGAAAAACTCGGCGTCTCTGGCCGTCACTATCCTCCAGTGTCACCAGGGCCGTAAGCCTGATCGGCGTACCTTCATCAAATTGTTTCAACTCAAGGGTGCGGTATGCCTCCAGCGCCAGGCGAATCTCCTGGGCCCGATTGGCCTGCCCCTGAGCAATGTAGGATGCCTCCAGGGCGGTGGTGTCGTACTTGTTGTCCGGCGCGCACTCTTCATGGGTTGCCGCCTCATGGGCCGCACGTGCTGCTGCAAACAGGATCTGCTGATCCTGCTCCAGTCTTGATATTATCGATTTCAGTAACTGTTCTTTCGTCATGATCTGTCTCTGGAAATTGGAATAAAAAAAAGGGCCATAAACCGCCAGCCCCTTTCACGTCTTACCGGTTGTAAAACATATTCACACCTACCTAGTTTCCATCCGGAAAGTCCGGATGAGAAACTATTGGTTTCCGATTTGGAAAGCGGAGATTTTTTCTCCTGGCAAGAAAATCAAGGTTTTGTGCGGAGGCGTACACAGGTACGCCGCACAAGCAAAACCGAAGATTGACGCCGCCAGGGGGAAAAAGCACCCTTTCCGGACGGAAACTACCTAATCCATCTAAAGCCAGCGTATCTTATAAAAAAACACCCCAGTTCGTCAACCGCTGCGGAAGTCAGCAGGCTTGACATACCGACGTCAAACAGGTATTAAATCACCCCCTGAGTCAATCACACAAAAGGAGCAGATCATGGCAAAAGCAAGCGCGCGTCATATCCTCGTGTCCACGCAGGAAGCATGCGAAAAACTGAAGAAAGAGATCGAAGAAGGCGCGGATTTCGCCGAATGCGCCAAAAAGCACTCGCTGTGCCCTTCCGGCAAGAGCGGCGGCGCATTGGGCACCTTCAGCCCGGGCCAGATGGTCAGGGAATTTGATGAGGTTGTTTTCAGCGGCGAAGTCGGCAAGGTCCTGGGACCCGTTAAGACCCAGTTCGGTTACCACCTGGTGGAAGTCACCAGCCGTTCGTAACCCGCCAAAACCAATGATGCAGGAAGGGCGGTTTTCACCGCCCTTTCCTGTTTGCATTTATTAAATTCTACAGTCCCGTCAAACCGGCCAATTCATCTGATGTCTTGCTGGCAACAAACTCGGTGATGTCATAAACAGCCACACCATTGACCTTGAACGGATCCTGCGCCAGAATATCTTCCAACTCACCCCTGCCAATGCCTTTGGCCATGATGATACCGCCGCTGCGCGGCACTTTGCGGCCAGAAGCAATAAAGACACCTTTGGCGTAATACTCATCCAGAAACTGCACATGACCGGACAGGTGCCTGTCGACTTCATCCAGCGGTTTGACATAGTTCACTGAAACAATATACATCTGCTGCTCCTTTCAATAGGCCAAAACCGCTTGGTTGGCATGACATCTTCCCTATTTCAATACCTGCTGGCATTGCGAACATTCATTGTGGGTTTTGCAACACTCCGCAGACCGGCTGCGGACCTGCTGCGACTCTTCTGCCGTAATCCCCAGTGATTCAAGAAACGCCTGATGTGCCTGAGGCGCACGCTGTTCAAACTCCCTGTGCCAGCGGCACATGGCGGCCTCATCCATCCCTGCCGATCTGAGCATCTCCATCCAGACATACTTGTCAATCACTGCCGGCACATTACCTTCCGTAACAGCAGCCAACATGTCAGCCAGCATGCGCTGTTTTGACTGCAAGCCTCGGATTTGGCGGCCCAGCTCATCCAGGCGGTATTTGATGGCAATGCTGCTGCCTTGCTGAGGTTTTTCAAGCATGCGCCGGATATCATCAATTACCAATCCGGCCTGTTTATATTCGCAGACCATCTTCAGTTTTTCCGCATCATCCCTTGAATACAAGCGATAACCGGCTTCGCTGCGTCCAGAAGGCTGCAAAAGACCGATGCGGTCATAGTAAAGCAGCGTACTGCGCGAAAGTCCGAATTGCCGGGCCAGCGCGGTTATTCTATACATTCCGGCCTCCAAAAATGGCAGCCCTGCTGTTTTGCTGGGCTGCCGTTCAACACACCTCAGCCTTTCCTGATGACTGCAATCCTCTCTGCAGGCAGCCCCAGCCACTCCAGAAAGTTCTGATGCCCCGCCGGATTCTCCTGTTCAAACAGTCTGTGCCATTTCTGCATGGTAGCATCATCAAGACCGATAGCCCGGAAACGCTGCACCCATTCGTCCACTGTTACTTTGTTCTGCATTGTCTGCTCCTTTCACCATCATGATTTGATATGTCATGGCCATGACAATGCTGAAGATAAACTGTGAAGCTGTAGACAGGTCAATTGGTTTTTTCAAGAGAGGGGGATTACAGCGGCCGTTTGTCAGCAACCGGCAAATTATCGGCAGATGCCTGCACAATGTGTTGCAAGATCTGCCGTTTGATATCAGTCAGGCAGATATTCCGCCAGCACACCGCTGGTCTGGCGCAGCCGTTTGCTCAATATGCCGGCCAGTTGCAGCATAATCCTGCCCCAGAGCCGCGGCGCATCTTCTTCCATCCGCCCGAAGTTCTCTGAATTCAGCACCAGCAGCAGTGAAGGCATTTGAACCACAAGTGAAGCAGAACGCCTGCCGCCGTCGATCACGGACATCTCGCCAACAGTCTGTCCAGGCCCTACTGTGGCAATAATCTTTGGCAGATTGTTATGGTCGTTCTTGGAGACTGCCACCCTGCCGCTGCAGACCAGACAGATAAAATCGCTCTGATCTCCCTCACGACAGACATAGCTGCGTGCAGGAGCCTGGTACAGGTCAAATAGGGGGGCAATTGACTGCAGCTGTTGATTGGTGAGACCGCTGAAAAGCCTGCTCTTCTCCAGCAGCTTCACCCGTTCCTGAATAGTCAGCGCATGTTCCCGCATCCCTTCATCCAGCAGTCTCTGTTTAACTGGCTTCATATCCGACTCCTGTATAGGTGCTATTGTTTGTCCGGCTTCAGCGCCCCCTCAAGGGCAGCATCGGAAAGCTCCTTCTCAAGCTCCGGCAAAGATGATGGCGCCGGCTGTGCTGCCGGCTTTACCTCCTGTTTGCCATGCTTCGGACAGTATTCTGCCGGTTCGGTGCCGCCGACAAACAGCTCTTCCCGCTTGACCGGGCATTCCGGGGCTGCCAGCTTGCCGGTGGTCGGATCAATCGTCACGCTGACCACATTGTCCGGCTTTTGAAAATCATCAACCGGCCGTCCTTTTAACACCTGCTGCATGAAACGCCCCCAGATGGGCGCTGCTGCCGCTCCGCCGGTAAAGCCCCTGCCGCCGGGCTGCGGCTTGTCATGACCAAGCCAGACGCCAGTAACCATGCGCGGGGTATAACCGACAAACCAGGCGTCACGATAGTCGTCGGTTGTGCCGGTCTTGCCGGCCATCGGCCGGGTCTGGCTGAACTTGCGCAGAGATTTGGCAGTGCCGTAAGCCATCACGTCTCGCAGCATCGCAGTTGTAACATAGGCGGTGGCGGGCGACAGGGACGGGGTAGCGACCGGCGCGGTTTCACTCCAGGCCTGCCGGTTGTGGTCGTAGATGCGCAGCACCGTGCGCGCCTTGGGCAACTGGCCGCCGTTTGCCAGCGGCGCATAGGCTGTAACCAGTTCGGACAGTGTCAGCTCCTCGCTGCCCAGGGCCAGGGAAAGATCGTTGGGCTTGCGCAGCGACAATCCAAAGCGGCTGGCGTAATCCACAAACTCGCCCACCCCGATCCGGTCCAGCAGTTTGACCGTGACCACATTGCTGGAATAGGCCAGGGCCTTTCTGAGCGTCAGGTCGCCGTGCTGTTCGTGACCGTAGTTCATCGGCTTCCACATCTGACCGTTGCCCCGGCTGTAGGCTACCGGCATATCACTGATGATGCTAGCGGCGGTAAAGCCATACTCCAGTGCTGCCGCGTAGATCATGGGCTTGATGGCCGAACCGGGCTGCCGTTTAGCACTGAAGGCCCGGTTGTAGGGGCTTTTGGCATAGTCCACACCACCAACCGCAGCCAGCACATCGCCATTCACCGGATCAAGGCATAACAGCGCACCCTGCAGTCCGGGAGAAAGCTTGCGCACACCTTCGGACAAGGCTTTCTCGGCTGCCTTCTGCAGATCCAGATGCATGGCTGCCGTCACCTCCAGACCACCCAGGTCTATAATTGCCGCACCATGGGACTCCACCAGTCGGTTGCGAATATGGGCCAGGTAATATGGCGCCTGGTTGTGCTGCACGACCGTGACAGACTGGCTGCGCAGCTTCCTGTAGCTGCGCTGGTTGATTACCCCCAGGTCGAGCATGCGCTTCAGCACCACATCTCGCCGCTGGGCCACCAGCGCAGGCTTGCCCAGGGGATTGTACCGGCCCGGGTTCTTCGGCACGCCAGCCAGCATGGCGCATTCGGCCTCGCTCAACTGCTCAGGATATTTGTCAAAGTAGACACGGGCTGCCTGGGCAATCCCCCAGGCGCCGTTGCCGAAATAGATCTCGTTGAAATACATCTCCAGGATCTGCTTCTTGGTGTAGGTGCGCTCAAACTCGATCGCCATCTGGGCTTCCTTGAGTTTGCGGTCCAGGGTCTTCTCGCTGGTCAGGTAGCGGTTCTTGATCAACTGCTGGGTGATGGTCGAGCCACCCTCGGCCATGCGTCGTTTGACCACATTTTTGACCATGGCCCGTGCAATGCCGCGGATATCAATACCGCCGTGATCGTAGAACCTCGCATCCTCCACCGCCACCACCGCGTTCTGCAAAAAGATCGGGATGCGGTCAATCGTGGCCCAGTAGCGCTTATCAGAGAGGATGCGGCCAACAAAACGCCCCTGGCTGTCAAAAACCTTGATTGACCGGTAGCCGCCCGGCAGCGGGGGATGGGTGGCAAACCCGGTCTGGCTTGAAGCATCGGCAAGTATTGGCAAACAGGTCAGTACCGCCGCAACCACGGCCATACAGATTAAACCCTTGCAACGCATTGAAAAAAGTACCATAAAAACATTCCGTTCATCTTAAAAAACTCTATTCCAGGCAGGAATTCTCGCACAACTATCTGTCTGCGGCAAGCCAAACCTCGGTCGTTACAGACAGAGGCTCTGTATTGTGAACGGGATTGGCGCCAGACAACTAGCCATAAGGCATATGCCAACCTCACGGACAAACAGATGGGCTGCAGAGTGCCTTCGCAACTGCGCCGCGCATGACGCCGGCCGGCCTGATAAAATTCAGAAAGGCCTGCTCAAGGCGCTCTGCCGCCTCTTGATTGCCGGCATACCGCAAGATCTCTATCACGCATTCCGCCGTACAGAGACAGGATTCCTTCTGATTTTTCCTCAGGTTGTAACGTGATTTGCCATCCGGTCGGATGCATATGCGGCGGATATTGTGCAGATACGGGCTGCGCTGATAGATCCGGCGCGCCTCAACCCAGGTGCCGTCCACAATGATACAGCGGCTGATACCGGTCAGGTCATTATGACGGCTGTCCTCACCGCCGGGAAAGACCAAAGCCACGCCACCACCGCCGATTTCCTCCACCAGGCCGGAAGGCGGATTCATACGATCCCAGCGCACCTGTTCAGCCGCGGTCCCCAACACATCCACCACCAGACGACCGGTATTCGAGCGTTTCGGTAATTCCTTGAAATGGGTCAAAAGGGTAAAGTTCATCGCTGAAGCATAACCGTTTTTAGCCCGTCAAGGCAACCGATCATAATTGACGGACTTGCTATTGAGCAGCCTTTCCGAAATTTTGATAATTCTGCAGCGTGGCTGTTTGTAACCGGAAATATCATCAGGCATTTTTGCAGCCAAATGGTATTATTAATCCACAAGTTCTTGAAACATGCATGAGGCGCAGTATGAAGAAATCAGATACTGACATGGAAGACTGGGAAGAACGCCGCTCGCAAATAATCGGGCTGGGGGAACACTCGGCACGCAAAAGCTATTACCCGGAGCTGCAGCAGCGCTTGAGAGAGCTGGAACAAACCAGAACAGGGCTTGCCGATGCCTTTGTCAAATTGCAGTCGGTTCTGGACGCCGCTTCCGAAGTCTCCATAATTGCAACCGACCGGGACGGCATCATCACCCTGTTCAACAGGGGCGCGGAGAAGATGCTGGGATACGAGGCAAAGGATGTTGTCGGAATCAATACCCCCCTGATAATACACGCGGCAAATGAGCTCTCAGAACGCGCTCAGGAACTGGGCCGCAAGCGACATCAGCATGTGGAGGGATTCAATGCGCTGGTGATGAACTCTACCGTTGATGGTTCGGAAACATCCGAATGGTCGTATATCCGGCGTGATGGTTCAAAACTCACGGTTTCCCTCTCCATATCAGCCATTCACGACGCTGAAAACAGCTTGAGCGGATTCCTGTTCATCGCTACTGACATCAGTGAACGCAAATCATATGAGGATGCCTTGAACAAACGTATCGTCGCCTTGACCGAACCTTTGGAAACAACCGATATCACCTTCCTGGACATGTTCGATCTTGGCGACATCCAGAGGCTCCAGGATGCCTTTGCGGATGCGACCAGTGTCGCATCGATTATCACAACCCCTGACGGCACACCCATTACCCGTCCCAGCCGGTTTTGCCGTTTATGCAACGACATCATCCGCAAAACAGACAAGGGTCTTTCAAACTGTAAAAAATCGGATGCGGTGCTGGGTCGCCAGAACTCCGCTGGCCCGGTTTTTCAACCCTGTCTCAGCGGTGGCCTGTGGGATGGCGGCGCCAGCATTACTGTGGGCGGCAAGCATGTTGCCAACTGGCTGATCGGACAGGTAAAGATCGGCAGCTTCAACGAGGAAAAACTTATCAAATATGCCGATGAAATCGGTGCCGACAAGGAATCATTCCGCAAGGCCCTGCAGGAAGTGCCGGAGATGTCACTGGAACAGTTCCAGCACATCTGCAGCTTTCTGTTTTTACTGACCAGCGAGCTTTCCCTGAAGGCATTCCAGAACATACAGCAGGCACGCTTCATCGGCCAGCGCTAGAAAGCAGCTGAAGAACTGGCAGAAAGGGCCATGTTGGCAGAGCTTTCCGCCGACATCGGGCAAGCGCTGACCAAACAGGGAGATCTTCAGCCTCTGCTCGGTGACTGCGCTTACGATCTTGTCCGTCACCTGGATCTGGCCGTTGCAGGCATCTGGATGATCAACCCGGTCGGCGGCGAGCTTGAGCTGCAGACCTGCCTGGGCAGTGACGCTGGCGGCGGAGAGATTGCCCCGGTCAGCATGCCGGATGACAGCCTGAAAATTGCACAGATTGCCAGGGGGCACGAACCCCATGTGGCCAGTTCGATTGCCGATGACCCGTATCTCAAAGACAAGCAATGGGCTGAAAAAAACGGGCTGGGGGCCTTCGCCGGTTACCCTCTTGCCATAGACAATTATCCCGTCGGCGTCATGGCGCTGTTCTCACGCAAACCTTTCAGCCAGACCGCACAGAAGGCGCTGCTGTCCATCGCCAATGTGCTGGCCGTCGGGATGGAGCGCAAGCAGGCTGAAAAACAACTGAACCGGCTTAATACCATGCTGGAACAGCGCGTCAGAGAACGCACCGCCGAACTGGAACAGGCCAACAAAGACCTCAAGTCCGTACAGTCACAGATGCTGCAGCAGGAAAAGATGGCCTCCGTTGGCCAGCTGGCTGCCGGTGTGGCCCACGAAATCAATAATCCCATGGGTTTTATCATCAGCAACCTGTCCACACTTTCCAAGTACCTGTCCCGCATCGTTGAATTCCAGCAGGCCCAGGATGATCTGATCAACACACTGACCTTGTCGCAGCCGCAACAGCCCTGTCCCCAGCAGGTAGAACTCGATAATCTGCGCAGGCAGCTAAAGATAGACATGGCGATCAGGGACGCCGGTCCGCTGATTGCCGAATCACTGGATGGGGGCGACCGCATCAAGCAAATTGTCCAGAACCTGAAAAGTTTTGCCCGAGTGGATGAAGGGGAATACAAGACTGCCGATATTAACGCCGGCCTGGAAAGTACATTGTCAATTGTCTGGAACGAGCTGAAATATAAAGCGACCGTTGAAAAGCATTATGGCGAGATCCCCGCCATCATCTGCAATGCCGGGCAGTTGAACCAGGTTTTCATGAATCTGCTGGTCAATGCAGGGCATGCCATTGAAAACAGGGGCACCATATCCATCAGCACCTGGCAGGAAAATGACTCCGTAATGATCTCCGTATCCGATACCGGCTGCGGCATACCGCCGGAAAAGATCAACAGGATCTTTGAACCGTTTTTCACCACCAAGGAAGTGGGCAAGGGTACGGGGCTTGGCCTTTCCATTGCCTATGACATTGTCAAAAAACACGCCGGGGAAATTCATGTGGACAGCCGAATCGGTCAAGGAACAACCTTTACAGTAAGGCTGCCGATTCATTCGGCATGATCTTCTGCAGACGACGACAAGTCAACAGCACCATATAGCTACGAGCATAACGCAGGACATCTGTACACCAAAAATGCAGAAAGGGCGCCGTAACGGGCGCCCTTCCAATCCATCTTACTTCAAGTTCTTCTTGATCCGCTCCACCGCCTCAATGACGTTATGCCTGTCACCGAAGGCCGACAAACGGAAGAAACCTTCCCCGCTAGGTCCGAAGCCTGAGCCGGGGGTGCCGACCACGTTGGCCTGGGTCAGCAGCTTGTCGAAGAAATCCCAGCTGCTCATGCCGCCCGGAGTCTTCAGCCAGATATAGGGGGCATTGACACCGCCGTAGACCGTACAGCCGGCCTCGGTCAGTCCTTCGCGGATGATGCGCGCGTTTTCCATATAATAATCGATAACCTCACTGGTCTGTTTCCACCCTTCATCACTGTAGACAGCAGCAGCAGCGCGCTGGACCGGATAGGATGCGCCGTTGAACTTGGTGGTCGTGCGGCGCAGCCAGAGTTTGTTGAAGCTGTACCTCTCACCGGTGGCGGTTGTGCCTTCCACCTCTTCCGGCACCACAACAAGACCGCAGCGCACCCCGGTGAAACCGGCCGTCTTGGAGAAGGAGCGGAACTCGATGGCGCACTTTTTGGCCCCATCAATCTCGTAGATGGAATGGGGGATGTCCGGATCGGTGATAAAGGCCTCATAGGCGGCATCAAAAAAGATGACAGCATCGTTGGCCAGGGCGTAATCGACCCATTTCTTCAGCTCGGCCTTGCTGGCCACAGTGCCGGTCGGATTGTTGGGGAAGCAGAGGTAGATAATGTCCACCTTCCCGGCCGGCAGCGCCGGAATAAAGCCATTGACCTCTGTACAGGGCATGTAGACGATGCCCTTGTAGTAGCCCTTTTCATCTGCCTCACCAGTACGGCCAATCATGACGTTGGTATCATTATAAACCGGGTAAACCGGATCGCCGATGGCGATGACATTGTCCATGCCGAAGATGTCGAGGATATTGGCGCAATCGCACTTGGAGCCATCGGAGATGAATATCTCCGAGGCCTTCAATTGAACACCCAGCTTGTTGTAGGACTTTTCAATCACGGCATTGGCCAGCCATTCGTAGCCCTGCTCCGGGCCGTATCCGGCGAAGCGCTCACTGGTAGCCAGATCATCCACCGCATCGTGAAAGGCCTTGATGATGGCTGGCGGCAGGGGCTGGGTCACATCGCCGATACCGAGCCGGATGATCCTGGCCTGTGGATTGGCGGCGGAGAACTCGCGCACGCGGCGGCCGATCTCCGGGAACAGGTAGCCGGCCTTCAGTTTCAGATAATTGTCATTGATTTTTGCCATTACGGGTATTCCTCCAAAGAATTTGCCACAAAGGACACAGAGAGCATAGAGAAAATCAAAATCTGGAAAAAACAGGTAAGAACAGAAATCAGATTCAACCCTTAAATAACGATGTCCACGAAACACACGAAATACACTAAAAAACCAGGCAATTTAACAGATCAATACTCATATTCCTGGTGAGCAACTTAATCTTTGTAATGCTTGAAGCTTTCGTGTTCTTTGACGCTTTTCGTGAATCCAGACCGTTAATAGTTTCATCTCTGCTGTTTCAGTTTTTCGGTTTTTTTCTGTGTACTCTGTGGCTAAAGATGTTGTCAGTTAAGCCCTAATACGTCCTGCATATCGTACAACCCCGGTTTTTGAGCAGCCACCCATTTGGCGGCACGCACAGCACCGCGGGAGAACATGTCGCGGGTCATGGCCCGGTGGGAGAGTTCAATCCGCTCGCCCATGCCGATGAAGTATACCGTATGCTCGCCGATGATATCCCCGCCGCGAATGGTCTGCATGCCGATTTCTTCCCTGGTGCGTTCGCCGGTAATCCCCTCGCGGTGACAATTGGCGACCTTGTTGTAGTCGCGCCCCAGGGCCTCGGCCACCACCTCACCCATGCGCACGGCGGTTCCGGACGGGGCATCCTTCTTCAGTCGGTGATGGGCCTCGACAATCTCCACATCAAAATCATCACCCAGTGTCCTGGCGATATCCTTGAGAATCTTGAAACAGACATTCACACCTACCGACATGTTGGGCGCCAGCACCGCCGGCACGCTTGCAGACAACTGCCTGGCCCGTTCCCGCTCCTCCGGTGTAAAGCCGGTCGAGCCGATCACGATAGACTTGCCATGGCGGCTGCAGGCCTCCAGATTCCTGAGTGACACCGCCGGAGCAGTAAAGTCAATCAGCACATCGCAGCCTGACACGACACTATCCAGATCGTCGGAGATATTGACACCCAACGCTCCACAGCCGGCCACCAGACCCGCGTCCTGCCCGGCAAGCGGGTGTCCGGGACGTTCCAGTACACCAGAGACTGCCACACCTTCCGACTCCAATATGGAATTGATGATACGCTGCCCCATCCTGCCTGCAGCGCCGCAAACCGCTATCTTGATCATACTCGCCATCCTTGCTGGAAATTTTTAAGAAAGATTCGGCCATTGGGCAATAACATGGCCGCATGGGAAAGCCGGACTGCAACACTGTAAGACAGCAGTCGGCGCCATCATGAACACAGGAAATCAGGGAGAGTATTCGTTTCCAATATGCGCCAGCCCGGTGAGAAGCAGCTTTCCGGGCTGAAAATGATTGCCGTCGGATCTGATCACAAAAGCCCGTAAGTACCCATGACCGTCTGGAGGCGCTTGAGATTGACGTCACCCATCGCCACCAGCGGCAGACGCAAACCGCCATCGCACAGCCCCATCAGCCCCGCTGCGGCTTTTACCGGCACGGGATTGGTCTCTATGAACATGGCACTGCTGATCTTGAGCAGGTGCAGATGCAGTCGGCGCGCCTCTTCCAGATTGCCTGCAAAAAATGCGTCGGTCAGGTTGGCAACCGCTTTGGGCATGATGTTGGCGACAACCGAAATCACACCTTTGCACCCGCAGGCCATCATGGGAAAGGTAATGAAATCGTCACCGGAGAATACGTCGATCGCATCACCACAGAGATCCAGTATCTCGGAGGCTTGCTGCAGGGAGCCGGTGGCCTCCTTGATGGCAACGATATTCGGATGCACGGCCAGCCTGGCAACCGTTTCCGGCAGCATGTTGACAGCGGTGCGTCCCGGCACGTTATAGAGCACCTGCGGCAACTCCACCGCATCGGCAACCGCCATGTAGTGGCGGTAAAGCCCTTCCTGGGTCGGTTTGTTGTAGTAGGGGGTCACCAGCAGCGCACCATCCGCGCCGGCATCCCTGGCCTGCCGGGTCAGCTCAATCGCCTCGGATGTGGAATTGGACCCGGTGCCGGCAATCACGGGAACCCGTCCGGCGGTCTGTTCCACAACGATCCTGATAACATCGATATGCTCGTCATAATCGAGCGTCGAGGCTTCTCCGGTGGTGCCGCAAGGCACAATCGCATCGGTACCGTTATCGATCTGAAAGTCCACCAGGCGCCTGAGGGCCTTTTCATCCACCTTCCCGTCCTTGAACGGTGTTATCAGTGCGACAATGCTTCCCTGAAACATGACTACCCCCCTTGATAAAACCGGTTTAAAGGAAAGAAGCGACCCGCTCTCCGCGGATCAGGTCTTCCATGGTTTCACGCTCGCGGACAACCTCGAAACGATCTCCACTGACCATAACCTCGGCCACGCGCGGACGGCTGTTATAACTGCTGCTCATGGCAAAACCGTAAGCACCGGCCGACATGAAGGCGACCAGGTCGCCCTGTCTGAACATGGGCACCTCACGGTCTTTGACCAAAAAATCACCGGACTCGCAGATCGGTCCGACAATATCGGCCACGATCATGCCGTCCTGATCCTTGACCACCGGTCGCACACCATGGAACGAGCCATACAGTGTCGGACGGGCAAGGTCGTTCATGCCGGCATCGATCATGATGAAGTTCTTGTCGTCACGCTGCTTTGTGTACAGACAGGTTCCCACCAGAATACCGGCATTGCCGACCAGGTTGCGGCCCGGTTCGAAAAGCAGGTGCAGCCCAAGCTCCCTGGTTGCATTAACGATTTCGCGGCCATAATCCGCCGGCATGGGCGGTTCCTCGTCATTGTACTGAATCCCCAGACCGCCGCCGCAATCAAAGTAGCGCAGATCAATCCCCTGTGTGCGCAGCCGGGCTATCATCAGCTTGAGTTTTTCAATGGAATCCACAAAAGGCGCAACCTTGGTCAGCTGCGATCCGATGTGCATGTCGATACCCAGCACCTCAATACCGGGCAGGCTGGCAGCGCGCACATATTCGGCCATGGCCCGATCGATGGTGATGCCGAATTTGGCATTTTTCAGACCGGTGGTGATATACGGGTGGGTACCGGGATCCACGTCCGGATTGACGCGAATGGCAATGCCCGCCTTTTTGCCCAGTCGGCTGGCAATCTCGCTGATGCGCGTCAATTCCTGCTCCGACTCCACATTGAACATCAGGATGCCGCTATTCAAGGCATACTCGATCTCCTCATTCTTCTTGCCAACGCCGGAATATACCACCTTTTGGGGGTCAACACCGGCCCTGAGTGCGCGGTACAGCTCACCTCCGGAAACAATGTCCACACCGCCGCCCAGCCTGATGAATGTTTTCAGCACCGACTGGGTGGAATTGGCCTTGACGGAGTAGCAGATTGTGTGGGGCATGGCAGCAAAGGCATCATCAAACACCTTGAAATGACGTTCCAGAGTGGCAAGTGAATAGATGTAGACCGGCGAACCGACCTTGGCCACAATCTCCCGGATCGAGACGTCCTCGGCGAAAAGTTCGTCCCCTTTATACTGGAAATGGTTCATAGGATTCCTCTCTGCAATATGAAGCAAGTGATTTCATGGAAAAAATTGGATAAAAATAGCACGGGGCAAAATCAATGTCAAAATGAATGAGCCGGCATGCGCCCATCGCGGCAAACAACCGCTGGGTACGCATACCGGCAAGCAGCTCAGAACGTATTGATGCGGTGAATGAAGGCCAGCAGCAGCCCATAGTGGTGGTGATCAAACTCAAAAGCGATGCGGGGGAGATCGGCCAGATCCGGCTCGTCGGCCTCCTTCTCAAGCATGCCGCAGCAGCGGATTCGACCGCCATTGCTGACCAGCTCGGGAAATTCGTCCTCCAATACGGCAATCTGGCCGGCGTTGAGCGGCTTGTTCAGGCGAATCACCAGATGGTGGTCGACAAAACGCAATGAGTGGTAGACCCTGTAGAATCCCTCAATCACCTCGGCCGCTTCGTTTTCATCCTTTGTGATGGTAAAGATGGAAAAGTCCTCGCCCGAAATGAAGCCCTTGACCAGCAGACTCTCTTTGACAAAATCAAAGAACTGCTCCCAGTAGCCATCCTGGTCATCGATCAGGATCAGCGGTTTGGGTGACGTCTTGCCGGTCTGCACCAACGTAAAAACCTCCATGGCCTCGTCCAGGGTGCCGAAGCCGCCGGGGAACACCACCACGGCGTCCGCCTCCTTGACAAAGGCCACCTTGCGGTTGAAGAAGTACTTGTAGGTAATCAGCCGCGGATTGCGGTACATAACCGGGTTGGGTTTCTGCTCGAATGGCAGCCGGATGTTGACGGCAAACGAATTATCGCTGCCGGCACCCTCGTTGCCGGCCTGCATGATGCCCGGTCCGCCGCCGGTGATAATCATGTATCCCTTTTCCGACAGCAGGCGGCTGAAACGTATGCATTTCTGGTACATCTCCTCATCCGGGGCGGTGCGTGCCGAACCGAAAATGGTGACCTTCTTTTTGCCCCGGTAGGGGCCGAAGATCCTGGCTGTATAACGCATTTCCCGCAGGGTGCGGTTGATCAGGCGCAGGTCGGCCGGGTAGTCGATCTCCTGGCCGGTCAGCAGCACATTCATGAGCATATCCCGAATCATCTCGGGCCGACTGATGCCGCCGACCATATCCATCAGCTGTCTGATCTGCTGTTCAAGTTCTGGATTCGGCTTGGAAAAACTGACTTTAATCAATGGGCACCTCACATGGCAAATGACAGACAAGGCTTGGTGTAACACAAAATACAGGGCCATGCAAATCCGGCTGCAAAGCGCTTTGACAGGGCACCAACTACGGCTTGCAATCACCCGTTCTGTATAGTAATATTCGCCAGCCGCCGCCCTGTGCGGCTTTTCCGGTCAAAATACACATAACAAGGAGCAGCAACCGCATGCTGGACTTCATAAGAAAGAAAAAGCAGTCGGTCATCATCAAGATTGTATTTGCGGTGATCATCCTCTCATTCATACTCGCCTTCGGGCTTTCGTACATGGAGGGTAAAAGGGCCGACAAGAGCTACGCCGCCAAAGTCAATGGCCATAAGATCAGTCTGGAGGAGTATCGCCACTCCTACGAGCGGTTGAGAAACATCTACATGCAGATCTACGGGCAGGGGTTGCCGGCCGAGGCGGAAAAGGCGCTCGGCATAAGAAAAGCAGCCCTGGAACAGTTGATCGACAACGTGCTGGTGTCCATGGAAGCCCGCAAGATGGGCATCAAGATCAGCAAGGAAGAACTCTCCGACGCCATTGCCGCCATGCCGGTATTCCAGAAGGACGGCGCCTTCAGTTTTGACCTCTACCAGAATCTGCTCAAAAGCAACCGTATCACGGCCAAGGACTTTGAAGAGGGACAGCGCTCCGACATGATGATCACCCGGGCACGCCAGATGATCAGGGACAAGGCCAGCGTGGGTGACGAAGAGGCTCTAGCACGCTTCAAAAAGGAAAACGACCGGCTTGAGATTGATTATGTGTCCTTCGCGCCGGCTGATGTCATCGCAGAGGTGAAACCATCGGATGCCGACCTGAATGAGTATCTGCAGAAGAACCAGCAGGACTTCAAAATACCTGAAAAAACAGCCATCTCCTATGTCCTGCTTGACCCGGCCAAACACGCCGCCGGAGTCAGCGTCACAGCAGAAGAGATCAGCACCTATTACAACAAGAACATCGACCGTTGGCAGGGCAAGGATGGCATCCTGCCGCTGGACAAGGTCAGGGACAAGGTCAAGGCGGAAGCACTTCGTCAGAAGGCTGCCAAACAGGCCTATGAACAGGCAGCCGACACACTGTTCAAACATATCAAATCAGGCGATCTGAAGCCGATAGCTGCCCAACTCAAACTGCCCATCCAGACCAGCGGGCTGTTCACGGCCAAACAGCCGCCCCAATCCCTGAAAGACGAGCAGGCTGTCATCAAAAAGGCCTTCGAACTCAAACAGGGAGAACTGGGCGGCCCGGTCGAGACCTCGCGCGGGATCTATGTCATCCTGATCAGTGAGCGCAAGGAGGCTGTTGTTCCACCACTGAAGGACGTCAGAAACGAGGTGGAGCAGCGGGTCAAATCTGCCAAGGCGGCAGAACTGGCCAAATCCAGGACTGAAGCCGCATTGAACACCATGAAGGACAAGGCCCCGGCCGGGGCTAAATCCGCCGGCCCGTTCGGTTACAACGCAAAAGGGGATCTGCCCGGGATCGGATCGTCACCGGAACTAATGGAAGCCGCCTTCAAACTGACCCCCACACTGCCGGCTGCCGACAAACCGGTTCGGCTGGGCAACCGCTGGTACGCCATCCGGCTGAAAAACCGCATCGAAGCACCAAAAAGCGATTTTGAAAAGCAGAAGGATCAGATCAAGGCACGCATGCTGCCGGCAAAACAGCAGGAGACCATCACGGCCTGGATCAAAGGGCTCAGGGAAAAGGCTAAAATCGACATCAACCAGGCGCTGATTGCCGACCGATAAACTGGATCGGGGCTGAAGCCCCTGATCACAACCGTTCAAGGGGATATCACTATGTCACCAACCGTTATTCAAACCGATTTTCCGAATCTCAAGCTGGTAGCCCGCGGCAAGGTAAGGGACATTTACGATCTGGGTGAACACCTGCTGCTGGTCACATCGGACCGCATCTCGGCCTTTGATGTGATCATGGACCAGGCGATACCGAACAAGGGGTTCGTGCTGACCCAGATTTCCGCCTACTGGTTCCGCCTGATGGAGGACATCGTCAGCAACCACATCGTGTCCACCGAGGTCTCCGATTTCCCGTCAGTATGCCAGCCCTACGCAGATATTCTCAAGGGGCGCTCCATGCTGGTAAAGAAGGCCAGGCCGCTGGCAGCGGAGTGCATCGTACGCGGCTATGTGTCCGGCTCGGGCTGGAAGGACTACAAGGCCACCGGCTCCATCTGCGGCATACAGCTGCCGGCCGGACTGAAGGAGTCGGACCGCCTGCCGGAGCCGATCTTCACCCCCTCAACCAAGGCCGAACTGGGCGAACATGACCAGAACATCTCCTTTGACCGCATGGCCGAGATCTGCGGTCGTGAGCTGGCCGAACAGGCACGTGACTATACAATCAGGATCTATACCCGCGCCAGGGACCTGGCCGACAGCAAGGGCATCATCATCGCCGACACCAAGTTTGAATTCGGTGTCTATGACGGCCAGCTGATCATCATCGACGAGTGCATGACCCCTGATTCCAGCCGTTTCTGGCCCAAGGATCAATACCAGCCGGGAGGCGCCCAGCCCAGCTTTGACAAGCAGTTTCTGCGTGATTACCTTGAAACCCTGGACTGGGGTAAATGTGCACCGCCGCCGACGCTTCCGGCGGAGATCATCCAGAAAACCGCCGAGAAATACCAGGAGGCACTCTTCCGCATTACCGGCATAAAAATCTGAGTTTCAATCCAGACAGCAAAAAGGCAACCCATAAAGGGGTTGCCTTTTTTTTCGTACGGACGCTGGATTTTTTTTTGTTATCGGCTATGCTTTTCCAAGTTGCATCCAATTATCAATTCCAAATCAGGCAGGAGGCCGAAATATGAAAATCGATGTTATCAAGGAAATCGCCAAACAGCACAACATCAAGACCGGCAAACTTAAAAAGGCCGAGCTGATCAGGGCCATCCAGGAATCGGAAAAAAATGATGCCTGCTTTGAAACCGGAAAGATGGATGTATGCGGTCAGGAAAACTGCATCTGGCGTGAAGACTGCAACTAGTCACGCCCGGACAACCGCGGGGAGTCCGGCTGCAGCTCCCCGCCATTTATACCTGTAACCGACAGCTGAAATGTCACCCTTGCGAGAGGGTCTTTTGAGACGCGTGACGCCGCTTCTTTCTGCCCGCCTTCTCCACCCCCTGTGCCTGCATTACAGCGCCGATCTTGTCCAGTCTGGCATCCACCAGATGATAGAGCGTACCCTTGGGAAAGCGTCCGTTTTTACCACGTACGCCAGCCGGCATGCCGGTCAGGATTTCAATCCCCTCTTCGATGGTCTCCACACTCCAGACATGGAACAGTCCGGCCGTTACGGCAGCGACCACCTCGTCATTCAGCATCAGATTGCGCTCGTTGGCCCTGGGAATCAGTACGCCCTGTTGACCATTCAACCCCTTGGACTTGCAGACCGCATAAAAGCCCTCGATCTTGAAATTAACCCCGCCGATCGGCTGGATCATGCCGCGCTGGTTGACACTGCCGGTCACAGCAATCCCCTGTCTTACCGGCACCCCGGAAAGCGCAGACAAGAGGGCATACAGCTCGGTTGACGAGGCGCTGTCCCCCTCCACCCCTTCATAGGACTGCTCGAAACAGATCGAGGCCGACAGAGAAAGCGGCCGGTTGACGGCAAACATCCGGCCCAGGTAACCGGTCAGGATCATGACCCCCTTGTCATGGATCGGCCCGGAAAGCTTCACCTCGCGCTCCACATTAACCATGCCGGCCTGCCCGATATATACACTGGCGGTGATCCGGGAAGGCCGCCCGAAGATGTGGTCGCCCAGTGAGATAACCGACAGGCCGTTGATCTGTCCCGCCACCGCGCCTTCCGTATCCACCATGATGGTGCCATCCTCGTACAGCTCGTGCATGCGCTCCTCAATGCGGTTAAAGCGATAGAGCCGTTCCTCTGCCGCCCGCAGCACATCGGCAGCACGCACAATCGTGTGCCCGTCCTGGCTGGCCCAATAGCTGGCCTCACGGATGAAATCGGCGATCTCCATGAACTGGGATGAGAGTCTGTGCTGATCCTCGACCATACGGGCGGTATACTCCAGCAGGCGGGCAATGCCACCCCGGTCGAAGTGCAGCAGTTTCTCACCGCGGCAGTGGGTGGCCACAAAGAGCGCATAGTCGCGCATGACCTGGGGGCTGCGGTTGATCCGGCTGTCAAACTCGGCCTTGACCTTGAAATATTTGCGGTAATCCGGATCAAGATAGTAAAGCAGATAGTAGATCCAGGGGGTACCAACCAGCACGATCTTGGCCTGCAGCTGAACCGGCTCGGGCTTGAGCGTAACCATGGTCATGAAGCGGTACTGTTCCAGCACATCCTCAATACGGATCTCGGCGGTACGGATACAGCGTTTGAGGGCATCCCAGACAAAGGGATTCATCAGCACCTCGCGGGCATCGATCACCAGATAGCCGCCGTTGGCCCTGTGCAGGGCGCCGGAGCGGATCATGGTAAAGTCGGTCACCGCCACCCCGCCGTACTGCATGACATGCTCGATGCGGCCAAACAGATTATTGTAGGTCGGATTGGGCTCGAACACCACAGGCGCACCTGCTGTACTGCTGTTGTCCACCAGCACATTGACCTGATAGCGTTCAAAGCTTGGCTCTTCGCGGGGGATTTTCAGACCCGGGATCTGCTGCTGCGACGCCTGCGGTTTGAAGTCGTCCAGATTGTTGAGGATATCCTCCTGCACCGTATCCAGGTAGCCGAGCACCTTGTCCATGTTTTCGTATTTCTGGCGCAGCGGGTCAAGACGATGCCCGAGACAGGACATCCCCAGGGAACGGTCGGCCCTGGAGAGCGCATCCTTGGTCACCTTCTCATTCTCACGCACCTGACGCAGCACCTCGTTCAGCGCCTCGGTCAGCTTGCGGCCTGCCTGGTCCAGCTTTTCGCGCTTCTTGTCTGTCAGCGCGGCATACTCCTCCTGGGTGTAGTTCCTGCCATCCTTCTGCGGAACAATTACCAGCCCGGAAACGGTGCGCTGCATGACAAAGCCGTGTTTGGCGGCCTCCTTCTCCAGCGCCTGAAACAGTTCATTACTATTGTTCTGGTATTCCTCCAGAATCTCTGTCCGCCTGGCCTCATACTCATCACTTTCCAGGGCCTTGGGGATATCCTTGCGAAAAGCCTCCACCAGCTCCTTCATGTCGCTGGCCAGTTCACTTCCCCTGCCGGCCGGCAGTGACAACGAGATGGCGGAATCATTGTCCTTGAAATTTTTGACATAGACCCAGTCATTCGGCTGGGCCTCATCGTGGCACCGTTTTTTAAGAATGCTGCGGATAGTTGATGTGCGGCTGGTACCGGTTTCACCGGCGATAAAGATGTTGAAACCGGTCGCTTCCATGCCCAGACCAAAATCGATCGAACGCAGCGCCCGCTGCTGGCCGATGGCACAATCCAGATCGGGCAATTCCTCGGTGGTTTCAAAATCGAGCTCTGCCGGATCACAGGTCCATCTCAACTGTTCCGGGGATACGCAGTGTCTGTCGTGGACCATTCAAGCACTCCTTAAGGATGGATGTCTTTACTACCGGCCTGGTCGGCCAGAAACGCCAGCGCGGAATCGATCGCTCCACGCTCGGGAGCATCATCAGCCACATCTGCAGCCAATTGGCCTACATATCCATTATGCCACAAGATACGGCGGGATGCGGGATAGTTAAGGCTGAAAACCCAGGAGATCAGCAGCAATCTGAAATCGTTCACCGACTTGACCGTCTCAAGGCGCACAACACGACGTTCGGCCAACGCCTGCAGGCAAACCGGCGTTACAGCCATGCCGTCCGGAAAACCCAGGAAGGCGGCCGAGGCCCGTTCCGCAGCAGGCACGCGGAACTGCTCCACAAAGACGCGCCAGATATCAAGTTTGTCCGCATCACGAACCAGCCTGAGGTACATGTCGGTCGGCGATCGCAGCTTGCGCGGCAGCTCCAGCAGATTGTGGAAGCGAACCGCCTCCTCGATCACCAGCGTCTCCTCAGCTGGAAGGCCTCGCAGAAGCTGCTGTTCCCTGATCACCTCCACCGCCAGACGGCCATGATTATCCGAATCCCGGTCGCGAAAAGTGCGCCAGCGCCGGTACTGGGGGAAACGCCCCACATCATGCAGCAGCGCCACAGCCGCAGCGATGCGTGCCTGTTGCGGTTCAAGCTGCTCCCCATCCGCCAGTTGTCCCATAACCCTGCAAACCTGACGGGTGTGCTCAATCTTGAGGCGGATATTAGCCTGCGCCTCGCTGTCTGTCTCCAGGTAAGATCCTGCATATGCTTCAAACCAGCCATAAAGATCATCAAGCCGTAACTGTTCCATGCCTGTCCACCCGAAAACCGTAGCTGAAAAACCCGCAAAGCCGGAAAACAAAAGCCATGCAGGCAGCAGCTCGTTGAAATTGTATGCATAATACTGTAGTCTGCCTCGAAGTCAATCACATCAACGGGGGCAAGACATGCAACTGTCGCTTCTTGACAACGTCGATCACGGCAAGACTGTCGCTGAACACGCCAGGGAACTGCGCCAGCAGCTTGAGCACCACAACCGGCTGTACTACCAGCTGGATCAACCTGCCATCAGCGATGCCGAATATGACCAGCTTTTCCGCCAGCTACAGGCACTGGAGCAGCAGCACCCCGAACTCGTCACAGCGGATTCTCCCACCCAGCGCATTGGCAGCGAAGCTTCCGGACGTTTTGGCTCCCATACGCACACACTGCCGATGTTGTCGCTGGAAAATGCCGTCAATGAAATGGAAATCGAGGAATTTGACCAGCGGATCAAAAAACTGCTGGCCCTGCCGGCCGGGCAGACAGTCGAATACATCTGCGAACCCAAGATGGACGGCCTGGCGGTCGAAGTAATATACAGAAACGGGACCCTCACAAAAGCTGCCACGCGCGGAGACGGCATTACCGGGGAGGATGTGACAGAAAACGTCCGCACCATCCGCACACTGCCACTACGGCTTGACACCGATCAGCCGCCGGAACTGATCGAGGTGCGCGGCGAGGTCTACCTGGGACTGGAGGCCTTTCGCCGGATCAACAGCGAAAAGGAGGAGAACGGAGAACCGCCCTTCGCCAATCCCCGCAACGCGGCTGCCGGCTCACTGCGCCAGCTGGATTCACGCATCACCGCCAAACGACCATTATCATTTTTCTGCTACGCACCCGGCAGTACACAGGGTATCAGCTTCGAATCCCAGCAGGATTTCCTGCGGCAAGCCGGCCTGTGGGGCGTGCCGGTCAACCCGCTAACCCGCACCGTTCAAGGAATCAAGCCAGCCATCACGTTTTTTCAGGAATTGCAGGCCATGCGCGAGAGCCTGCCCTACGAGATTGACGGCATGGTCATCAAGGTCAACCGTTTCGACCTGCAGCAGGAACTGGGCGAAAAAAGCCGCTCTCCGCGATGGGCCGTCGCCTGCAAGTTCCCACCCCGCCAGGCGGAGACCGTGGTGGAAGATATCATCCCTTCTGTGGGGCGAACCGGTGTAATCACACCAGTGGCAAGGCTCAGGCCAGTCGAGATTTCCGGGGTAACCGTTTCACGAGCCACATTGCACAACTGGGATGAAATTGCCGAAAAGGATATCCGCATCGGCGACAGCGTGATTGTGGAAAGGGCCGGTGATGTCATTCCAGCCGTTGTCAGGGTGTTGACAGACCAGAGGGACGGCAGCCAGCAGCCGCTATCGCCGCCGGAAAGGTGCCCGCAATGCGGTGCTTTGGTGGTGCGCATTGGCGACGAGGTGGCCGTGCGCTGCATGGGCCTGTCCTGCCCGCCCCAGATCAGGGAATCGATCCGGCACTTTGCCTCGCGCAACGCCATGGATATCGAAGGGCTGGGAGAAAAGTATGTGGCTCAGCTGCTGGAGCTGGGATTGGTTCACAACATCGCCGACATCTACTATCTGACCAGGGACGACTTCATGCAGTTCGAGCGCATGGGTGACAAACTGGCCGACAACTTGCTGACCGCCATCGAGAACAGCAAACAGCAGGAACTAGGCCGCCTGATCTTCGCACTTGGGATCAGGCATGTGGGTGAACGCACCGCCAGGGCACTGGCCCAGTCCTTCGGCAGCCTGGAAAGCCTGCGCAGGGCCTCCTTAGATGAACTGGTCAGCATCCGTGACATCGGTCAGACCGTTGCCCAGAGCATTCGCACCTTCTTTGACAATCAAGACAATCTGGCTGTGATTGACCGCATGCTGTCCGCCGGCGTATCACCAGCAGTGGCGCAGAAAAAGTTGGGGGGCCGATTCAGCGGCAGAAGCTTTGTGTTCACCGGCGCGCTGAGCCGTTTCTCACGCGATGAGGCCAGACGGATGGTGGAAAACGAGGGTGGCAGCGTGGTCGGGTCGGTATCCCGCAAGACCGACTATGTGGTAGCCGGGGCAGAGGCGGGCAGCAAACTGGACAAGGCACGTGAGCTGGGCATCACCGTACTGGGCGAGGACGAGTTCATGGAACTGCTGAAATCGCCCCCATGAGCGAAGTCCGTTTCAGACCCACTCTTCGATCGCCTTGCAGAGCCGCTCCCGAATCTGGTTCAGCTTTTCCTCCGAACGGATCTTGTGGCCGAATATGTCACGCACATAGAACACATCCGCCACCTGGTCAACCTTGGTGGATATCTTGGAAACACCGATGTACAGACCCATGGCGGTCAGCGTACTGGTAATCAGATAGAGCAATCCGACCTTGTCATGGGTGTAAACGTCAATCACCGTATAGCCATCGGACACATCGTTATCGAACTCCACAACCGTCGGGAAGTGCTGCGCCTGACGCACAGTCAGCATTGACGGGCGTTGGCGTTTTTCAACCAGACCGGCCACGTTTACCTGCCCGCACAGGACACTGCGCATGTCATCCTGCACCTTACGCCAGCGCGCCTCACTGGTGATCAGTTCCCCACTGGAGGCATTGACCTGCAATATGTCGAGCACCTTGGAGTTGCGGCTGGTATTGATCTGGGCCCCCAGGATGTTAACTCCGTTGGCGGCCATTACGCCGGTGATGCGTGAAAACAGGCCTGGCATGTCCACAGTGCAGATGGTAAATTCCGAATAGCCGCTTTCCAAACGATGATCCACCTGCATGCGGATCTCGGAATGCCCGAGACTGAGCAGCAGCCGGGCATAACCGGCAATCACTTCCGGCCGCCCCGACAACAGCAATCTGACCGGCATGGCCTTGAGCTCAGCCTGTACGGCCTGCAGAGGATAGTCGTCCGCCAACAGGGCCTGCACCTTTTTGATGACCGCCTTGACCCGTTCACTGCTGGCCTCCAGGTGAAAGTCACCCCGTTCCAACACACTGAAGGCCTTTTCATACAGCTCCTGAAACAGCAGCGCCTTCCATGATGTCCAGACGTCCGCACCCACCGCCCTGACATCGGCCACAGTAAGCAGATAAAGCATCCGCAGGTTCTCGCTGGTGCCCATCAGCCGAGCAAACTGAATGACCATCTTCTCGTCGTTCAGGTCGCGGCGCTGGGCAATGTGGGCCAGATGCAGATGCTGCCTGACCAGGAATTCCAGACGCTCTGAGCATTCACGGGAGAGTCCCATCCGCCTGGCAATGGTTGGCACCATGTCGGCCCCCTTGTCAGCGTGGCCGCCTCCGCCGCCCTTGCCGACATCATGCAGCAAAACCGCCAGCAGCAGCAGTTCCGGCTTGCTGACCTGCGCCGCAACCTCGCAGGGAAACCACAGCACATCACGCAGCTCACCGCCAAGCATCTTTTCTGCCTGTTCAACGGCAAACAGCGTGTGGATGTCTACCGTATAGATATGATAGAGGTCGTGCTGCACCTTGCAATAGATGTGTTCCATCTCGGGGATAAAGAGATTGAGAAACTCCAGGTGGTGCATCATACGCAGCGTGTCTGCCGCCCCTTTGACTGCGCGCAGGATATTCATGAATGACCGGTTCACTTCCCTGTTGCGACGGAATTTGTCATTAATCAGGTGCAGGTTCCTGCGGATCATGCCCATCAGCCGTGTATCGAAACGCACACCATGTTTCTGCGCCAGCTCAAATACACGCATCAGCATGACCGGATCCCTCAGCAGCACCTCTTCATCCGGCACAATCAGCTCGCCCTTCAGTACAAAACAGCCCTCAGCCACCTGGCGACGGACAAAATAACCCAGTATACGCTGCGCCCCCTCATCACTGCTGACACATCTGGAAATAATCGTTGAAACCAGATACTCCACCCGAATGGCATGTCGGTAGTAATCGCGCATGAAGTCTTCTACCGCCAGCACACGCCCCCTGTCCCGGTAGCCCATAAAGTGGGCCAGGTGCTGCTGGGCATCAAAAAACAACTGTTCGTTCTTGCGGCCACAAAAATAATGCAGTTGGTTCCTGAGGCGCCACAAATAATCCAGTGCGGCAAAATACGCCTCCAGATCATCCTCAGACAAGACCCCCTTGGTCACGAGTTCTCGGGGATCAGTGAATTTGAATTTTACACGGGCAACCCACAAGGCCGTCTGAAGATCACGCAGGCCTCCCTCACCCTCTTTGATGTTGGGCTCAAGCAGATAGACGCTGGAACCGTATCGTTCACGGCGCTGCCCCATCTCCTGCAGTTTTTCCCTGATGAATCTGTCGCTTGATTTTGGCAGAATACGGGTAAAAATCACCCTGTGCAATGTGGCAAACAATGTCTGGCTGCCGATCAGTGGACGGGCGTCCATCAGCGCCGTCTTGACGGTACCGTCAGCCTCGGCCATCTCGATGCAATCGGAGATCACACGTACCGAATAGCCAACATCCAGTCGCATGTCCCAGAGAAAGTAGAGCAGCTTCTGGGCGACATCCTCCACGCTGCTGACGGCCAGCGCGCCGTCATGCAGAAACATGATATCGATATCGGAGAACGGATTCAGTTCGCCACGTCCGTAACCGCCGACAGCGACCAGGGTGATCCTCTCCAGCATGGCGCCGCTGTGATCAAGATCGTCAGTTATGGAATGGAACAGCCGCCTGATCAGTTCATCCATCATCCGGCACAATAAATGGGTTACCGTGGTTCCCGAGGCACCCTGTGCGTGCATGCCCCTGATCTCTTCGCGACAGTGCACCAGAAATCGCTTGCAGCCTGAAAGATAGAGCGGTCGTTTGTCCTCAAAGCCAGCCATGCCACTGTCGCCGGCTGCATGTATGTCATCGGGAAAATAAGCGTCGATATCGAAGTGCATGCCCCCTCCGGGCCGTCAGATCATTTAGTCAAAAGCCGTGCTGCGGTTGCAGCAGCGGGTCCTTTAAAAATTTCGTGCAAATGACACTGCCATAATCAAAAAAGTGTGTATAATCATCATTAAATATGCGGGACAAGCCATCTAGCTGTTTCGTTCAACGCCATAAAACGAGGACCGTATTGAAGATTGTAATCGTCATCAGGGACAACGAAACAAGAAGGATGATCGCCGAGGCAATTGCATCCGCCGGTGAGGAAACCATCAACCTGACCAGCCTGGCCGACCTGCCGGAGGTGCTCAGAACCGTGCCAGTCAGCGGCATCATGGTTGGTGTTGTTGCAGCCACGAAAGCCGCTGCAGCTGAAAAACAGCAGACCCACGAGATGATCCAGTTCTATCCCCACGTCCGGATAAAGGGTATCGGCAGTGAACTGGCCATACTCGGCAATGCCTCAACCCTGAAGGAATTCATCAACGAGTGCCAGCAGTTTCAGCCGCGCACCATCCGCAAAAGCGAACGCCGCATCCGCCACATCGCTTTCCTGCTTTCTGCAGATGAACACTTTGCTGATCAGGAAAAAACCGTGACAATGAACATCTCCGAGGGGGGCTGCTTCGTCTACAGCACCAGGACATGGCAGGTGGGCGACCGCGTCTGGCTAAAGTTCGCAGACAATGAAAGGGTAGTCACCGGGACGGTGCGCTGGTGGCAGCCCTGGGGCAACAACAAGAGGATTCCGGGCATCGGCATCTGCTTTGATGCCGCCAGCTAAAAACAGATCAGACCGGCGTTATTCAGCCGGGATCAGGTGATACTTCCTGAGCAGCGAGACAAGATCATCCTTTAATACCGGCTTTACCAGGTAGTTATTGCAATCCCCCCGCCATAACGCCTCCTGGATATCCTGCAAGGAGTTCAAGGCGGTCGTCATGACGATAACCGCTTCCCGGCCACCGGTCAGTCCGGCCTCCATCTCCATTCTGCGCATCTTCTTCAGCGCCTCCTGCCCATCCATGACCGGCATGAGGATATCCAGACAGATAAAGTCATAGGGCGCCTTGGCCATCAGTGCGTTTTCAAACAGACCCACTGCCTCGGCGCCATCAGCGGCCATATCGATTACATCGGCGTATTCCGCCAGAAAACACCTAATCAGCTCGCGTCCCAATTCTTCATCATCAACGATAAGGCATTTCATAGCAGGCTCCTGTGATTGCATGGGTCGCAATACCGTCTCGCAACGGCATTCCCCTGTTATTTTCCCAAAAATCTGCTATAAGCTTAAGAACAATTAGCCGCTTGTCAACCAATTTTTATTGCCGGGACAATTGCCATGCACACAGCCAATCACGCAGCATTATCCGGTTCGCCTGCAAATCGCCTGCGCAGATACCTGGTTCTGGCGGTTCTGACAACGCTGCTCTGTCTGGCAGATACCGCCCTGGCCCAGTTTCTGCCGGGAGGCTCCATTACTGCCGATCTGACCGATCTGAGTGTGGAGCAGCTGCTGGATATCGAGGTGGCCAGCGTACAGTCCGCATCCAGGTATGAACAGAAGGTGACCGACGCGCCGGCGCTGGTCAACATCGTCACCCGCGACGAGATCAGCAAATTCGGCTACCGCACCCTGGCTGACGCCCTGCGCAGCGTGCCGGGCATGTACGTCACCAACGACCGTAACTACAGCTATATCGGCACACACGGCTTCAACCGCCCAGGCGACTACAACACCCGCATACTGCTGATGATTGACGGGCATCGCATCAACGACAACATCTACGATCAGACATTTATCGGCACGGATTTTCCACTGGACATGGACCTGGTTGAACGGATCGAGATCGTGCACGGTCCCGGTTCATCCCTCTACGGGGCCAATGCCTTTTTCGGCGTGATCAACGTCATCACCCGAAATGGCTCTGACCTGGAAGGCGCGGAACTCTCCGGCGCCACCGGCAGCTACAACACCTACAATGGCCGCATCAGCTACGGCCAGGAACTGGGTGACGATCTGGAGTTGATCGTGTCCGGTTCCATCATGGGCAGCCACGGCCAGGATCTATACTACAAGGAATACGGCGGCACCGCCTTCAATGCCGACCGGGACGGCAATTACCAGTTTTTCAGCAAGATCAGGTACAAGCATCTCACCCTGAGCGGCAACTTCAGTTCCCGTGAAAAACGCATCCCCACGGCGCCATGGGGCACTGTTTTCAACACCACCCGCACCAGATCTACCGATGAGCGCGCCTATCTGGACCTCAAATACGAGCGCCAGTTTGCCGGGAAGATGGACGTCATGGCGCGTGTATTCCTGGACCGCTACCGCTATTACGGAGACTACCTGTTTCCGGGCGATACCCTTAACAAAGACACCAGCTTCGGTTCCTGGTGGGGCACTGAGGTCCAGGCCAGCCGCACCTTCCTGGATCGTCTCAGGCTGACCGGCGGGGTTGAATATCGCAACAACTTCCAGATACAGCAGCAGAACTATGACGACGGCGGCATCAGTAATCTGAATGACAACCGCCACTCCAACATCTGGGCGCTCTATCTGCAGGGCGACCTGAAGATCAGCAGCACACTGACCCTCAATGCCGGTCTGCGCTACGACCACTACGACACCTTCGGCGGCTCAACCAACCCCAGGGCCGGCCTGATTTACAGGCCGTTTGAAAAGACCACCTTCAAGCTGCTGTACGGCGAGGCCTTCCGAGCCCCCAATGCCTACGAGCTGTATTACTCCGATGGCAGCAGCCAGACAGGCAATCCGGCGCTGCAGCCGGAAAAGATCCGCACCTTCCGGCTGATCTACGAGCAGCAGTTCAACGACAACATCAAGGCCACCCTGTCCGGTTTCTACTACCGGATTGACGACCTGATCACACAGACCGATGCTTCCGGCGTGATCCAGTTCAACAACATCAGCAAGGTGGACGCCAGGGGCATCACGGCCGAACTGGAGGGAAAATGGGCCCATGGCCTGCAGGGCCGGTTGAGCTACACCTTCCAGAACGCCAAGGACCAGTCCAGCGGGGTGATTCTGACCAACTCTCCCCAGCACCTGGCCAAGGCGGCCCTGAATATACCTGTATTCGGAGAAAAGCTGTTCACCGGCATCGAGGAACAGTTCACTGGCCGCCGAGCCACGACCGCCGGCAGCCACATTGCCGGCTTCTTCACCACCAATGTGAGTCTTTTCAGCCGGGGGCTTTACCCCGGGCTGGAGCTTTCCGCCGCCATTTACAACCTGTTCGACAAGACCTACGGCGACCCGGGCTCCGGCAGTTCCACCCATATCCAGGATGTAATTGACCAGGACGGCCGCGCCTTCCGTATCAAACTGACCTACAGGTTCTGAGACCGTCATGACCACAGCGCCGATCCACATCTCCCGGATACAGCTGGCCGGCCCATCGAACCACCTACAGCCAACCATGCACAAGCAGCTTGTGCGTCTGTCCGCCCTGCTGATGCTGGCCTGTCTCTGGCTGCTCTGCCGCCCGGCGGCCCTGTCCGCTGAAAGCCGTTTGCCCGGGGAGTACCAGGTCAAGGCGGCATTTGTCTTTGCCGTAACCAAGTTTGTCGATTGGCCCGGCACACCAGCCGGCACCAGCACCCCGCTGAGGATCGCCGTACTGGGTAGTGACCCTTTCGGGCAGCATCTCGATGACCTGCAGGGTAAAACCGTGCGCGGACGACCGGTTGTCATCAGGCGGCTAAGCAGGCTTGAAGATGCGGGAAAAAGCGACGTGCTCTACATCAGCCCGTCGGAGAAGGCCAATCTGCAGCAGATTCTCAAACAGCTGCGAGGACGTCCCGTGCTGACCGTTTCCGATTTTCCCGGCTTCTGCCGTTTGGGCGGCATGGTCAACCTGGTGGTGCAGCAAAATCGCGTTACCTTTGAGGTCAACAACGGCGCTGCACAACGGTCCCGCATCCGTATCAGCTCAAAACTGCTCAAATTAGCCAGGATTGTGATCAACTAGCCGCCTGCAAACAGCCGGATGCTTCATCCACAGGGTCGACACCATGCTCAGCTTCTTCCAAAACCTGTCCATCAAGAACAAACTGATTACCATCATCCTGGCAACCAGTTGCATGGTGGCGCTGGCCACATCAGCCGCTTTTCTTGTCAATGAGGCCATGATCTTTAAACATGCGGCCAGGGAAGAACTGACCGCCATCGCCGACATACTGGGCGCCAATTCCACCGCCGCTGTGGTTTTCAACGAGCAGAATGACGCCATGGAGACTCTGGCCGGGCTAAGGGCCAAGCCGGACATCGTGGCAGCCTTCATCATCACCGCAGATGGTGTACTGCTGGCCCAGCACGTCAACCGCCGGCCGACATTTATGGACAAGATACCGGAACTGACGCTGGGGCAGAAGCTGACGACCGAACTGATGGAGCAATTAGTTGGTGACTGCTGCCCAATCTGGAGATTTAGCGCCCATGTAAAGGGTGTCAGGCCGATCATCCTTGATGGACAGCGCATCGGTACCGTTGTTGTCATTTCTGACAGCAGCGCATTGGTTGGACGCCTGGTTTGGTTTCTGCTGTTTGTGCTGCTGATCCTGACCGCAGCCTTCCTGCTGTCATACCTGATTTCCATCCGTCTGCAGAGGGTCATCTCCGAACCGATTGTGCAACTGGCACAGGTAATGAAACAGGTGTCCAACGGGCGTGACTACACCATCCGTGCCGCACGCAACAGTGATGACGAATTGGGAACACTATACAACGGCTTTAACCAGATGCTGACGCAGATCGGAGAGCGTGATCGCATGCTCGAGCATCACCGTGAAGAGTTGGAATACGTCGTGGCCCAGCGCACCTCCGACCTGGAAACCACCATCAACGAACTGCAGCAGGCCAAAAGGGCAGCCGAGGCTGCCAGCATGGCAAAATCCCTGTTCCTGGCCAACATGAGTCATGAAATCCGCACACCGATGAACGGCGTACTGGGCATGGCCAACCTGCTGGCCAGCTCCGGCCTGAACAGCGAACAGCTCAAATTTGCCCAGGCAGTGCAGCACTCATCCGAGCTGCTGCTGCATGTGATCAACGACATTCTGGACTTTTCCAAGATCGAAGCCGGCAAGATGAAACTGGAGGCCATTCCCTTCGATCTGCGCAGACATATTTCGGAAACAACCGAGTTGTTTGCAGAAAGGGCGCAAAGCAAGGGCCTGGAGCTGATCCTGCTGATCGAATCGGATGTCCCGGCCTGCACAGTGGGCGACCCGATCCGCCTGGGCCAGATCCTCACCAACCTGGTCAGCAACGCCATCAAGTTCACCCACGAGGGTGAGGTGACCCTGCGCATCTCCAATGTCGGCACAACTTCGTCGGGCGCCTTGCTCCGCTTTGAGGTCAGCGACAGCGGTATCGGCATGTCGGCTGAGGCCGTAGCAAGGGTTTTTGACAGCTTTACCCAGGCCGACAGCTCCACCACCCGGCGGTTTGGCGGTACCGGTTTGGGGCTGTCCATCGCCCAGCACCTGGTCAAACTGATGGGGGGCGATATCCACGTGGAAAGCACACTAGGCAGCGGCTCCCGATTCAGTTTCACTCTGCCCTTCGAAATTGGATTTTCCGATATCATCAAACTGCCCCAGCCCACCGAACTGCTCAAAAACTCCCGGATACTGCTGGCTGGTTCAAATCCCGGCACTCTGGCAGTGCTGGAACACTATCTTGACTTCTGGGAAGTACGTCACCATACGGCCACGGACAGTGAATCCGTCCTGGGCATGCTGCAGGCGGCCGCCCGGGACAAAGACCCCTTCTCACTGCTTATGCTGGACATGCATCTTCAAAAGACTGATGCGCTCGAATTGGCTGCCTCCATCCATGCCGACAGCTCCATCCCGCAAATCGGCATCATCATATTGACGCATGTCTACAACCTGCCGGCTCAGGAGACATTGGCGCGTAGCGGCATCAGCCGCAGCCTGAGCAAACCGGTCAGCCTTTCAGCGCTGTATGACAGCCTGATGGCTGTGCTGCACCCGACAGACAGACCAGCTGAAGAACAGCTTGAAAGCAACGTGCTGTTTAATGCCAACATCCTGGTGGCGGAGGATAATGCGGTCAATCAGGATGTGGCCAGATTCATGCTGGAAAGGATCGGTTGCCGGGTCAGCCTGGCGGAAAATGGCATCCGTGCAGTGGAGATGTCAGCCATCCACAACTACGACCTGATCTTCATGGACTGCCAGATGCCGGAAATGGACGGTTATTCAGCCACTGCGGTGATCCGGAGGCGCGAGCACAAAAACGGTCAGCGCAGCCATCTACCGATCATCGCGCTTACAGCCAACGCCATTGCGGGTGATTGCGAAAGCTGTCTGGCAGCTGGCATGGATGACTACCTGAGCAAGCCGTTCAACACAAAACAGTTGAGCGCCATAATTGCCAAATGGCTGCCTGACAGGATTGCCGGAACAGTCCCTGCGACCGCGCCCGAGACGGCTGAACCAGTGGACAGCATCCAGGCAGAAGAGGGGGATGCTGCAGTAATCAATCAGGACGCGCTCCTGGAAAGACTGGGGGGCAACAGGGAATATGTGGCACAACTGTTGGGCATTGCCATCAAGAGCATGGCAGAGCACATGGGCCTGCTGTCCGAAGCTGTCACAGCCGGGGATGCGGGCGCCATCAGGCTGCAGGCCCACACCATCAAGGGAGCGGCGGCCAACATCTGTGCCGAGGAACTGCGGGGGGTAGCGGAGCTGATGGAGCACTCCGCAAGGGATGGTGATCTGGGGGTAATGGATCGCCTCCATTCGATCCTGCTGCAGCAGCATGATCGCTTCAGGGAGACAGCCAAGTCCATTGCGGATAAAATCAAAACGGCGGCCTGATGGCCGCCGCTCTGTTAAAATGATGCTTTAAACTGCTGTTTGACGTTGAGATTTCTGTTATGCAGCTCGACCTGACAGCGGCTTGCAGACTTGTCATCCCGGCCTGCCAAAGCCCTTACCTCCAACTCGAAGGCTTCCAGCCGGCCGGTTGGCAGTTTGTCCACCCTGAAAAGGGCGACGCGTTTCGATTCCCGGCCATATCCAGCCCCCCTGGCGCTGACCAATTCTGTCCGCTCCGGCAGCACGACCCGCAGGGTCACATCACTGGCAGGAACCGAACCGGCATTCAGCAGCACAACGCGGTATTTGTAATGACTGCCCTTGGCCACCTTTGTGACACTGGGTCTGGTGACAACACGCAATAGCGGCGCCGCAGCGATGACCTTTCTTTCCGAACGGAAGACCAGATCGCTGAACCTGGCCGAAACACCCGAAACAGGCACGTTAATCTTATGGCCATCCACCTTGCCACCCGGCACACGGAATGACACCATGCCCCGCAGCGTTTCACCGCCAGCCAGCTTAACCCGTTCCAGCGGCACACCCGGCCGGTCGGCGGCCACAACTTGCGCCCCATATTCAACAGGCAATTGGGTGGCAAGCAGGAACTCCTCCCTGCCGCTGCCACGGTTGGTAATCTCGAAGGGCACACTGGCGAGGCTTCCGACTTCCAGGTTGAGACGTGCTGGAGGCATGGAAATCGCCAGTTTGATCCCCTCTCTGGCCTTCTGCTCCGCCGCAATCCGCTCCCTCTCCCTGCGTTCCGCCTCGACCCTGGCCAACGCCAGCCGTTTATCGCGCACCTTTTCCGCAGCCACCATCAGATGAGGGTCTGGCGACAATATCTCTCCCTTGCGCTGCCGTGCAGCCATTCCAATCAATTCATCTTCCACGCCCGCAGTCAGGGGGTTGTCAGAGAACTCGGAAAGGTAGCGTCCCATGCTCTTGGCTGCCAGCTGATTGTCTCCGGCCTTCAAGGCCGCCCTCGCTTTCAATAGCAGCGAGACATCGCGCAGGGCAGAGTCGGGGAAAAGCTGCTCCAGCTGATCGATCTTTTCGATCGACAACAGATAGTCCCTGGACTGGCTGGCCTGAAACGCCTCGACAAATAGCGATGAATCATCGATCTCAGCGCTGAAAAGCAGGCCGCTGCCCATCAGCAGCATGGTGATAGCAGCCACCAGCGGTCTGATAACAACTCGGACTAACGGCATGGCTACTCCACGAAGCTCTTGAGTTTTTTGCTGCGGCTGGGATGGCGCAGCTTCCTGAGCGCCTTGGCCTCGATCTGGCGGATACGCTCCCTGGTAACGGCGAAGTCCTGCCCCACTTCCTCCAGCGTATGGTCGCTCTTCTCGCCAATGCCGAAGCGCATGCGCAGCACCTTTTCCTCGCGCGGGGTCAGGGTGGAAAGTACACGGGCAGTCTGTTCGGACAGATTGGCTTTGATGACCGCCTCGATCGGCGATACCACACCCTTGTCCTCGATAAAATCTCCCAGGTGCGAATCCTCTTCCTCACCGATCGGTGTCTCCAGGGAGATCGGTTCCTTGGCGATCTTGAGTACTTTGCGAACCTTGTCCAGCGGGAGTTGCATCCGCTCGGCTATCTCTTCCGGCGCGGGTTCACGCCCATTCTCCTGGACAAGCTGGCGGCTGGTGCGGATCAGCTTGTTGATCGTCTCGATCATGTGCACCGGGATACGGATAGTGCGCGCCTGGTCGGCAATCGCCCTGGTGATGGCCTGCCTGATCCACCAGGTGGCGTAGGTGGAGAACTTGTAGCCGCGCTGATACTCGAACTTGTCAACCGCCTTCATCAGGCCGATGTTGCCCTCCTGAATCAGATCCAGAAACTGCAGGCCACGATTGGTGTATTTTTTGGCAATCGAAACAACCAGTCTCAGGTTGGCCTCGATCAACTCCGATTTGGCGATACGGGCCTTGCATTCGCCCTCCTCAATGGCATGCAGCGCCTTGGAGAGCTCACTGGCCCTGAAACCGGACTCCTGTTCAATCTTGTAAAGTTTGCGAGCCATAGCAGACAGGCGTTTGTCGACCTTTTCCGTCTCCTCCGCCGCCAGCTTCAGTTTTTTCAGCTCAGCCAGCGCCTTGGCCTCATCCTTTTTGTACTTGTCCAGCAGCCCGGCAAGCTTGTCTTCCGTCATCAGACCGCCCAGGTCGGCCATCTCCCTCATCAGCCGCTCTACCTTGAAGGAGAGTTCCTTGAGGCGTTCCGACACCCTGTTGATGTGCCGGTCTTTCAGTCTGAGCGATGCCAGTCTTGCCGCCTGACTCTCCCGGGCATCGGCAATCTTCTTTTCCAACTCCTTCTTTTTGGCGGCAGAAGCGGCTTTTTCCATCGACTCCACAAGCAGCGTCAGTTCACGATCCCCCTCTGCAATCGCATCGATAATCTCCAACAGACGCAGCTTGGGCAGATCCTCCTCATCCTCATCCAGCGTCTCCTCCTCAATCTCCTTGCTGATCTCGGATGCGTTGATCTGGAACTTGCGCAGTTTCTCACCCAGCTGGAGCACTTCCTTGATCGTAATCGGCGTATTGAGGATCACACTGGCCACATCCCGCTCGCCATCTTCGATCCGCTTGGCAATTTCAACCTCACCTTCGCGTGTCAGCAGGGAAACCGAGCCCATCTCGCGCAGATACATGCGCACCGGGTCACTGGTGCGCCCGATAGAGCCGGGTTCAAACTCGACCTCTTCAGCCTCCCCTTCGCCTTCTTCTTCCTCCTCCAGATCGATCTTCATCTTGGGAGTCTTGACCTTCTGGGCGGAATCGACCACCTCTATATCCATGTCACCGAACATGCCCATAACGTCATCGATCTGATCCGTGGCAATGTCTGGGGGCAGTATGTCGTTGACCTCCTCAAAGGTCAAAAATCCCTTCTCCTTGCCTAGATCAATCAACTGCTTGACTTCATCAATGCTTTTCTTTGCCATTATTCACCTCTGGATAAAGCCTTTAGGGCTACATTCTTGATTTTCTGTTCCGCAATTCATCCGCCTGACGCAGCAGCATGGCGTACTCTTCACTGTCCGGCTCCAAAACAGCCAGTCGGGCGGCAATCTCCCTGATACCGCCCAAAGCCTTCTTCTCTCCCTGGCGTTGGCAATGCTGCAAGGCCTGACGCCAATCGATATCCACGAGCCTTCCATCGGAGACAAGCACTCGGGACAATATCTCCCGCTGCTGATCATCCTCAAGCCGTGCAGCCAGACCGGTCAGCAGGCGAGTATCATCACTGTTTCCAAGCGCCTCAAGCATAACAGCAGCCAGCCGGGCATAGTGGCTGTCAAACAGACCATCAACCCCGGCGGAAATAATCGCTGCGCGCGCCTCGGGATAACGGCCTATCAGGGCCAGCAGCGTCTCCTGGCGCGGATCACCAGCGGCATGCGCGGTTCCACCAGAAGGCAGCCGCACATCCTGGCTGGAAAGGCTCATGCCGCCCAGCCGCTTGCGAAATGCGTGGCCGGTGATACCCAGCAAACGGCAGATTTCCTTTTCGTACAGGTCGCGCTCGACCGGATCGGCAATTTTGCGAAAACGCGGGGCCAGCTCATCGATGATGCGCACCTTATTGTCCACACTATCCGGAGCGGTCTCCACCAGGAGTGTTCGCACAAAAAACTCGAACGCTGGTCTGGCTTTCTGCTGACAGGCTTTGAACTCTTCCGCCGTATAGCTGGCAAGAAAACTGTCCGGATCATCGCCGGCCGGCAAGCTGATCACATATGCCGGCAGCCGCTGTTCGAGAAACAGCTCCATGGAACGGACAGTCGCCTTGCGTCCGGCCGCATCACTGTCAAACAGCATATAGACCTTGGCGGCGTGCCGCCGGATCAGATTGGCGTGGCTGGCCGTCAGGGCTGTGCCGCAAGTGGCCACCACGTTACGAATACCGGCGCGATACAGGGCCAGATGATCAAAATACCCCTCCACGATGATCACACTGTTCTCGGTTCTGATGGACGGCAGTGCCATATCCAGTCCAAACAGCACCGAACTCTTGTGGTAAAGCGGTGATTCGGGCGAATTGATGTACTTGGGCAGCGAGCCATCCAGCACACGGCCCGCAAAGGCAATCACATGACCTTTGCCGTCTCGGATGGGAAAAATCAGGCGGTTGCGCAGCAGATCATGCCATCCCCGCTCCCCTTTGCGGATAACACCCAGTTTCTGGGCATGTTCCAGATTGCACCCGCAGGCTCGGAGGTGTTGGGTCAGACCGTCCCAGCGTTCCGGAGCAAATCCCAGGGCATATGCCGCGGCAATTTCGCCATCAGCGCATCTTGCAGCCAAATAATCCCTGGCAGCAGCACCTTCCGGCCTGCGTTCCAGCACATCGCGGTAAAACTCGACCGCACGGTCATTTATCTGCTGGTATGAGATCCGCTCATCCCGGATCTGCTTCTCAGCCGGGGTAAGCTGGCGCTCTTCGATCTCAATACCTGCACGACGGGCCAGCAGCTTGATTGCTTCTGGAAAACTGAGCCCTTCCATGCGCATAACAAAAGAGAATACGTCGCCGCCAACACCGCAGCCAAAGCAGTGAAAAATCTCCCGGGCCGGGTTCACATTGAAAGACGGTGTCTTTTCTCCGTGAAAGGGGCATAGCCCCAGATAATTGGAGCCAGAACGACGCAATTGGACATACTCGGAGATTACCTCCACAATCGATGTCCGCTCCGCGACTTCACGCACCTTGTCATCGTGTATCATTTGCGGATATCCGTCTTTGAACGACAGAGGTTTACGATCTGTGCTCCGGCCGAAGCCAGCATGCTGGCCGGCTTTGATTCAGCAATCTTCTGTTTAAATGGTTCAGGCATGAATTCCGATTTTGCTACAAAAAGCAGCAGGCTCAGCAACAACACGCCTTCTGCCGCCCCCAGCAGCAACCCGCCCAGGCGGTTCAATGTCCCCAACATAACCACACGCAATGCAGCGGTGACAATATTGCCGATGATGTGTGCGATGATGGCGATCAGGAACATGAGCAGCATGAAGGCCAGAAAGGAGGATACCTGCCTGGAAAGGTGAAGCCAGTTGTGAATCAGGCTGGCAACAGACGGGTAATAGAGGTATGCGGCCCACCCCCCAAGAACAAGGCCGGCAAGGGAAGAGACCTCATTGACAAGCCCGCGAAGAAAACCCTTCAGGGCAAAGCAAATCAGCACAACCAGAATGACAATGTCAAAAAGATTCATATCCAAACCTTTGTGACGATGAAAAAGAAGGGGCCATCAAACGATTGCCCCTTTCTTGCCACAGCAATTCAGCATGTGTGCTGATTGATTCTGAAAAACACGCTGTTTCAGCCGAGTAAATGCCTGACTATTTCGCTGACCAGCTTGCCGTCTGCCCTGCCGGATGTCTGCGGTGTAACCGCTTTCATCACCCGACCCAGATCTTTGACGCCACTGGCATTGATTTCAGCAATCACGCGGCTGACGAGTTCCATGATTTCGTCACGGGTCAGCTGGGCCGGCAAGAAGCCGAGCAGCACTTCCAGTTCGGCCTTTTCTTTCTCCACCAGATCGGGGCGGTTTCCTTCTTCATAAAGCCTGATGGATTCACGGCGCTGTTTGACCAGGGTCGAGACCACGTCCCTGACACCCTGGTCATCCAGTTCCTGTCTCTGATCAATTTCGCGATTCTGCACCGCGGAACGGATCATGCGAACAGCGGAAAGGCGCAGTTCATCACGCGCCTTCATGGCCTGTTTCATGGCTTCATTTAGCTGTTCCTTGAGAGTCATGTCAATCCTAGTCCATCATCTTGCGCTGTTTCTTGAGGGCGCGCTTGCGTGCGGCAATCGCCTTTTTCTTGCGCTTGATGCTTGGCTTTTCGAAATGCTCGCGTTTGCGGACCTCGGAGAGGATGCCCGCCTTTTCGCACTGCTTTTTGAACTTCTTAAGGGCGAGTTCAAACGGCTCGCTTTCCTTGATTCTTACTCCCGGCATTCAGTATCACTCCCCCCATTATGGAATGGCTATTCAAGCCTTGCAGACATTTGCCCCGAATATACAGAAAATTCGAGAGTTTTTTAAAATAGCAGGTAATGCAATATTGTCAACTTAAAAAACAGTCACCGTCACCAGAGGCGCGTCCCGTACTCAACTGTCAAACCTGGCCTTATACTGCTAAGGTCAGGCCGTTCTGGAATTCTTTTCCTCAATGCCGGATATGCCAAAACGGCGCCTTAACTCAGCAAAGACATCCTCAGGATCGATGCCCTGTTTGCCAAGCAGCACCAGAACATGAAAAAAGAGGTCAGCAGTTTCATAAACGACCTGTTCCCGCTCCCCCCCTTTGGCGGCAATCACCAGTTCGGTAGCCTCCTCACCGATCTTCTTGAGGATCGAGTCAAGACCCTTGCTCATCAGTGCAGCCGTATAGGACTTGGCGGAAGGATTGGCCTTGCGATCCAGGATTACCCGGTAAACATCCTCCAAAATGTGATTCTCCATAGATTGACCTTTCATGCTTTTGCAGACGTTCCTGTTCAGGCCAGGTTCAAAACATTACAGCCGCACTGGCACGCCCTGAGTGCTCAGATATTGCTTGGCCTCGCCAATGGTGTGCTCGCGATAGTGGAAGATCGAAGCCGCCAGACAAGCGCTGGCGCCACCTTTGGTGAAACCGTCATGCAGGTGTTCCAGGCAGCCGACACCACCCGAGGCGATCACCGGTATGGATACGGCATCCACCACAGCACGGGTCAGTTCCAGGTCATAGCCGTTTTTGGTGCCATCGCAATCCATGCTGGTCAGCAGGATTTCGCCGGAACCGTATGCCTCCATCTTTTTTGCCCATTCCACCGCATCAATGCCGGTCGGGTTGCGCCCACCGTGGGTATAGACCTCCCAGCGGTTCTCACCGGGGACGCGACGGGCATCGATGGCCACTACCGTACATTGGGAGCCGAATCGTTCGGCTGCTTCGCGAACAAACTCCGGGCGGTTTACAGCTGCTGTATTGATTGAGGTCTTGTCCGCGCCGGCATTGAGAAGCCGGCGTATGTCCTCCACCGTGCGAATCCCGCCGCCGACGGTCAACGGCATAAACACGCGCTCGGCCGTGCGCCGGACTACATCGATGATGATATCGCGCTGATCGCTGGAAGCGGTGATATCAAGAAAGGTCAGCTCATCGGCCCCCTGCTGGTCATACATCTCCGCGATTTCGACCGGGTCGCCGGCATCGCGCAACTCCAGAAACTGGACCCCCTTGACAACGCGGCCGCCCTTCACATCCAGGCAGGGAATTATTCGTTTGGTAAGCATGTCAACCCTGCCTCTTTGTCAAAGCGATGGCTTCAGCCAAGCGGATCGTGCCGGTATATACGGCTTTGCCAGTAATCACACCGCTGATGCCGCTCTGTTCGATAGCCATCAGATTCTCGATATCCTTCAGACTTGAGACGCCACCGGAAGCGATGATCGGGATATTGACAGCCTCGGCCAGCGCTTGTGTCGCCTCCAGGTTGGGCCCCTGAAGCATGCCGTCACGGCTGATATCGGTATATATAATAGCGGAAACCCCGCAGTCCTCGAACTTGCGGGCCAGCTCCACCGCCGTAATACCAGTAACCTCTGCCCAACCCTGCACAGCCACCATACCGTTCTTGGCGTCAATGCCAACCACGATCCGTCCGGGAAACTTGGCGCAAGCCTCGGCAACCAGCTCTGGATTACGCTGGGCAGCCGTACCGATGATCACCCTCGACAGGCCCAGCGACAGATAGGCCTCGATGGTGCCAATGTCACGGATGCCGCCTCCCAGCTGGGACGGGATGCTGATGGCCTTGACAATGGATTCAATCGCTGACCTGTTCTTAGGCACGCCGGCAAAGGCGCCGTCCAGGTCAACAATATGGAGCAATTCCGCCCCCTGGTTCTGCCAGTCCAGCGCCTGGGCGGACGGACTGTCGTTGAAAACGGTATCCTTATCCATCAACCCCTGTTCCAGGCGGACGCACTTTCCTTCTTTCAGATCAATTGCAGGTATTACGAGCATTTTTAACCTTTCAAAGCAATTTACTGCAAAAGCGATCGGTTTCCGTGTCCGTATTCCGTAGACCGTTCAATTACGGTCCCCGGACACGGGTACCGGACAACCGTCATGTCACATTTCAGCAAAATTCTTCAGTATCCGCAGCCCGACTTCCTGGGATTTTTCAGGGTGAAACTGGGTAGCGACGACGTTATCCTTCCAGATGGCGGAACAGAACTGGATACCGTAGCTTGTGGTGGCAGCAACCGCAGCTTCATCGTCCGGCTTGGCATAGTAGGAGTGGACAAAATATACATTGGCGCCTTGGCCGATATCGGCAAAGGCCGGTGGGTGACGTCTGAAATCAAGCTGGTTCCAGCCCATGTGCGGTACTTTCAGATTTTCGCCGTTTTCACGCATCCCTTCCGGAAAACGCAGCACATGCCCGGGAATCACGTTCAGCCCCCGGTAGAGACCAAACTCCACACTGTCGGTCAGCAGGAGCTGCATGCCCACGCAGATCCCCAGAAAGGGGCGCCCTTCGGCAATGACCTTGAGGATCGGCTCGACAAAGCCGGCCTGTTCCAGGTTACGCATACAGTCCCGGAAGGCGCCCACACCCGGCAGCACCACCCTTTCAGACTCCAGCACCACACGAGGGTCATCGGTGACAACCGCCTCGGCGCCAACCCTCTCAAACCCCTTCTGCACCGAGCGCAGATTGCCCATGCCATAATCAATGATTGCGATCACTTGATACCATTCTTGTTAAGATGTGGTCCGTATTTTTTATCCGTACCCTTGATATGGTTGATCAGCCAGTCCTGCAAGAAGGTGATCACATCCTGGGTTAGCAGCGTTTCTCCGGAGCGGAACTTGGCCTGAAGTTCGACCACCTGGTCGACCAGTTTCTTGTGTAACTGTTTATGTTGAGACTCTTCGGGATACCCAGTCTTGGCGAAAGTCTGCTCCTCTTCCGCAAAATGGCTGACAGTATAATCCGCCAGCCCGTCGAGTATCTTACCGATCGCCTCCTTGCTGCGCTTTTGCTGCATGGCGTCATGCAGGTCGTTAACCATTCTGAAGAGGGTCTTATGGGCGGTGTCGAATTTCTCAACCCCCACCGAGAAGCAGGCATCCCACTCCAGCGCCTTGGAGAGGCGGAAGCTGCCGACGAGATGATGTAGCTGATCCACCTGTTCAGCCAGCTTGGCAGTCGCCTGGGTGGTGCCTTTGGCGCTTTCCACGTTATGATTGACCACATCTGTGATCATCTGGATATTCTGTGTGATCTCGCTGGTGGTGGCCGTCTGCTGTTCGGCGGCAGTTGCGATCTGACTGACCTGCATGGTCAGTTCATTAATCTTGTTGAGGATATCCTCCAGCGCCTCTCCCGACCGGGCGGTCTCAGCCGTGCCCTGCTTGACCTGTCCCACCCCTTCGCTCATTGAATTGACCGCCGTCAGGGTCTCTTCTTGAATGGACTTGATCATGACGCTGATTTCTTTAGTCGCCTTGGTGGTCCGTTCAGCCAGCGCACGCACCTCATCGGCAACCACGGCGAAACCACGCCCCTGCTCACCAGCCCGCGCGGCTTCGATGGCGGCATTGAGCGCCAGCAGGTTAGTCTGGTCAGCAATATCTTGAATCGTGTTGACGATGGCGCCGATCTGGTCGGAGCGCTGCCCCAACCCCGCCACCGTTTCCGAAGACTCCATTACCCGATGGGCTATGTTTTCCATCACCCTGGCACTGCTCTGCACAATTTCTGATCCGCTGTGGGTCTGCTCGGTCGCCTTCTGGGCGTTCTCGGCGGCGTAGAGACAGTTGCGGGCGATATCACCCGATGTGGCAGACATCTCCTCGCTGGCCGTGGCAATTGTCCCGGCCTGAAGGGCAACCGCCTCGGCAGCAGAGGCCATCTCATCAGTCGTGGCACGAACCATAACCACCGAGTCACGCACCAGGTCCGCCACTGAGAAAAACTGCCTCATCGCCTTGTTCATGTCATTCATCATCGAGTTGAATGCCGTGGCAAGTCGACCAAATTCACCACTGGCACCGACATCAGCCCGGGCGGAAAGATCACCACCAGCCGCCTTCTCCAGAGCGGCAATCACGGCGGCGAGTGGGGCAAAAGCCCTCCCGCACAGCCACCATAAAAGCAGGGAAGAGGCCGACAGATAAGCAACAGCGACCACCATAATATAAACGAAATTACCGGTGGAACCAAACAGGGCCAAAACGGCACAGCAAGCTGCAACGAGCAGCGCATTACCTGTCAGGACGCGTGCGATAAATGACATATTTCCCTCCTCCGGTTTCTGAAGATTCAGTCCCAAAAACTACTATATGAAAATCAAGCAATGCGGGAAAAATCCGCTATCCGTCCAAACATCCTGGCAATGACTGTCAACAGGGCCAGTCGGTTGTCCCTGACCTGCTGATCCTCGGCCATGACCATGACCTTGTCGAAGAACCGGTCCACAGGTCCGCGCAGGGTGGCAATCACAGACAGTGCGTCCTGCCACTGGCCATTGGCGATATGGCCTTCCACATCACCCCTGACCTGCAGAAAGGCGTCGTGAAGCGCCTGCTCGGACTGGTCCTGGAACAGTCCCGGCGCGACCGGGATGTCGACGCCCCCCTTGATGATATTGCCGATGCGTTTGAATGCCACCGCCAACGCCTCGAAATCGGGATGGTCGGTAAAGGCCACCAAGGCCCGGATACGGGCGGCCACCTCGACCAAATCAGCAAAACCGACCGATACGGCCGACTCGACCACGTCGGTTGGGTACTGCTCGGCCATCATATTGACAAAACGTCCCCGGAAGAACTCCAGCACGTCGGACTTGACCTCCGCTGCCGGTCGGGCCAGCTTGTCTGCCAGCAGACGCACCGCCTTGTCAATACCCTGCTCCAGCGAGATGTGATACCCCTTGTCGAGGATGATATTGATAATACCGATGGCCGAACGTCGCAGGGCATAGGGATCTGCCGAGCCGGTCGGTATCAGCCCGACGCCGAAACAGCCACAGATGGTGTCCAGCTTGTCGCTGATGGAAACAAACGCCCCCACATCCGAAGCCGGCAATTCACCGCCGGCCTGAATCGGCAGATAATGCTCGGCAATGGCATTGGCCACATCAGCCGGGAGCCCTTCCAGCAGGGCGTATTCACGCCCCATGACCCCCTGCACCTCCGGAAACTCGCCGACCATACCGGTAACCAGGTCGGCCTTGCACAGATACGCCACCTGCTCCACCATGGGCGTCAGGGACGGATTGAGAAAGTCGGACAGGGACTTGGCCAAGGCCCGGAAACGCTCCATCTTCTCGTAGGAGGTGCCCAGCTTTTGCTGATAGACCACCGCCTTGAGCGACTCCACCCGGCTTTCCAGGCTAATCTTGCGATCCTCGTCAAAGAAGAAGCGGGCGTCCGACAGACGGGCGCGCAACACCCTTTCGTTACCCCTGACCACCACAGTCGGGTCCTCAGTCAAGGTATTGTTGATCGTGATGAAACATGGCATCAACTTGCCGTTTTCATCCACGACGGAGAAATACCGCTGATGGCTGCGCATGGAGGTAATCAAAACCTCCTTGGGCACAGCCAGAAAATCGGGCGAGAAGGTCCCCAGCACAGCACTGGGATATTCAACCAGATAGGCAACCTGTTCCAGCAATTCCTCGTCCGGCAACAGGTGGCCGCCGGTGGTCTTGGCCAGCCGATGGGTTTCACGGCGGATAACCTCCTTGCGCCGCTCCGGATCAACAATCACGAAGTGACGTTCGCATTCCTCCAGATAATGGCTGAAATCGCGCACAGGAAAGGTGTGATTGGCCATGAAGCGGTGACCACGCGAGATGGTGCCGCTTTCAACGTTGCCAAAGGCAAAAGGTACGACCGCCCCATCGAACAGTGCCACAATCCAGTGCACCGGTCGGGCAAAACGCACATCCAGGTTGCCCCAGCGCATGGACTTTTTGAACGGGATCTCGGTCACCAGCTTCGGCAGCATACTGGCAAGCAACTCATGGGTCGGCCGGCCGGTCTCAAGTTTTGTAACCGCCAGGTATTCACCCTTTTCAGTGACCACAAGCTTAAGATCGGATACATCAACCCCCTGGCCTCTGGCAAAGCCCTCCGCCGCCCTGGTTGGCCGGCCTTCGTTGTCATAAGCGGCCTTTTTGGATGGCCCGGTTGCCGTTATCTCGGCATCCGGCTGCATGGCAGGGATGTCCTTGACAACCAGCGCCAGACGTCGCGGCGTAGCCATGGTTTTGATTTCCCCGAACGATAGGCGGGCATTGGTCAACTCCCGGCGGATGACAGTCTCCATCTCGGCCATGGCGCGGGGGATAAAGCCGGCCGGAATCTCTTCCGTACCGATTTCCAGAAAGAGTTCTTTAGTGCTCATCGGGCGGCACCTCCTTTCAGCAGCGGGAATCCGAGGCGTTCGCGCATGGCCAGGTAACCTTCAGCACAGATGCGGGCTACGTTGCGGACCCGGCCAATATAGGAGGCACGCTCGGTGACAGAGATGGCGCCGCGCGCATCGAGCAAATTGAAGGTATGTGAACATTTCATGACATAGTCGTAAGCCGGCAGGACCAGATCCCTGGCAGCCAGTCGCAGGCATTCCTTCTCGTACATGCCGAACAGCTGCAGCAGCATATCCACATCAGCCTCTTCAAAGTTGTGACAGGAAAACTCCACTTCGCTCTCGTGATGAATGTCGCCGTACTTGATGCCATTTACCCACTCCAGGTCATAGACGTTGTCCACCCCCTGCAGATACATGGCAATACGCTCACAACCGTAGGTGATCTCGGAGGAGACCGGTTTCAGGTCAATACCGCCCGCCTGCTGGAAATAGGTAAACTGGGTGATCTCCATGCCATCCAGCCAGACCTCCCAGCCCAACCCCCAGGCCCCCAGGGTCGGAGACTCCCAGTCGTCCTCGACAAAGCGGATATCATGCTTGGACGGATCAATGCCGAAGGCGCGCAGGGAATCCAGGTACAGATCCAGAATATTCAGTGGTGAAGGCTTCATGATCACCTGAAACTGGTAATAATGCTGCAGACGGTTGGGATTCTCGCCATAACGTCCGTCCGTCGGTCTTCTGGATGGCTCCACATAGGCCACCTTCCATGGTTCCGGGCCAAGCACGCGCAAAAAAGTGGCCGGGTTGAAGGTTCCGGCACCCTTCTCGGTATCATAGGGCTGCTGAATGATGCATCCCTGCCTGGCCCAGTAGCCTTGCAGGGAGAGGATCAGATCCTGAAAAGTCACAATATGGTTCCTCCATGGGGAGATTTGATCAAAAAAAGCAAAAGTATTACATAGCAGTTATGCAAGGTGCGGTCAAGAATGAGATGCGGGGGTCGGCTGCTACAGGCTCGGGAAATGCACTGGAATCAGTACAGGCCCGAGATGGCCGCCAGAATGATCAGGGCAACGAAGATATACATCAGGTAGCGGTTGAGCTGTCCGCTCTGCAAACGACGTATGGCTGAAATCCTGCGATCTGCGGCAAAAAGTAGCGGCAGGACACCTTTTTCCAGCGTAACCTCGGGCACATGGGAATGAAAATCCGAATCGGGGGGAAAAAGACCGTGCAATTTTGGTTCATGCCGTTCCGGGCGCAGGATCCCGCCGAATATGCCGACCAGCATATCGGCAAAGGATGAAGACGTGTACTGCATGCGTGGAGATGGCGCCACATAGCCGCAGTCCCAGGTGACAGAGGCCGACACAGGCGTCTGTTTGAGCCGGTTCAGGTAATACACCAGCAGAAGAACAATCACAAGCAACAACGCCACTGCCACGGCACTGACGCCATAAAGGTGGGCAATCGCCTGAATTGATGGCAACAGCTCACCACGATCGGGGTACAGGTTTACGATCACAGGCTCCAGCAGATGGGCAACGGCAAACGGCAGCATACCGATCAGAACACAGAGGCCTGCCAGCAAACCAAAGGCCGCATTCATGGCCGGGTGTTCATGGCCCTCCGGCAGACCTTGGCGAGGTACTCCAAGAAAAGTAGTGCCATAGACCTTTGCAAAGCAGGCCACTGCCAGCCCCCCAGTCAGGGCAAGCGCAACCGCAGCCAGCGCAATTGCCGCAGCAACCATGCCGGGCGCAGTAGAAAACCCCGAGAAGAAGCCCAGATAGATCAAGAGTTCACTGACAAAACCATTCAGAGGTGGCAAGGCACAGATAGCCGCGGAACCGGCCAGAAAGGCAACGGATGTAACCGGCAACACACGGGATAAGCCCCCCATCCGGTCAATGTCGCGTGTACCACTGGCATGGATGACTACCCCGGCCCCCAAAAACAGCAGTGATTTAAAGAGGGCATGATTGAGTACATGCAAAAGCGCCCCTGCCATGCCAAGCACAAACATCGTGCGGTTGTGGTCAGCCAGTCCGATTATGGCCAGACCCAGCCCCATGACGATAATACCGATGTTTTCAATACTGTGGTATGCCAGCAGCCGCTTGATATCATGCTGGCCAATGGCAAACAGTACGCCGGCCACGGCAGAGACAACACCAAGACAGAGCAGCAGCATGCCCCACCACATCGGCGGCGCGGCATAGAAGGAGACCAGCCGGACAATACCGTAAATACCCATCTTAAGGATAATACCGGACATAAATGCGGAAATATTACTGGGCGCATTGGCATGGGCATCTGGCAGCCAGACATGCAGGGGCATGAGACCCGCCTTGAGCCCAAAACCAAGCAGGGCAATCAGAAAAATCGCTCCGGCCAGTGGGGTACCCGCATCCAGACTGCCCGTCGCAGGAAAAGCAGGGCCGCCGGTTTCAGCAAGCAATGCAAATACAATGATAATGGCAACGATGGTCAGATGGCTGGCAACCAGGTACTGCATGCCGGCATTACGCACCTCCGGCCTGTCATGCTCCAAGCTCATGACGATGAAGACAGACAAGGCCATCAGTTCCCAACAGGTCAGCAGCGCAGTTACACTGGAGGCCAGAAGAAGCATTAGTACAGAGGCTGTGCAAACACCGGTAAAAAAGGTCAGAAAGGCTTCACCCCGGCTTCGCGGTGACGTGGCGCAATAGCCGCACCCGTAAACAGAAATGGCGCTGCCGACCAGCACAACCGGCATAACAAAGAATGCCGACAAGGGATCAAGCCGCAGGGAGAAGGGGCCAAATGACGTATTCCAGGACAGTTGAAGCGTTGCAGGTGGCTGATCGAACAGAAGAATGGCGGATACGGCATAGAGCGCACAGGCAGTAGCCGCAAGCATGAAGAAACAGGCCAGCCTGCGGCCCGCAAAGAGCGGCATACGCGTGGAGAGAGCAGGCACGCCTGACAGAGCACTTAACAAAACCGCTATGAGCAACATCGCGAGTGGTATCATGGTCAGCCGTTTCCGAATCGGTCAGATTCTGTAACCAGCCAGAGTTTTAACTTATATCCTTCGTGATTGACCGGGTCAAGCCATATGTCCCGGCCACAACCGGTAATTATTTTTTGTTGACAAGTCCAGGAGGTTAGAGGTAAAGGATATTTTACCTCTAAGTATTAGTGTCCAGTGAACTCTATTGTCAACCTGTCAAACACCTTCGCTATTTTGATACTTTTTCCGTATGACACAGGAAATCTATGTGCTGAAAGTTTCCCGCCGGGTACTTTCCTTTCCAATGCCGCTTTGAGGTCATTCAAGAACAAAATCCAATAAGAAGTCAGGCCGCCCCAAAACCACAGATGTGATTTTTCACTTTTGCAGCCGCACTACGCATGTCCAGGACACATGCAGGAGAACCGATGAACCTACAGGAACTAAAAGGCAAAAAGATCAACGAGCTCAACGCGATCGCCAAGGATCTCAACATTGAAGGCGCATCCAGTCTGCGCAAGCAGGATCTGATTTTCGCCATACTGAACGCCCAGACCGAACAGAACGGCATGATCTACGGCGAGGGTGTCCTGGAAACACTGCAGGACGGTTTCGGCTTCCTGAGAGCCACGGACTACAACTATCTGCCAGGGCCGGACGACATCTACGTCTCCCCCAGCCAGATCAGGCGATTCAATCTGCGTACCGGCGATACGGTCTCCGGCCAGATCCGCCCCCCCAAAGAGGGTGAACGTTATTTTGCCCTGCTCAAGGTGGAATCTGTCAATTTCGAATCACCGGAAGTAGCCCGCGACAAGATACTGTTTGACAACCTGACTCCGCTATATCCGCAGGAAAAGCTGCGACTGGAGACAGGCGCAGACAACATGCCCATGCGCGTGATCGAAATGGTGGCGCCAATCGGCAAGGGACAGCGCGGCTTGATCGTGGCCCCGCCGCGCACCGGCAAGACCATGCTGATCCAGAATATCGCCAACTCTATCGCCACCAATCACCCCGAGGTCTACCTGATCGTACTGCTGATCGACGAGCGCCCTGAAGAGGTGACTGACATGCAGCGTTCGGTCAACGGAGAGGTGGTTTCATCCACCTTCGACGAGCCAGCCACCCGCCATGTGCAGGTAGCCGAGATGGTCATCGAAAAGGCTAAACGTCTGGTTGAGCACAAACGCGATGTTGTCATCCTGCTGGACTCGATCACACGACTCGCCAGAGCATACAACACCGTCATTCCGCCATCGGGCAAGATTCTTTCCGGCGGCGTGGATTCCAATGCCCTGCACAAGCCCAAACGTTTCTTCGGCGCAGCCCGCAACATTGAAGAAGGTGGCTCGCTGACCATCATCGCCACAGCCCTGGTCGATACCGGCAGCAAGATGGACGAGGTCATCTTTGAAGAATTCAAAGGCACCGGCAATATGGAACTGCACCTGGATCGCAAACTTGTAGAGAAGCGTACCTTCCCGGCCATTGACATCAACAAGTCCGGAACACGCAAGGAAGAACTGCTGATTGACAAGAGTTCACTTAACCGCATCTGGATTCTGCGCAAGGTGATCCATCCAATGAATGTGGTTGACTGCATGGAGTTTCTGCTGGACAAACTCTCCGAGACCAAGACAAACAAGGAGTTTCTTGACTCCATGAGCAAGTAGAAAAAAGAGTTGCAAAAAAGAATTCAAATAGCTACGATTACACTTTAGTAGCATTTACGACAGTTTTGCTGCAAAGATATTGAAGGAGGAAGAGATGAAAGAAGGTATCCACCCAGTTTACAACGAGACCACGGTGAAGTGTCTATGTGGCAACACATTCGTAACCCGCTCCACACGTGATGAGATCAATACCGAAATATGCTCCGCCTGCCACCCGTTCTTCACCGGCAAGCAGAAGCTTATCGACACCGCCGGCCGCGTGGAGCGCTTTAAAAAGCGTTACGGCCAGCTTTAGTCGCACATCGGTTCAACGCTAAAGGGGGAATTGCCGCCAGGCAAATCCCCCTTTCTTGTTCCAGACTGGATGCAAGGCCATGCTTCAACTTGCTGTAGCACACCGGGCCGTGTTGCTGCAGCCAGGCAGCTGGATCTGTAATCTCCTGCCCGGTCAGCGTAGGCCTGCTGACATCTGACCTGCTGTCAGTTCCGGGCGCCTGCAGCAGACAGCGCTGCCAGACCACCTGAAACGGACACGCAACCAATGAATGTAGAGCTCCTCCAATATACGCCGGAACCCGAAAAGACCGTAGCCCTTGCTGCTCGGCTATGCTACTCGCCCGTCTCGATCGGTCGACTCCAGGAAAAGCTGGAATCCACCGACATAGAAGCTTTCCTGGACAAAATCATGTCCCTGGGGCATCAATCCGTATTGGAGCATGTCTCCTTCACCTTTGGCCTGGAAGGCATTTCAAGGGTAACTACCCACCAACTGGTCAGACACCGGATCGCCTCTTTCTCCCAGCAGTCACAGCGCTATGTTTCGCACAAAGAGGAATATACCTCGATCATGCCAGACTCGATCGCGGAAAATGAAGAGGCGCGGCAGATATTCGCCTTCATGTCGGAAACCGTGCATAAGGCCTACGCCCAACTGGTGGATATGGGCATACCCGCTGAGGATGCACGCTATATACTGCCCAATGCTGCCGAGACCAAGATCATCATGACCATGAATGCCCGCGAACTGCTGCACTTTTTCAACCTGCGCTGCTGTCGGCGGGCCCAGTGGGAGATCCGCGAGATGGGCATAGAGATGCTGCGTCAGGTAAAAAAAGTCGCGCCGGTCATCTTTCGCGACGCCGGTCCGGGCTGCATCAGCAACCCCTGTCCCGAAGGCCAGTTTTGCTGCGGGCAGACCGCCGAAGTCAGGGAATATTTCCGCAATCTCGAATAAGTGCCTCCAACAGTCAAACAGTCTCAAGGAAAAACATGGAAAAAATAAATGTAGGCGGGCAAGCTGTCATTGAAGGGGTGTTGATGCGTGCACCGCGTGCGCTGGCAATTGCCGTCCGCAGACCCTGCGGTGAGATCGTTGTCAGGAAAGAGCAGGTCGTTCCGCTCTCCGAACGCTTCCCGCTACTGAAACTCCCCGTTGTCCGAGGCGCGGTCGCCCTGTTCCAGTCGCTCTATATCGGCATATCCGCATTGAACTTTTCCGCCAATGAAGCCATGACGGAAGAAGAAAAGGCCAAGGAAGGCGGCGATGGCGAACTTTCCTCCTGGGCCATGGCCGGCACCATGGCGATTGCCTTCGGATTCGGCATCGGCCTGTTCTTCGTGCTGCCCCTTTACGCCACCAAGGTGCTGACCCAACTGTCCGTCATCAGCGACAACAACATCGTCTTCAACCTGGTGGACGGCCTGATCAGGGTAACAGTCTTCCTGGTCTATATCTGGACCATCGCCCATATGAAGGATATCCGTCGGGTATTCCAGTACCATGGCGCCGAGCACAAGACCATCTTCGCCTTTGAAGCTGGAGAAGAACTGACCGTTGAGAACGTGCGCAAATACCCGCGTCTGCATCCGCGCTGCGGCACCAGCTTCCTGCTGATCGTCATGCTGGTCAGCATCGCAGTTTTTTCCCTGATACCCAAACTGTGGCCGTTCTACCTGAAAGCTGCCTCACGCATCCTGCTGCTGCCGCTCATCGCCGGCATATCCTACGAATTCCTCAAATGGAGCGCCAAGAACGACTGCAACCCGCTGGTAAAGATGTTGATCACACCCGGTCTGATGCTGCAGAAGCTAACCACCGGCGAACCGGATGACGCCCAGCTGGAGGTAGCTATCCGCTCCATGAATGAAGCGTTGGAGATCAATGAGGGGCACAAGGACGACCGTTTAGTCGTTTAAAACAGAGCAGGCTCACGATTGCGGGTTTTCCATTTCCCGGCCCCAATCCCAATTTTCCAATGAGGTTCATCAATGTTTGACAAGATAGAAGAACTGGAGCGCCGCTACCAGGAAGTGGAGGCGCTGCTATCCGACCCGGCTGTCATATCCAACCAGCCAGAATTCCGCAAACTTTCCCGTGAGCACGCGGACCTGACCGACCTGGTCACCGCCTACCGCCGTTACCGCAAGGTACAGGAAGAGATCGCCGATAACAGCGAATTGCTGTCCGACCCGGACATGAAGGAGATGGCAGCGGAAGAACTGACCACCCTGGAAGAGGAAAAGAAGCAGCTCGAAGCAGACATCCAGCTGCTGCTGCTACCCAAGGATCCCAACGACAACAAGAGCGTTATCCTGGAAATCCGTGCCGGTACCGGCGGCGACGAGTCGGCGCTGTTCGCCGGAGACCTGTTCCGCATGTATTCACGCTATGCCGACGCCAACCGCTGGAAAGTCGAGATCATCTCCGCTTCAGAGTCGGAGCGTGGCGGCTTCAAGGAGATCATCGCCTCTGTGGAAGGTGAGGGGGTCTATGCCAAGCTCAAATACGAATCCGGCACCCACCGCGTTCAGCGTGTGCCGGAAACCGAGGCCCAGGGGCGCATCCACACCAGCGCCTGCACTGTCGCCATCATGGCCGAAGCAGAGGATGTGGATATCGACATCAGACCCGATGACCTGAAGATCGATGTTTACCGCTCATCCGGCGCCGGCGGCCAGCACGTCAACACCACCGACTCGGCCGTGCGCATCACCCACATCCCCACCGGCACTGTTGTCGCCTGCCAGGAGGAGCGCAGCCAGATCAAGAACCGCGCCAAGGCCATGAAGGTGCTTAAGACCCGCATCATGGACAATATCCTGCAGGAACAGAATGCCCGACTGGCCGCTGACCGCAAGCAGCAGGTCGGCTCCGGCGACCGCAGCGAACGGATCCGCACCTACAATTTCCCACAGGGGCGCCTGACCGATCACCGCATCGGCCTGACACTCTACCGGCTGGATTCAATCATGGCAGGGGATATCAACGAGATTACCGAAGCGCTGAGGGCACATTACCAGATGGAGGCGCTCAAGGCGCAGAGTGAAGGGTAAAAACCGTTATCCGGGTTCCGCAAACAAACGGACAACGGACACGAAATACGCATCCCGGCTTTAAAGTGCCTTGGCCGCCATTACCCCCAGCCAGGTAAACACCAGACAGACCGTCACACTGACCATCACATTTACCAGTGCAGTACTGTAGTTACCGCTTTCCAGCAGGCGGAAGGTTTCATAGCTGAAGGTGGAAAAGGTGGTCAATCCTCCCAGAAAACCGGTCACCAGGCCGATTCTCAGCGTGGGTGGCAGGTGCGCGCTGCGCAGACTCAGCTCCATCAGTAACCCGATGATAAAGGCCCCGCAGATATTCACCGCCAGAGTCCCCCAGGGGAAATGCCATCCCAGGCGTTCATAGACCCAGCCCGACAGATAGTAGCGCGACACACACCCCAGCCCCCCGAACAAGGCTATGGAAAGCACCAGTTTCATCGGCCGGCCAGCCGGCTTTCCCATCGCCAGGCATCGGCCACGATCTGCCGCAGGCTGTCATAACGGGGAGACCAGCCGGTAAGACTTCTGATCTTTTCTGCCCGGGCAACAAGCGATGCCGGGTCGCCCGGGCGCCTGTCCGCCTCAACCATCCTGAAATCTACACCGCTGATCTCACGCACCACCTGCAGCACCTCACGCACGCTGCTGCCCTGACCATAGCCGACGTTCATGGCAGTGGACTCCCCCCCCTGCTCCAGATAACCCAGGGCACTCAGATGGGCCGATGCTAGATCCTCAATGTGGATGTAATCACGGATACCGGTACCATCCGGGGTCGGGTAGTCGGTGCCGTAGATGGCTGTACTTTCACGCATGCCCAAGGCAGCCTGACAGGCCACCTTGATCAGGTGGGTCGCCTCCGGTGTGCGCTGTCCAATACGGGCCAGAGGGTCAGCACCGGCAACGTTGAAATAGCGCAGAGCCACATACTTCATGCCATAGGCAAAAGCCGTGTCACGCAGCATCCATTCGCTCATCAGCTTGGATGTGCCGTAGGGATTGATCGGGGCAAGCCGGCTCTCTTCAGATGCAACACCCCCATCAGGAAACCCGTAGACCGCCGCCGTACTGGAAAAGATGAACCGCTGCACGCCATGCCGGACACAGGCCTCCAGAAGGCCCAGTGTGTTACGGGTGTTGTTGCCGTAGTACTTGAGCGGCAGCGAAACTGACTCGGGCGCCACAATCGAGGCGGCAAAATGCAGCACCGTTTTAAAGCCGTACTCATGGAACGCACCATCCAGCGCGGCCTGATCCGACAATTCAGCCACGATCACATCTTCACCATGCAG